>JBAUDW010000167.1:0-9644 GCA_049678285.1 Phycisphaerae bacterium
GCCCAGGCCGAAGCGCTCGAACGGGCGCGCGACGCGCTGGCGCGGGGAAATTCGGCGTCCGCGAAGAATGGCCTCGCGTCGCTCGTCGTCGGCGCTACAGCAGCCGGTCGATGTCCTGCCACATGACGAGCAGGATGAGCAGGCCGACCATCACCCACCCGGCCGCCCAGAAAGCGGTTTGGACCTTGAGCGAGACGTGGCTGCCCTTGATCTTCGCGATGATGGCGAAGAGGACGTGCCCGCCGTCGAAAGGCGGGAGCGGCAGGAAGTTCAGGACCGCGAGCGAGACGCCCAGCATCCCCCAAAAAGACATCAGCGTCCCCAGGCCCTGCTCGGCGATGGCGAGCGACGCCTGGACGATGAGCACCGGCCCGCCGACCGTCTGCGTGCTGACTTGGCCCCTGACCATCTGGGCGAGCGAGGTATAGATGCGGCCGAACCAGAGGCGCGTCCGCTTCAGGCCTTCGCCCGCGGCCGTCAGGGGATTGTAGATTCGCGGCAGGGCGACGTACACGGGCTTGGCGGCGATGCCCTCCAGCGTGAACCGCTCGTACGGGACGGCGTCGGGCGTGAGCGTGGTTTCGACGACCTGGCTCCCGCGCTCGACGGTGACAGCCACCGGCGCTCCGGGCTTCCGCACCAGTTCCGCGACGACGTCGTTCCAGTTGCCGGGCATCTTCCCCTTCGGGCCGACCGAGAGGATGATGTCGCCGGGGCGAAGGCCCGCGCGGGCCGCCGCGCCGTCCGCTTCCACTTGGCCGATCTCGACGGGGTCGCCGACGGCGCCGGCCATGGCGAGGCCGATCATCGGCTTTTGGCCGTCCTCGGCGTCCATCATGGCGACTTGGCAGGTTACTTCGATGCGCTCGCCGCCGCGAGCGAGCACGAGGTCCACCGAACTGCCGGTGCCGGCGGCCTGGACGACTTCGCTGATTTGGCTCGGCGTGGGCCAGCGGACCTCGCCCGCCTGGACGACGCGGTCGGCCTTTTGGATGCCGGCCTTCTCGGCCGGGCTGTCCGGGAGCACCTTCTCGACGCCGGTCGGCGGCGCGAAGCCGTAGCGGTACTCCTTCAACTCGGCCGGGTCGATGCGAAGGTCCTGCTCCCGGCCCTCGCGCTTGATCGTGAGGACGACAGGCCCGGCAGGCGCCTGCTCGAGCGCCTCGGCCGCCTGGTGCAGGAACGTGATGGGCTCGCCGTCCACCGCCAGGATGCGGTCGCCGACCTCGAGGCCCGCCTGATAAGCGGGCGAGGTGGTGAGCATCTTCGCGAGGACGGTGTCCTGCGGCACGTTGATGCCGAACATCGGCCCGAGCGATCCCTCGGGACGGAAACTCTTGACGCGGAACGTCTTTCGGACCGGCTCGTCGCCCTCGGCCGCGGGCCGCTCGATCTCGATGGTGAATTCCGTCCCTGCGTTTTCGAGAGTCACGGCGTACATGAGGTCGTCGAAGGCCTGGATAGGCGTGGGCTCTTGGCCCGTGACGCCGAGGGCCAGGACGCGGTCGCCCGCGCGGATGCCCGCCTTCTCGGCGGGGGAACCGGGCAGGATCTCGCCCGCGACCGGGGCGATGACGTTGACGCCGACGAGAAACGCCGCCGAAAAAAGGACGATCGCCAACAGCGCGTTCATCACGACGCCCGCCGAGAAGACGACGATCCGCTGCCAGACGGGCCGGCGCCAGAGGGCCTTGGGGTCGTCGGCGCCCTCGGCCTCGGGATGCTCGCCGGCGAGGTCGACGAACCCGCCGATGGGAATCGGCCGCAGGGAGTACTCCGTGTCGCCGCGCTGCCACTTGACGAGTACCGGCCCCATGCCTAGGGCGAACCTGCGGACGCGCACGCCGAACCACTTGGCCGTCAGAAAGTGGCCCAGTTCGTGCACGAGGATCAGGAGGCCGATGGCAACGGCTATTTCGACGAGGTGCAGGACGGTAGACAACGGGTCGCTTCCTCTCTGGACCGGGCATCGGTCGCTAGGATATCGTCCAAATCCGGCTCGGACTTCCACGGAAGTGCCGCCAGAACGCGCTCCAGGAGCGGCACGATGTCGTTGAAGCGGATTCGGCCGGCGAGGAAGGCCTGGACGGCCACCTCGTCGGCCCCCGAAAGGGCCGCTCCGAGCGTCCCCCCGCGCCGGACCACCTCGAACCCCAACCGAAGGGCGGGGAACTTCTCGAAATCCGGTTCCTCGAAGTGCAGCCGACCGAGGGCCGCCAGGTCCAGCCGATCCCACGGCGCGCTCCGCCGCTCCGGATACGTCAGGGCGTACTGGATGGGCATCCGCATGTCGGGCGGTCCGAGTTGGGCGATGACGGAACCGTCGGCGAACTCCACCAGCGCGTGGACGGTGGACTCGGGGTGAATCAGCACGCCGATCTCGTCCGCCTCCAGGTCGAACAGGTGATGCGCCTCGATCACCTCGAGGGTCTTGTTGACGAGCGTCGCGGAATCGATCGTGATCTTCTGCCCCATGGACCAGGTGGGATGGGCGAGGGCCTCGGCGGGCGTGACGCGCTCCAGTTCGCCGGCCGGCCGGCGGTAGAACGGCCCGCCGCTCGCCGTCAGGATCACCCGCCGCACCTCCTCGCGCCGGCCGCACGCCATCGCCTGGAAGACGGCCGAGTGCTCGCTGTCAACCGGAATGACTTCGGCGCCCGAGCGCCGGGCCTCGGCCATGACGAGCCGGCCGGCCATGACGAGGCTTTCCTTGTTCGCCAGGGCGAGGCGTTTGCCCGCCCGCACCGCCGCCAAGGCGGCCGGCAATCCCGCCCCGCCGACCACTGCCAACAGGACGATGTCCACGTCGTCGCGTGCGGCCAGTTCGGCGAGCGCGCCGGGACCGATGAGGATTTTGGGGTTCACGCCTTTGGGGAGCGCGTCGGCGAGGGCGCGGGCGGCGCCGTCGTCGCCGACGGCCAGACACGCAGCCCCGGTCTCGGCCGCCTGCTCGGCCAGGCGGCGGGCGCTCGAGGCCGCCGCGAGCGCGACGACCCGGTACTCCGGCCCGAGCGAGGCGGCCACCTCGAGCGTCATCCGCCCGATCGAACCCGTGGAACCCAGGACGGCGATATTCGGCACGAGGGCGTTCTCCGTTTCGTCCGCAGAGGTCGAAGTTTACGCTCCGTGAGGCGGTCTTTCAATCCCAAACCCGGTCGGCGGTGGCCGCAGAAACGAAACCAGCCGACCCCGGCGCGCCGGGGCCGGCCGGGTTGCTTTTCCATCGCGGCGCTCAGGTATCCCCCTGCGATGCGGGGGGCTTGGGCTCTGTCTTCGGCGCGTCCGGCGCGGGCTTGGCTGGTTTCTCGGCCTTCGGCGCGGGCGCGGGGGGCGGCGCCGCCGATTCTTTCTTCGCCGCTGGCGCCGCAGGTTCCTTCTTCCGGGGAGCCGGGGCGGCGGCCTTGGCGGCAGGCTTCTTTCCGGACGCAGTCGGTTCGTCGCCCGCGGGGGGCTTCGGCTTCTTGGCCTTCGGTTTCGCGGGCATCGGCGGCTGGCGGGCGGGCGCTTTCTTCTTGCGCTGGGCCGCCTGGGCCTCGGCCGCAGTGACCGCCTGCCGCGCGTCCCACCGGTACTTCTTCTGGAACTTTTCGACCCGGCCGGCCGTGTCCACATACCGCTGCTGGCCCGTGTAGAAGGGGTGGCAGTTCGAGCAGACTTCGACCGCGAGTTGCGCCACCGTGGCCCGCGTGACGAAACTGTTGCCGCAGCCGCACGTTACCTTGCATTCCACGTACTTCGGGTGAATATCCTCTTTCATCGTCCAACCCTCGCCAAGGCGTCCGAGTCACCAACCGCGAAGAGAGGGATTATACTCCGAAAGCCGGGCGATGCAAGCCCCTTTGCCTCGCAAAGTGGGGGGAGCGCGAGACCGGCCGCCACGCCTTCAGGTCCGCGCGCGGACTCCGTGCTGGCGCTTGAGGAACCCCTTGGGTTCGGAACGGAGAGAGGCCGTCGGCCGCCTCAAGGGCTGGCCGGTGCCGAGCGGACCTTGGCCTCGGCCCAGCGGTGCAGCCGGCGGATCATCTGGCGGGCTGCTGCGCGGTCCAGCCGCGGCTCGGCCACAATGCCCTCGTACCGCATCAGGGTCGCATAGGGTGTCAGCATGTCCAAGTCGGCGAGGTCATCGGGCAGGCCGAGGCGGGTGTCGGTCGCGGCATCCATTAACTCGCGCAGGTCATGCGTGCGGCGGGAGGAAACACCGTAGGCCGACAGGACACCTTTCAGCGGTTTCTCCGCCGCCTGCTGAAGATGAAAGCCCACGATCTCGTCCGCGACGCGCTCGGAACCGAGCACCTCGTCCACCAGGGCTTCATCCTTGCCGGCCTTGGCGAGAAACAGGGCGGCCTGATCATGCTGCTTCATAGATCACCTTTCCCTCGGCGGCGGCCTCGTGGAGCACGTTGCCGGGCGTGTCCGACCACTCGTCGAACTGTTCCCGGCTGACCACGAGGACGTCCACGGGAATGCGCATCGGGCTCAAAAGCCGCCTCAGACGGACCATTTCTCCGGTGACGTCCGGCACATCGTCCTCCACCACCAGGAAGTCCACGTCGCTGTGGTCGGTCGGTCGGCCCCGAGCGTAGGATCCGAACAGGATGATCCGCTGCGGCCTTGCGGCACGGCGCAGGACATCCACGGCACGGGCGATCGTCTGTTCGTCAACCATGAATCGGCCTCCGGCATCTGCGCCGAATCTATTATGGCCGGGCGCGGGCGCATTGCAAGCGGTTGATGCCGACCCCCTTCAGGTCCGCGCGCGGACTCCGTGCTGGCGCTTGAGGTATTCCTTGGCGTTGAGCGCCGCGACGACGCCTTCGCCGGCGGCCGTGGCGGCCTGCTTCAGGGACCCCGTCCGGACGTCGCCGGCGGCCCAGACGCCCGGCAGGCTCGTCTGCAGCGTGCAGGCGTCCGTCCGGATGAAGCCCTGGGGGTCGAGGTCCAGCGTCCCTTTGAGGAACGCCGTCTGCGGCTCGAGGCCGATGAAGACGAACACGCCGTCGCAGGCGACCTCGGCTTCCTCGCCCGTCCGGAGGTGCTTCACGCGGACGCTGGCCACCTTCTTTGTGCCGAGGATCTCCGTCACGGTGCTCTCGAAGTGGGTTGTGACCTTGTCCTGGTGGTTGGCGAGTTCCTCCAGGAGGATCTTCTCGGCCCGGAACTCCGGGTCGAGAACGACGTAGGTGAGCCGTCGGACAAACTTCAAGAGGTGCAGCCCCTCGTCCAGTGCCGTGTTGCCGCCCCCCACGACGACGACGTGCTTGCCCTCGTAGAACGGGGCGTCGCACGTCCCGCAGTAACTGACGCCGTAGCCCGTCAGTTCCTTCTCGCCCGGGCACCCCAGTTTCCGATACTCCGAGCCGACGCAAAGGATGACCGCGCGTCCGCGGCGGCGCGTCTTGCCGACGTGGACATCGGTGAAGGTGCAGCCGTCCTGGCGGCACGGGACGAGGCGGTCAACGGCCGCGCTCGAAACGATCTCGGCGCCGAAGCGCTGGGCCTGTCGGCTCAGGCGGTCCGCCAGTTCCATCCCGCCGATGGGATCGGGGAACCCCGGGTAGTTCTCCACCCGCGCTGTGGTCAGGATCTGCCCGCCGGGATACAGTTTCTCCAGGACGAGCGTCGAGAGGCGTTCGCGTGTCGTGTAGATGGCGGCCGAGAGCCCCGCGATGCCTGCCCCGATGATGACGACGTCGTACGCCCGCTCCTCGGGCTTCGCGTCGCTTGTTTTTTCGGCGGCTTCCGCCATGGGCCTTCTCCGTCGCCGGCCTACTTTTCGACCGCTTCGCGGACGGCCATCACCACCTCCGGGTCGCTCGTCGTCTCGATGGTGCACGTCGAGCCGACGACGAACGGCCGGTCGCCCATCTCTCGCCGCGTCTCCTCGATCTGGGCCAGGAGCGTCCCGCACGCGCCCTTCTGGGGAAAGAGAAATCGGTCCAGTCCGCCGACGAGCGCCTTGTCCGGCGCGAGCGGCGCGATCGCGTTCATCCGCGGGTTCGTCTTGTCGCGCATGTCCCAGTTCAGCATCGCCGCAGGATAGTCCGCCAGTTCGCGCACCATCGCGTGCGACTTGCAGACGTGCAGGAGGTTCAGCGTCGCGCCCTCGGCCGCGTCGAGGATCTCCAGGTCGTACGGCCGGCCGAACTCCTCGTACTGTTCGGGCGTGAAGTTCGTCGTGGTGGCCGAGTGGGTCGTCGCCAGGAAGATGCCGTCCGCCCCCGCCTCGATACACGCCCGCGCGAACCGCGCGAATGTGTCCGTGATGGTCCGAAGGCCCACGTGAACCATCGTCGCGTCCTCGCGCACCAGGCCCGCCAGGTCCTGCGGCCCACCCGCCAGGTCCGCCGCGATGCTCATCGGCGTGAAGACCGTCATCAGCATCGGCACGTCCGGCCCGAGCGCCTTCCGCAGGTCGCCCACGGCCGCGAGGTGGTCGGCCAGGACCGGCGCCGCGCGCCCCTCGCCCCCGCCCGTCGCGTCCAGGAGGTCCAGGTGCCGAAAGTCGTCTGCCGCATGCACCGCGCTCCGCACGAGCGTCGGCTTCACGTGTTCGCTGCCGGAGAACTCGTACTGGTTGCCCCAGTCCTGGACGTGGTAGGAAGCGCGCGGGTTGATCTTCAGGAAGTCCCAGTCGTGCGTCTCCTGCCACCGGACCATCGCCTCGACGAGCCCCGCGCGCGAGGTCTCCTCGACGAAAAAGTGACGCCAGAGCGCGACCGGAAGCCGGTCCACCGGCCGGCCGGCGATCGAGCGGCTCAGGCGTTCCCGTTTCGTCAGCCGTTTGGCCATGGGGCCAACCTCCCTTCGCATCATGGTAGTTGGGGAGCCGCCGCCCGGTCAAACGTTAAGTCTTTTCGAGCCGCCCGCGGAAGCGGGCGGTCACGTTCGCTGCCGTGGCACGTGCCCCGCCGCGCTTTGGCGTTGACGCCGCGCCGCGAACCGCCGTACAATCTTCCCTCACTGTGTCAAAGGAGGAATTGTCATGACGAACGGCATGGATGGCTGGCGGCCGGGCGGGCCTCAGTCGCCTTTCCCCGGGAGCCCGTCGGCGGCGGGCCCGGCCGGGCCGACGGATTCTCGACCGGCCCCGAGGCATCGCGGCGGCGCGTGGACCGTCATCGCGACGATTCTGCTGGCGCTCTCGGTCGTGGCGAACGGCGTGTTGCTGCTGACCGTGATCGGTCTGGCGGCGGGGTTCTCGGCCTCGCTGACGGGCGGCGTCACGGAAGAGGCGCTCATCGAACGGGTCGTCCAGAAAGGCCCCGCCTCGAGCAAGGTCGCCGTGCTGCGCCTCGAGGGCATCATCAACGAGACGGCGGCCGAGTCGCTCGCCAAGCAGATCGAGCGAGCCGCCGACGACCCGCGCGTCAAGGCCGTCATCCTTCGGATCAACTCGCCGGGGGGAGGCCTGACGGCCAGCGACATGATTTATCACGACCTGACGACGTACCTTGCCGCGACCGACAAACCGATCATCGCCGCCATGGACTCCGTGGCCGCCTCGGGCGGATACTACGTCGCGTGTGCCGCTGACCGCATCATCGCCCAGCCGACGACGATTACCGGCTCGATCGGCGTCATCGCCCAACTGTTTTTCCTTCAGGGCCTGATGCAGGACAAACTCGGCATCACCCCCGTCACGCTGAAGATGGGCGAGCAGAAAGACTGGCCCAACATGTTCGGCGCGGCCGGCCTCTCGGAGGAGCAGCGCGAGTACCTCATGAAGAGCCTTCTCGAGCCCGGCTACGAGCGGTTCGTGAACGTCGTCGCCGAGGGGCGGGCGATGGACCGCAACGACGTCCTGCGACTGGCGACAGGGCGCATCTTCCTCGCGCCCGAGGCGCTCCAGGCCGGCCTCGTGGACGAAGTGGATTACTTCGACCGGGTGGTCGAGGCCGCCATGGAAGCCGCCGGCATCGACGAGGCCCGCGTCATCGAGTACGTCGAACCGTTCAGTCTCGGCAGCCTGTTGAGCCTGAGCGCCAAGGCCGGCCGGGCGCTCGACCTGGCGCCCGAGAAACTGGCCTCCCTCGCCTCGCCCAAGGTCATGTACCTCTGGACGGGCTTCTGATAAATACCCCTGGGGTATTTATCGCTTCTGCGGGGATACGCATGTCGGCCAAGCAGGGGAACCTGACGAGGGAGCGATCGGACGAGGCCTACCGCCGGGCCGAGGTTTTGATGCCGGGCGGTGTCTCGAGCCCTGTCCGTGCCTTCGGGGCGGTCGGCGGGAAACCCCTTTTCATCGCCCGCGGCGCCGGGGCCCGAATCTGGGACCTCGACGGCAACGCCTTCCTCGATTACGTCATGAGTTGGGGCCCGCTCATCCTCGGCCACGCCCATCCGAAAGTGGTCGAGGCGGTCCGGCAAGCGATCGAAAGCGGGTTCTCCTTCGGCGCGCCGACGGAGCGGGAGATCGAACTGGCGCGCCGCATCACCGAGGCCATGCCCGCCGTCGAGCAGGTCCGATTCGTCAACTCCGGCACCGAGGCGACGATGAGCGCCGTGCGCCTCGCGCGCGCGGCCACCGGCCGGCCGGGGGTCCTCAAGTTCGAGGGGTGCTACCACGGCCACGTGGACGCGCTTCTGGTGCAGGCGGGTTCGGGCGCGACGACGTTCGGAGTGCCCTCGAGCCCGGGCGTCCCGCCGGAGGTGACCGGGCACACGCTGCTCGCGCCGTACAACGATCTTGAGGCCGTCGAGCGCGTTTGCGGGGAGAACCGCGACCGCCTCGCGGCGATTCTGGTCGAGCCCGTCGCGGGCAACATGGGCGTCGTCCCGCCGGCGGACGGGTTTCTCCGGGGCCTGCGCGACGTCGCCGACCGCACGGGCGTGTTGCTCGTCTTTGACGAGGTGATGACCGGCTTTCGCGTCGCGCGCGGCGGGGCGGCCCAGCGCTACGGCGTCCGGCCGGACCTCGTGACGCTCGGCAAGGTCATCGGGGGCGGCCTGCCCGTCGGCGCGTACGGCGGCCGGCGAGACCTGATGGCCCGCGTCAGCCCCGTCGGGCCCGTTTACCAGGCGGGGACGCTCTCCGGAAATCCGTTGGCGATGGCGGCCGGCATCGCTACGCTGGACCTCCTGGCCGAGCCGAACGCTTACGAAACGCTTGAAGCCATGTCCGCTCGTCTGGAAAAAGGTTTGGCAGAAGCGGTCCGGGAGGCGAGAATCCCGGCACAGGTCCAGCGGGTCGGGTCCATGCTGACGCTCTTTTTCACGGCGGACAAGGTGGCCGACTACGCAGGGGCCCGGGTGTGCGACACGGAGGCTTTCGGGCGGTTTTTCCAGGGGATGCTCGGCCGGGGCGTTTATCTGCCGCCAAGCCAGTTCGAGGCGTGGTTCGTGAGCCTCGCCCACACGGACGAGGATATCCGTCGGACCGTCGAGGTGGCTCGCGGGGCGTTTTCGGCCCTGGGCTAGCCGCGAGCGGTTACCCGCCGAAGCCTCGGCGGAGGCGGGCCGAGCGAGCGGTCCACAAGGAGACGCGCCATGGCTCAGGAAATTCGACGCGAACCGGCGGTTCGGTTGCCGAACCCCGGCGCCCAGCCGTTCGTTGCGGCCCTGAAGACGATCCGTTTCTTTGCGGTCATCTTCTTCTGGCTGGCGATGGTGTGCATGCTGGCGCACGTGGCGGCGTTCATCTC
>JBAUDW010000168.1:0-2436 GCA_049678285.1 Phycisphaerae bacterium
CACCACGCCGCGGCGGGCAGGAATGCCCGCCGCGCTATCCCCTCCTACGGGGGCGCGAAGTTGACAAAGTAGCGTCAGGCGGTGTGTTTTCCCGCGCTCAAGGGAAAGCGATTCGTGAAGCGGTTTCGAGCCAATCCGTGGCAGACGCCGGCCGCGGCGCTGCTCATCCTGCTCGCCATGGCAGCCCCGTGCGCGGCGCGCGGGACCGGCGGATTCCTGCGAGACTGGGCCGTCTGCGGACCCCTCGAGGGGACGCGTCTCTCGGCCCCCGCCTTGCCCCCCGACGCCGTCGGGTATCCGGGCCTCTATTCGCTGGGGCGGGTCTGGCTCCGGGCCCGTGCCGAGGAGAACGGCCGGGTGGACCTTCGCCGATTATATCCCGACCCGCCGACCGGCACGGCCCTGGCGCACACGTCCTTCCACGTGCCGGCGGACGGGAAGTACATCCTGCGCCTGGGGAGCGACGACGCGGTCCGCGCGGAGATCGACGGCCGGGTGCTTCTCGAGCACGACGTGAAACGTTCCTGGCGCGCGGACGCCGAGGAGATCGTGGTCGAACTGAAGAGCGGTTGGCATCGCCTGCTCGTCCGCGTCGTGGACTACGGGGCGCTGTGGGCGTTTTCGGTTCGTGTGGCGGACGGCAAGAATCGGCCCATCGAGGTCCCGCACCAGGCCGACCTGCCCGCCGCGCTCGCCGAGGAGTTCCGTCTCGACGACCCCGTCGCGCTGGAGCGGCGGGCCGAGGCGACGCTCTACCTGATGGCGTGGGCTGAGCAGACGCTCACGGACCTCCAGATGCGGCGCGGGCGCCTGGAAGCGCTGTCCGCAGGGTACGTGACGTTCGGGGCATACTCGGGGGCGCGGGCGCTGGGCCTCGAGTTTTTCAAGTCGCTGGCGTCGGTCTGGCGTGGCCATCTCCACGGCGACGGCGCGGACGAACCGCCCGAAGCGGCGGCGGCCGTGGACGCTGCTACCGGCCTGTCGGAATCGCTCGGCGCGGAGACGAGGAACCTGCTGGCCGCGATGGCCGACGCTACGGGCGCGTGGAAAACGCTCGGCGGGGCGCGCGTGTCCGAGCGCGATACCGCCTCCGCGGCGCTTCATCTGGCCGACGTCCTCCAGGACACGCGGCGGCTGGCGGACCACGTGGAGAAGGAACACGTCCTGATGGCCCGCCTCGAAAGCGACATCCGCAACTGGCGCCAGCGGGACCTGACGGTCCGCGTCCTCGACGCCGAAGGCGGCCGCGTCGAAGGCGCCGCGGTGGAGATCGTTCAAACGCGGCACGATTTTCTGTTCGGATGCAACGCGTTCGCCCTCGGGCAATGGGGCGGCGAGCGGAAGAATCGGCTGTATGAGGACGGGCTGACGCACCTCTTCAACCTGGTTACCGTGCCGCTCTACTGGTCCGCGATCGAACCCCGCCAGGGCCGCCGCGAGTTCGACACCCTCGACCGTATGCTGCGATGGGCCGAGAAGAAGAACCTTTCCGTCAAGGGCGATCCGTTGCTGCTCGAGGAAACGGTCCCGCGATGGGCGGCCGAGATGGCGCCCGGCGGGGCGCGGGAGGCGGCGGAGTCGCACGTCTGCGGACTCGTCGCGCGGTACGCCGGCCGCGTCGACTGGTGGGACATTCTCACCCCGACCGCTGGGGACATCCGAGTCGGACCGGCGGCGGTGTCGTCCGACGAAGTCGTCCGCTGGGCGGCGTCGGCCGGACCGAAGGGCGGCCTCATCCTGCACGACCCGGACGCCAGGCGCCTCGCGCAGCGGGCGGCGGCGCTCAAGGCCGCCGGACTGCCGGTCGCGGGCATCGGCGTCCTCGCGCATCAGCACGCGGGCGCCTGGCCCGTGGACCTCGTGCGCCGGACTCTGGACGAGGCGGCGGCCCGGCTGCCGGTCCATGTGTCGGCCATCACGATCCTCGGCGGGCCGGACCAGGAGACCGAACAGGCCGAGGCCGTCCGGCGGTTCTACACGGAAGCGTTCGCCCATCCCGAGGTCGCGAGCATCTCGTGGTGGGACCTGTCGGATGCCTTCGCGTGGCAGAACGCGCCGGGCGGATTGCTCCGGGCGGACCTCTCGCCGAAACCCGCTTACGAGGCGCTGGACCGGCTAATCAATCACCTCTGGCAGACCGATGCCGCCGGCCGAACCGACGAGGATGGCTGCATCGCCGTCCGCGCCTTCTTCGGATCGTACCGCATCACCGCCCGGGCGGACCGGCGCTCCAGAACCGTCGACTTCCATCTGACGCGCGAAGGGCCCGCCGAAGTGGACGTCGTCCTGCCGGCGGCAGGCAGCCCGCGCTAGTAGTCCGTTGCACTACGATTGATGGTTGCCGGGTGGCATGGCCACGCTCCGTTGCGTGGCCATGCATGCCCACGGAACGGACGCCGTGGGCATGCCACCCCTCAAACGAACTGCAACGGACTA
>JBAUDW010000169.1:0-5778 GCA_049678285.1 Phycisphaerae bacterium
ACCGTAAGTTGCCGTCCGGCCGTAGGGAATCCTCCGCGCCGCGAGGAGAACCTTTTTCTGGAACCTCGGCAGGGCCGCGAGGTCGAGCCGGACGGTGAGCGCCCGCCGGCGCCCGCGAAGGTACTCGCGGATCTGGCGCTCCGCCTGCCGGGCATGCGCCCGGGCCGTGCGCGGCGCCTGACGGCCCTCGAGCGTCGCGAGGCGCGCCAAGGCCCGCGCGTTTCTTTTCCCCGGCAGGACGACGCGCGCCAGGCCCCGCGCCGTGGCGGCGACGCCCATCCGCCCCCAAGGCGTCTTAAAGATCCGCGCCGCCGTCATCGACCTGTTCCTCGTCCGTCCGAAGGTAAATCGGATTGGTGTACACCCAGGGCAGGCCGTCCAGGTGGGCCTCGAGGCGGTAGACGCCGGGCCGCTCGGCCCGGTGTTCGAGTTCGTTCCCGTCGGCCTCGGCCACGGTGCTGCCGTTGCGCTTGAGCGTAAGGCGTGCGAAGGCGGGAGAGCGTGCGCGAAAGACGACCGGCCCTTGCCACAGGCGTTCCTCGCCCAGCGAGAGGACCTCGCCGCCGCGCTCCGCGCGGAACTCGAAGCCCCGCGCGTCGGCCGCCAGGTCCAGCGCGAGAAACGCCGATCCGTCGGCCAGCGCCTGGACCACCCGGTCGGTGTCCTGCGGCTCGCCCTTGAGTTCCTCGCACAGGACGTGCGTCCGCAGCGTCTTGAAACCGGTTTCGTAGGCTAGAATGCGGGTGCCGATGACGGGCATGGCGATGGCGTGGTTGTCGAGGCTGCCGATGGCCGCGAATCGGCGCGCCTGCGTGATCCGGTCGTAGTGGGCGAGCACACGCTGGCCCGGACCACGGATCCGCCGACGCCACGTGTACAGGAACGACGGAATCTGCCACGGCACCAATCCGTCGCAGATGTCGTGCATGAACGACCAGAGTTCGACGCCGGTGAACCCCGGCACTTCCCACTCCTCCAGGGCCCCCGCCTTCAAGGGGAACCCCCAGATGTGGGCGACGTGGGCATGGGCGACGAACGCCGCCGACCCCTGGTTCGCCAGGTCAAATAGCACCCGCCTCAGCGGCTTCCATCGCAGCCCCGCCGCGTCCTTCGCCCGGAGCGCGACGACGTGGCAGTGCCGCTTGCACGAGATCTCCGCCCCCACGATCACGAGGACGCCGTCGTGCCACCCCTGCCAGCCGTCCGCCCTCGGCCGGAGCGTGTCGTGGTCCGACATCACAACGAAATCCAGGCCGGCCCGCACCGCCGCCGACGCGATCTCCTGGTACGTCCCGCTGCCGTCGCTGTAGCACGAATGCACGTGGAAGGCACCGACGTACTCATGCATCGCCGGACCCTCCCGTCTCGGCGTCGCCGAACGACGGCGCTTCCGCGCCCTCCGGGTCCGCGGCTACCATCGTCTCGCGCATCATCCGGGGCGACACGTTCGTCCGCCGCGCCAGATACAGCGCCGCGCCCGGCAAACTCACGGCCGACTGCACCACCCGGAACGCCAGGATCATCGTCAGCGCGAGCGTCGCTGCCTCTGCCGCCGTCCGCACCCCGAGCACCGACGCGGTGAACAATTTCTGTGCCAGACCCTCGGCTACGCCGAACCCGCCGGGAACCGGAATCAGCGCCCATCCGATGAAGATGATCGGCATATTGACGAAAAACCGGACCAGCCGACCGGCGCTCCCCAGCCCCGTCGCCAGAAAATAAATGGCGAAGATGGAGACGGCCTGCGCCGCCCAACTGTAGACGACGGAAAGGGCCACGGTCCCCTTGTGATGCCGATAGATAAGGAGCGCCTGGTCCACGCGCGCTACGACGTGCCCGACCGGCAGGCGCGCCAGCAGGCGGTCCAGCCGCACCAGGCGCCTCAGCCGCCGGCTGTAGAAGATCCAGCCGCCCGCCGCAGCTAGGCCGAGGAACACCGCCAGGATGATCCGCGCGGCGCGCACGCGCTCGTCGCTCAGCGTCGTCAGTACCGCCGCCGCCCCCAGCACCGCCAGCGACACCATCCCGATGAGGCGGTCCAGGAACACGACCGTCACGGCCTCCGCTTTTTGGTGGGTCCGGTGGGCGATGTACCATGCCTTCACCAGGTCGCCCCCCGTCCCGCCGGGCATCCAGTTGTTGAAGAACCACCCGATGTACGTCAGGCGCAGGCTCTCGAGGAACGTGATGTGAATCCCCTGGACCCCGAGGAGAAGCCGCCACCGCACCGCCCCGATCGGTGATTGCAGCGTCATGACGCCGAGCGCAGCGGCGACCCACCACCACTCCTGCGCCAGCCGATGCGCAATCGTCTTGAGCCCCTGCACGGGCGTGCCGTCCGGGCGGACCGTGTCGTTCCACTCGGCCTGGCTGACGACGTACGCCACGAGCGCCGCCATCACCGCCAGCCGCAACACGTGCCAGAGGATCGCCTTCGACTTCTTATTCACGCCTGCCTTTCTGCGTTGTGTGCTGCTTCCTCGGTGCGGTTCTCGAGCATTTCGAGAAATGCTTCGAGTCGCGTCCCGCCGTGGCGGGCCAGCGGGCCCGGCCGGTCGAACTCCAACGTCAGCATCGGCGCCTGCACGCCTTCCTGCAAAAGCCGGTCCTGGATGTGCCGGAAACAGAACGTCTGCACGTAATGCACGAGGCCGTCCAGGCGGCGCTGGCGCACCGCCCGGCGGAGGTCCTCGATCCGCCCCGCGACGCCGTACGGATACGTGTACGCGAGGTACTGCGCGACGAGATCCGCCGCCGGCGGGTCCGCCGCTGGCATGCTGAACTGTCGCTGGAACTCGTTGAAGACGACGCGTGCCCCGCGGCCTTCGAGAAACGCGTAAAGCCCGCCGCAGATGGGCGGAATGCCGACGTAGCCCAAGCGGAGTCCCCCGGCCGCCGGCCGGCGCCCCCGCGCCTCCGCCAGGAAGGCTTCCGCCTCCCGCCGATACCTCTCCGGGTCGCCGCCGAAGTCGCTCGCCCCGATGAGCCAGCGGTGGTTCTCTTCGCCCGTCACCTTGCCTTCCTGCCAGGCGAGGCGATCGATTTCGGCCAACGCCCGCCGCACCGGCCGAAGGCGCTCCCGCTCGCGCTCCGCGGCCGCGCGCGTCGTCCCGAGTTGCTGCGCCAGCGCGTCCAGCGCCTCCGCCAGACGCCGAGCGTCCTTCGGGTACGGGTAATTGAACGCAATGACCTCGACGCCCTCGGACTCGAGGATTTCCACGAGGGCGTGTGTGTTGGAGCAGTCGCCCTGGGCGACGCCGATGACGCGCCGAATCCCCAGCCGCCGCGCCGTCGCGTAAATGCCCTTGATCCAGGCGCACGAGTTCGCCGGAAAGCCGTGGCGCTCCGCCTCGGCCACGAGCGCCGGCGGGTCCGGCGACGTGATGAAGACGTTGTTGAGGTCCAGCGGTGCCGCCCCTGCCGCCAGAAGCATCTCCACGGGGACCGTGGCCGTCAGCCCGATGGTGTTGGAGTCGATCGTGCGCATCCGCCGCTCTCACGTTATCCGGGCGCGTCGTGATGGTCCGCTCGTGCGAGTATACCTGCCTGGGGCCGGCATTTCCACCCGGCGCCCGATGCCGCCCGGAACGGCTGCCGGCCGGCGCAGCGAAAAGAGCAGGGCGAGGAATGCCTCGCCCCGCGGGATGGCGATTCCAGAACGGATGGCGCTCGAGAGGGGCCGCTACGGCTCGGGCCGGAGCACCAGGTCCGCGAACACCGCCGCCGTCGGGTTGTAGTCGCTGAGGACCGCGTAACCGATGCCGCTCGTCTTCCACCCGTTGCGGTCGAGTTGGGCGGGCGGCGCCTCGCCGTCCGGATCGTAGAACTCCCACAGGGCGCCCGTCCGCGCGTACCACTGCCCGACGGCCTCGAGCGTCCGCTGCCTCAGGTCTACCGCCTCCTTCGTGTACCCGTACCGCTGGAGACCCCGGATGATGAGGTAATTCATCGTCGGCCACGCCGCCCCGGACCACAGGTCCTTCTTGAAAGCCGGATCGTCGCGCGCGACGGTCGCGACGGGCATCGCCGTCCGAAACTTTCCGCTCATGAGGTGACCCACGAGCCGGTTCGCCTGGTCCTTTGTCGCCACGCCCGACCAGAGCGTCAGGAACGCTGCGCTCGTCCAGGTGTCCACCCACGGGCCGTCGGCTCCGCGCCGGTCGAAGAAGAAACCGCGGTCGGGGTCCCAGAGGCATTCGCGTGCGGCCCGCTCGATGGCCTCGGCCCGGCGACCCCAGGTCTTCGCCTGCTCGCCGAATCGCAGCGCCTGGGCCATACGCTGAAGCGCCCGGCACTCGCTCGCCAGGTAGCACGCAAGGTCGATGGCGGCAAAGTCCGCGCCGCCCGCGAATCGCGGCGAATTGTCCTGGCCCGACTCCGCCGCCGTTTTCCAACCGTACAGCGGCCTGCCGTATTCCAGCGACTTCTCGGGCGGCGGCTCGCCACCCAGACGCCGCTGCTTCATGTACCACACCACCTGCTTCGAGATCACCGCGTAGGATTGTTCCAGGAACTTCCGGTCCCGCCGATTGTCCAGTTCGTACACGCGCCAGGCGGCCCACGCCAGCAGCGGCGGATGCGAGATCGCCTCCGTCGGCTGCGCCGGCATGGTGTTCGGTATGAACCCGTCACTCCCCTGGAAAGCGTAGACGGCCGCGAGCGCGTCCTTTGCCAGCCCCGCGTCCAGATGCACGAGGCCCAGGCTGTGGAACACCGATTCCCGCGGGCTCATCTGCCGCTCCGGCCACCGCGCCGGCGTCGTCCACCGCGAGAGGATCAGTTTCTCGGGGGCGTACACGTTCGCCTTCATCACCGAGAAGGCCTTCGCGAGCGTCCGGCAAGTCAGGGCGTCCGTGTCCTGCGGCGCCGAAGGCGTGCTCCCGAAGAACGCCAGGTATTGCTCGACCAGCGTGTCGATCGATGCCTTCAGACCCTGCGACGCCACCTTCGCCGCCTCCCGGGCTCCCTCCGCCGAGTACGCAAACGCGAACTGCGTCCGCTTCCCATCTTGTTTCTGCAGGAGCACGGTCTCCGTTCCGGTCCCTTCTACGGACACGGAGCCGCCCGATGGCACCCGGCCGACCACCAGGTCCGCCGACGCGAACACCGCCACCAGCGGATCATCGGCGCCCGGCACGTCCGCCACCAGAAGGTCGTTCGCGACCACCCGGAACCTGAGGCTTCCCAGGCCGGAGCCGGGCAAACGGAATCGGAGGGTCTGCTCGCTCGCCAAATGGAACTTCAGGCCCACCTCGCCGCCCGTCGTGCTCGCCACAAACGGCGATTCCCACAACGTCTTCCCGTCCAGCCCGGAATAGACGAAGAGGATGCCTTCGCCGTAGACGTTCGGCACCTTGGCCGGCGCCGGCGACCCGCCGTCCGCCACGGAACACCAGGCCGTCGGTCCGAAGAGGACGATAAACGCCGCCAAGGCCCGACTCATCCGTTTCACCATTCTCGCCTCCTCCCAGGTTTCGGGTTCCGGAACCTTATACGACCTGGCAGAGTCTAGCCGTGTCACGGAACGATTGCAATTGCCCCCGCTCCGGCGGAGAAAATGGGGTCAGACCCCATTTTTCTAAGCACCTGCAAACAAAGAGGTTATGAAAGCGATTTTTAAGATTCGGGGGATCCTCCGTGGACGGCCTCAGCCGCCGAAATACCGCTGGACGACGTCGCGGTCTTCAGGCCGGACCTCCGGCGGAACGGGCAGACCCGCGGCGGTGCCGGCGCCGCCTTCCGCCGGCACGGCAAAAGCGCCTGCGGCCGGCGCCTCGC
>JBAUDW010000170.1:0-16690 GCA_049678285.1 Phycisphaerae bacterium
GGACTTCCGCGGGCGGCTCGAAAGGCGCAACGCTTCTCGAGCCGGGTGCGGAAGCACCCGGTTATGCACGCGCGGCGTGGCACGTGCTAAGACGGGGAACGTCGCCGCGACCCTTCGACAGGCTCAGGGCAGACTCTTCCGGTCGCGGCTCGAACGGCGTAAACCCATTCCCCTTTTTGGTTGACTGGCTGCACGATGCAACTCACGATAAACGCCCATGACGACGATGCCGACCGGGCCGGGACACGATCCGAAGGAGCGGCGCCACGCCATTCTGGTCTTCGCCGCGCTCGCCATCCTCTACCTCCTGACCCTCAACAACCAGTGGGCCATCGAGCCGGACAGCAGCCTGTACCTCTCTCTCGGGCGCTCCTTGGCCGAGGGCCGCGGCATGGAGTACAACGGCGCCCCCGCGGGGGGCGTGCCGCCGGTCCTGCCCCTCCTGATCGCCGGCAGCCGGGTCCTCTTCGGGCCGGCGTATTGGCCGATCAATCTGGCCATCTCGCTGTTCGGGCTCGGGACGGCGCTTCTGGCGTACCTGACGGTGCGCCGGCTCGCGCCCGAGGTGGGGGCCGACGACGTTCGGCTCGCGCTTGCCGCGCTCCTGATTACGGGGTCGAGCGCCCGGCTCCTGGTGGACTCGACGCGGATCCTGACGGACGTGCCGTGCACGTTCTTCGTCGCGCTGGGGCTATACGCCTTTGTCCGCGCGCGCCAAGGCCATTGGGCGTGGTGCTGGGCGGGGTTGGGGGCGATGCTTCTGGCGACGGCGGCACGGTTGCCGGCGGCCGTCATTCTCGTCGGCCTATTCGCGGGCCTTGCACTGGAATTTCGGCGCGAAGGATACCGCCGGCGCCTTCTGGCGACGCTGGCCGGCATGGTCGGCGTGGCGGCAGGCGCGCTCGGGTGGTGGTTCCTCGTCCGAGGGCGGTCCATCGGCGGCCCCGATTACTTCGTGACGATTTTCGAGCGGTTCCAATTCTGTTTCCGGGAGCGATGGATCCAGGTGGCCGAAGGACCCTTCCGCCTTCCCGGCGCCTTGTGCGAAGCGATCACGGGACAGGAACTCCAGGGATTCAACGTCGTTCCGACGGCCCTCATTCTTTTCGGTCTCTGGACGGCGGGGCGGCGCGGCCAGTGGGTTTTGGTGTGCCCCGTGCTGGCGTACGTCGCATTTCTGCTGGGGCTGGG
Organism: Phycisphaerae bacterium; assembly: GCA_049678285.1. Classification (GTDB taxonomy): domain Bacteria; phylum Planctomycetota; class Phycisphaerae; order FEN-1346; family FEN-1346; genus JAPLMM01. Next base: position 1,192 of record JBAUDW010000170.1, read on the forward strand.
CGGGAGCGCGGTCGCCCCGCGGTACCTTCTGCCGGTGATGCCTATGCTCGTCTACGCGCTCGTGGTGGGGACGGTGGAACTGGCGGCCCGGGTGAGTCGGCGCTCCGCCGTCGCCGTCCGCACAGCGAGATCTCGCCGTAGGCGGACGCCCGAGCGGACCGCCAGGCGCCGCCGCACGGTTCTCGCGATCGTCACGGTTTTCTGCGTGGCCGTCAGCCTGCCGAAGGCCGTCCGCGAAGTCGTCCGGATGCGCCGGCCGGACTTTTACGAGGCGCACTATCACGGCAAGTGGAAAGGCAACGTGGACCTCGGCCAGTATCTGGCATCGCTGCGGGAGAGCGGCCCGGCGGGACCGACCGACCGCGTCCTGGCGCCGGCCTCGGCCATCGTGCACTACCTCTCGGGCCTGCGGACCGACTCTCGGATATGGTATCCGGAGGCGGACTCTTTTCTCGGGTACGGTCCGCCGTGGTCGTCGGCCGCCTTCGCGAGACTGGCCGCGGCGGGACCGTGGCGATTCGTTATCCTGCCGACCAACGAGGGGGCCTGGAGCAAAGACGCGGTCCGGGTGATCGAAGCGACGGGCGCCTTCCGCCTGCCGCCCGAACGGTTCCGGGGTCTCGTGCTCTACGCGCGTCTGCCGGCCGAGGGCGGGACCGTCCCCCGCGCCCCATAGGCCGGTTGCTTTCCCCCCGTTTGAACCTATAATACCGGCCTGCCTTCCGTTTCATTGCCCACTGGGGAAGACGAGGGAAACCGGGCGTGCACGAGCAGGCGCAACGACCAGAGGCCTTGCGGCCGGGCGCGGCGGAGGAATCGTGGCCGGCCGGCTGGAAATGGGCGCTGGCGGCGGTCGCCTTTGTCCCGTTGGGGGTTTCAGCGGCGCGGGGCAACCTGGCACGGCATCTGACGCCCGGCCAGCAAGCCGTGTTCGCCTACCTCCGGACGTACACGCCCGAAGGAACGCGGGTGATGTATCCCGGCGAAGTCATCCTGGCCGAGGCCCGCCGGCCCGGCCGTGTGGAAGCATCTGACCGACCCGGAAACCAGAGAAGCGTGCATAACGCCCTTTCTGATCCAGTACGATCCCGAGAAAATGTTGGAGGTCCTTCGCGCCAACTGGGTCGTTTACATCTGTGTGGATGAGGCCCGAATCCTGTCCGGCCCGCTCGCCAAGACCGAGCGGGGTGGATATCCGCTGGCGTTCGTCCGGCGCCTGCCGACTTTGCCGTTCCTGGAGGAGGTCCGCGGCGACTGGCCGGGCATTCAATTGTGGAAAGTCCGGAGCGACTGAACGGATAAGGGAGAAACACGAGGCGCCGGATAACTGAGCGGCGAATCCCCGGCTCTGGTGGAACCGCCAAGGAGGAGGCGGCGCGGGCCTCAGCGCCGCCCCCGTTCGAGGACCCATTTGACCATGCTCTGGCGCAAATCGGGCGCGGCAAGAGCGGAACATACGAGAATCACAAAGGCCAGCGCGGCCAGGCACAGAAAAAGGACAGGGCGCGTCAGCCCGTCGGGGAGCAGGAACCGCCCGGTGAAGGCAACGGCGAGCCCGACGGCCAGAGGCTTGGCCACATCATCAAGAAACCACCGCCAGTTCTCGCCCTTCAGAAGCCGCCGGTGCGTCAACCGAACGCCGACAAGGACATAGCCACAATTCAATATCACCCGCGCCGCCACGGGGACCTACGTCCGGGCATGGCTCTTGAGCCAGCCCCGCAGGGCACCGCGCACTTGCGGTGCGGCAAGCGAAGAAGAGACCAGCACCGCCAGCGCCACGGCAAGAAGGCACACCAACAGAACGGGGCGCGTCATCTCGGGCGAGATCAGGAGGCGTGCAACGAGGACGACGGGCACGGCGGCAGCGAGGGGCCTCCCGATGTCGTCGAGAAACCAGCGCCGGATCTCGCCCGGCAGCAGGCGAGCGTGCGCGATCTGAACGCTGATGAGGACGGTCCCGAGGTTGAGCATGACCCAGGCTATGGCGGCGCCCTCGGCGCCGTAGCGCACGCTGAGCAGAACGATAAGGGGTGCCAGGACGGCGATAGCCACCAGGTTGGTGTAGAAGGCCAGGCTGGTCCAGCCGTAGGCCAGTTGGAGGGCGTAGGGCAGGTTGGCGAGGCAGTTGAGGGAGGTGCCGACGAAGAGCAGACTCATGACGAGGTGGGTCCTCTCGACCGTCACGGGATCGCCTGTCCAGACGCTGAGGAGTTCCTCGGCAAAGACGACGCCGACGGCCGCGGCGGTGATCACCAGGACGGAGATGACCTGGCAGCCGAGGTGATACAGGGCCTTGAGGCCCTCCCTGTCGCCGAGGTCTGCGAGTTGGGCGAACCGCGGCGACAGCGCCGTGAAGACCGGGCCGATGAGCATGTACAGGCTGCAAGATGCCATGGTGGCAAGCGAGTAGTAGCCGAACATCTCGAGGCTCAGCATCCTGCTCAGGATTCCCTTGTCCAGTTGAGTGAGGACCAGCGCGGCGAGGGAGATGCCGCTCGTGCCGGCGGCAAAGCGTCCGATCTTCTTCAGCAGCCCCCAGCGAAATGCCGGCCGTCCTGGCGAGCCGGACAGGCACCGCCGTATGGCCACCCCCAACACGATCGAGTGGAGCGCGCCGACCGAGGCGTTCCAGATGAAGAAGACCTCGATGGTGGGCGAGACGACCCAGAGCGCGAGGAGGGCCCCGCCGAAGCGAAGAGTATTCATGCATATGTTGATGACCGATAGGATAGCCTGGCGCTGAAGGCCGTTCAAGCCGCCGGCATAAAGGGCGTAGGGGAACTGGAGCGTGAGGGCCACGCCCATGAGCCAGATGGCCCGCATGACGGTCGTGACCGGCAGGGCCTCGGCCTTAATCCAGTGCTGGGAGATCAGAGGGGCGGCCGCAACGGCGCCGAACCCCACGGCGACGGCCACGAGCCAGTAGACGCTCTCCAGGGTGCGGAGCAAGTCCCGCATTTCGGAAAGGGCGTTGTCCCGAACGGAAAGGCGAGCCAGTTCGCGGTTGAAAGCCATGCTGAGTCCCATCCCGAGGGACGCGGACACGGTATAGAGGGCGATAAAGAACCCGACCAGCCCAAAGGCCTCCATGCCCATGAAACGGATGTAGGCGGGCACACACGCGATCGCCATACCCGCAGCGCATGCGTAACTGATCGCGTTCGCAACCACGTTCCTCTGGATCCGGGTCATCTGAGGCGCCTCTGGCGACATCCTGGGCCGTCATCACTCTCGAAGGACAGGAGGCGAAGCCAACTCGCGGCGGCCGACCGTCCGTCTGCTGCCCAGGAGCCATCTCGACAATCGCGGAAGCAGGCGAGGCGCACAGGCGGATATGAGGAACACGCCCGTCGTTCCGACGGCCATCTTGGCGAGCCGCAAGATCGCCGACGCACCCAGGCACACCCTCTCGGACGGCGTGCCGGAGCGGCGGGCCACGACCCCCAGGAAGTTCCGCGCGTACCGCCAGAAGAGGGCCGGATACCGGCGAATGCGCACCTCCTCGTTGCTCAACCGTTTCCAGGCGGCGGGCATGTCGCCGGGGGTCCTGAATATGCGCAGGAAGAAAAGGCCCTCGGGGATGTTGGCGAAGGCGCCGAGGAAGGACAGTTCGGCCAGCACGAGGTTGTCCGCCCCCATAACCTGCCGCATCGGCAGCACTTGGCGGAGCACCGACATGCGGTGTAACCCACATATGACATAACAGTCAAGCGTCCAGATCGCGGCGTTGTAACGGGCGCGGGCGCTCTTTCCGCGGGTATCCACTTGGCGCGGAACAGCCATGAACACCTTGTCGCTCTCATCGATGAACGAGCAGTCAGAATAGCAGAGCACAACGCCGGGATCGCTCTCCAGGATACGGACGGCCTTGGAGAGGAAGGTGGGGTCATAGAGGTCGTGAGCGCAGGACAGCAGGAAGTACTCGCCGGAAGCCATGCTGGCCACCCGGTTCACATTGCCGACGGCGCCGACGTTCTCGGGACTGCGGCTGTACCGGATGCGGGGATCGCGGGCGGCGAGTTCGCGGCAAATGTCCGGGGTGCGGTCAGAGGAGGCGTTGTCGGAGATGATGAGTTCGAAATCCGTAAAATCCTGGGCCAGCAAGGACTTGACCGTCCTGCGAATGAACCGCTCCTCGTTGTAGGCCACGAGTCCGATGCTGACCTGCGGCTTGTGCGTTGTTCGGTCCACCGTTCACGCCACTCCTTCACCGAGAGCCCGGCCGTCACCCGGCAACCGCCAGCAGCCGCTGCTTCAAGACATCGCAGACACGGCACACCTGCCGTTCCGTAAGGCTCAGGGCGGAAGGCAGGTTGACCCCGCTGGTGCTGAGGCGGTAACTGACGCGGTTGCGGGCGCGCGCCTCGTCGGCCTGGCGGAGGCCCGCGTAGGCCGGAAGCGAACTGAGCGGATAGAAGAAAGGCCGCGAGGCGATGCCCTGCTCGTTGAAGAGGGCGATCAGCCGTTCCTTCTCCAAGCCGAGTCTGGGATCCAAGATGGCCGTCACCATCCAGTAGGCGTTCCGGGTCCCGGGGGCCTCCTCGTTGAGGGTCACCTCAGGCACGTCGCCCAGTTCCCGGCGGTACCAAGCGAAGATCTCCCGCTTCCGGGCGATCAACTCCTCGAGCCGCTCCAGTTGGGCCAGCCCCAGGGCCGCCTGCATGCTGCTCATCCTGTACTTGTAGGCCACTTCGGCGTTCCAGAACATCTTCTCGCCCGGTATCCGGCCATGGTCCCGTAGCACGGTGGCGCGGTCGTAGACATTCCGCCGGTCGGTCACGAGCATGCCGCCCTCGCCCGTCGTGAGCGTCTTGGAGCCGTGGAAACTGAAGGCGCCCGTGTCGCCGAAGGTGCCGGCGGGCCTGCCTTTGTAGGTCGCGCCGATCGCCTGGGCGGCGTCCTCGATGACGGCGATGTTCCTGCGCCGGGCGACATCGCGAATGGCGTCCATGTCGGGCATGCCGCCATAGAGGTCCACCGGGATGACCGCCTTCGTCCGGGGCGTGATGCACCGCTCGAAGGCGTCGGCGGACAGGCACCACGTCCGCTCATCGATGTCGGCGAACACGGGCGTTGCCCCGACGTAGGTGACGGGGGCGGCCGACGCGATCCACGTGATGTCCGGCACAATGACCTCGTCGCCGGGCCCGATGCCGAGCGCGGCCAGCGACAGGTGGATCGCGGAGGTGCACGACGGCAGCGCCATGGCATACGCGACGCCCAGGTGCTCGCGGAACGCCTTCTCGAACCGGTCGTGGTACATCGAGGCGTTCTCATACCAGGCGTGGGCGGCCGCGTCGGCGACGTACTGTACTTCCTTCTCGGTGATCCACGGCCCCGCGATGGGGACTCGCTCGGTCATCATTCCGTCCTCTTAAGGGCCCGTGATCGCGGGATGGTGCAGTCCTTGCAGTGCTCGATCTCCATGATTCGGCCCTCGCGCATCATGCGGCGGACCCGCGTGAAGATCTCGTTGTTGAAGATGGCGATCGGGTCCTCGTCGGCGGCACTGCCGAGCGAGTAGAAGCCGTTGATGTCGGCGTTGCAGAAGGCGACCATGCCGTCCGAGAGAATCATGATCCGCAGGAAGAGTTCGTCGCACGGGGCACCGAGGTCGACGTCTGCATTGACATCGTACTGCTCGTAGCCGTCAATGCTGCCGGCACAGTTGTGGATGTCGAAGACGAAGACGTCGTCGCCGCGGCTCCGGTCGATCTCGTGGTTCCAGTAGTCGCGGAACGCCGGCCACTCCTCGTAGTTCTGTTTCTGGCGGATGAGGCGGATGACGACGCGGGTCTTGGCGTTCGTCTCGTTGCGGACCCAGATGAACCGCTTAACGTTGGCGACGATCCTGTCGAAGTTCGTCCCGACCCGTATCGCCTCGTGGGTTTCTTTCTTGAGGCCGTCGATGCCGCAGATGATCGAGTCGAGACCGGCCTCCATCAGCCGCCGCCCCATCGTCTCGTCGAGTTCCGTCGCGTTCGTCGCGAACCCCACGCCCCGGAACCCCAGGTCCTTGGCAATCCGGACCTTCTCCGGCACGTCCTTGTCGAGGAGCGGCTCGCCCCATCCCTGGAAACTTACGAGTTCGACCGCGGCGAGGTGCGGCACGAACCACGTCAGGACCTTGCGGAACATCTCGTTGTCCATGATGTGGGGCTTGCGCCGCCACTGCTTGTACGAGCACATCGTGCAACGGGACGTGCACATCCCGTTGACGATCTCGATCTGGATGTGGTTTGGGATGACCAGGTTTGGCGTGGGCGGCTTCTGCTCCGCGCGGGCCTTCACGGGCATCCTCTTGTCCACCATGCGTCTCTCCTTTCGAGTCGGGGCCCGCCCGGGCGGCCTAATCGCTCACACACCGGAGGAACCCGTCTGGGGCACTCGTCATGCCCAGTTTAATGTCCCGCTGCTTGTCGATTTCGAAGCGGTGGTTGTGGCGGAGAAACTCGCGGACCGCCGTCTTCGGGTTGTTGCCTTTGCCCCACGGCCGGTCCGGGGGCAGACACCCGTCGGGCACGTCCTCAATGGCCGTGTCGAAGACGATGAGGTAACTGCCCTTCGTCACCAGGGGGGAGTAGAGTTCGAGTTCCTTCCTCACGTGGTCGTGGGTGTGCATCGCGTCGAGGATGACGAGGACCGGGCCCTTGCCCGCGGCCGCGGCGCGGACCTGGTCGGCCACAGCAGGGTCGACCGAGGACCCCTCGATCATGCGGATTCGTGGGGCGAGCGGGTGCTCTTCGATGGCCCGGCGGTTGTGGGGGCGGATCTCGATGTCGATGCCGAGGACCGTGCCGCGGCCTAGGAGTTCCAGGATCGAAGCCGACAGCACGAGCGACCCGCCGTGGGCGATGCCCGTCTCGATCACCAGGTCGGGCCGCACCTGCCACAGGATCTCCTGGACGGCCACGATGTCCTGCGGAAACTGGACGATTGGGCGGCCCAGCCAGGCGAAATTATAAACGTAGCGATATTCAACAATGTAAGCGTACAGGCGGCGCCAGATCTCCTGGAGGCCCTTGTCCTCGCCCATCCGCGTGATGAGTTCCGCCTGGGATTCCATGGTCATCCGCGCTTGTAAAGTTCCCGCGCCTGCTGCAGCCGCCTTCGCAGGTCAATGCCCTGAGCCTCGAAGTACTGTACATACCGGATGCGCCGGTTGACAACTAGAAAACTCTTGCTGATGCTCCGTACGGCCGATTGGTTCTCCGTCGCCGGCGCGCGGTCGGCCTCGGCTTCGGCCTCGGCTTCAGCCTCGACCTCGGCCAGGGCCCGGCCCAGCCACTCGACCGCCCGGGCGCCGTCGCCGAGCCGCTCGTAGGCGCAGGCGAGGCCGTACATCGCCAAGGGGTTGTGCCTGGCCGTCTGGAGGACATACTGGAAGTCGCGGATCGCCTGGGCCGGCCGCGCCGTGATGTTGCGGTTCCGCAGGAAGTTGACCTCGGCGTTGAAGGCGTAGTTGCGTTCGGCCACTTCGGCGGCGTCGAGCGACGGCGTGTTCAAGACGCCGAGTTCGCCGATCTGCTCCGGCTGGTGCCGGTACGCCGGCGTGTACCCCGCCTCGACGCACTCCTCGTACATCGAGGTGCCCGGCAGCGGCATGAAGCGGAAGACGTACACCCAGTCGAGGTCCAGCCGCCGCACGTACTCAAACCCCTCCTCAATGTCGGCCATCTTTTCGAACGGGAAGCCCGTGACGATGTTTGCCGCAATCCACGTGTCCGGCAGCCGCCGGATTGAGGCGATGACGCGGCGGACGCTCTCGGGCGTGTGCGGCTTGCAGATCTTCCTGAGCGTCGCCGGGTTGCCCGACTCGGCCGGCAGGATGAACCACCGACACCCGCTACGGACGATGGCGTCGATCACGTCGTCGCTGAGGGAGGAGATCTGCATGCCGCCAAGGCTGACCCAATGGACGCCGGGCATGCGGCGGGCGATCTCGTCGGCCAGTTTGAGGAACTCGCGCTTGACCGCGAGGAGGTTGTCATCAAGGAAGCAGAAGGCGTTGATGCCCTGGCGGTCTCTCAGGCGCTGCATCTCGTCGACGACAAGCGTCGCAGAGCGGTAACGGATCTTCCCGCCCCAGACCAGTCGCGCCGAACAGAAGGTGCACCGGTGGGGGCAGCCGCGCGACGCGATGAGGGTTGTGATACGGGTCGTCTCGCGGTCAAGGAATCGGAACACGAACTGCCGGCCCTGCTCGGCGTAGAAACCGAGGTCGAACCCGGAGCGATCACACTCCGGGATGCCGTCGATGTCGGGGATGAGGTCGCGGTCGGCACCCCGCGCGGGCGCGCCGTCGGCGCCCCGCCAGGCAATGCCGGGCACCGCGTGCCAGCCCCGGCCGCTGTTGATCGCGCGCACGAGGTCCACGAGGCGCTGCTCCCCCTCCGAGAAGACAACGACGTCGAGGTTCGGATCCTTAAGGGCCTCGTCCCACGAGACGTGAGCGTAGTTGCCGCCCATCACGGTCAGGATGTCGGGGTCGACGGCCTTGGCGAGCGCGGCCGTGCGGTGAGCGGGGGCGGCCGTCGCGTGGAACAGGCACGAGATGCCGACCAGGTCCGGCCGGCGCTCGGCAATCGCCTGCCGCAGGGCTTCCCAGAGGGCGGGCATGTCCACCCGGTCCTCCGCCAGGCAGCGGCGGACGGCCATGGCGTTGGCGTCGAGGACCTCGACCGTCACCTCCGGGCAGAACGCCTTGAGGTACGCCGACAGGTATCCCAGCCCCAGGGGCGGCTGGACCTCGACGTTGCGATTTCGGACGTCGTGGATATCGTAGGCCTCGGTCACGCAGAAGGGGTAAACGAGCAAGACCTTCGAGATCCGCGGCGGGACAGGACTCCCCGCCTCGGTCGAGCAAGGCGAAGGCGTCGTCCCGTCATCCGCCGCCCTCCTGTTGTGCGCCTCTCGCGCCCTCTCGCCCATTGCCCTCTTCCCCATGCGGCAAGCAACCGTCCGCTTCCACAGGTCCGGCACCAGAAGCCAACCAGGAATAATACAGTCTCCGTCTAAGGGGGGCAACCCCCCTTGGCATGCACTAGAGGGATCCCACGGTCCCGGCCGGGGCCTCCAGGGGGGAATGCAGCCGCCCGAAGCCGGATCGGACCTGCCAGACAAAGCCTAGAGCGGGGTTTCCCCGCGTGACGTGCAATTGCATGCACGGCCGGCCACCCTTACTCGCCCGCGGCCGCCTGGATCACGGACTCCAGCCCCTCCCGCAGTCCGATCTCCGCTCGCCAGCCCAGGGCTTTCCCGGCCAGGCGGGTGTCCATGACGATATTACCGACAGACGCGTCCAACGCCACCTGGCGGATGAGACTCCGAGAGCCGAGACGTTCCACGATAAGCCTCGCGACCTCGGCCGTGGACGTGCCGACGCCGGATCCGACGTTCACGGACACTTGGGGCCTCCGCCGCACGGCCTCCAACAGCGCCCGGGTGAGGTCGTCGACGTGAAGCAAGTCCAGAGAGGGAAGACCGTTGCGGTAGGCGTGGGTTACGATCTCCTCATCCCGAAGCGCCTGGTGGAGAAAGTTCCAGAGGAACCTGGGCCGGTCGCTGCCGACACCGTACACGGGACTCGATCGCAGGAGGGTCCGGGCAAGACCGCGCTCCTTGTGATAGTGCTCGATCATGTTCTCACAAAGGACCTTGGCCAGGCCATAGGTGCCGCCCGGGCGCGGCGCGAGCGATTCGTCTGCCTGGAGTTCGGCGGCCTTGTACCCGGAGTAGACCTCCCAACTGCTGACATAGACAAGGACAGCCGCATTCTGGCGACAGACATCGAGGACGTTCTTGAGCATCACGAGGCTCGCGCCCAGGGCCTGGGTCGTGGTGTAGATGCGCGGACTTGCGAGGTGCAGAACGGTGTTGATCCCGTTCTCCTTGACCGCGAGGTCCAGACGGACGGCGTCCCGCTCTAGGTCGACCTGGTCCCGCGTCGGCGCAAGGACTTTGACCTCCTCGCCAAAGGCGCGAACGACGTGCGAGCCCAGGAATCCCGACGCGCCTGTCACGAGAAGCCGGACGCCCGGGGGAGGATTCAGCGACGGCGCCGGGTGCCGGCCAAGGGCTTCGCGCACCACGGCAAGCACGTCGATGCGCATAGCCGCGTTCCCCGAGGCCGAGAGGACGCGACGAATGGCGTCGTCCACGCTGATCCCCTCCGCGGCAGACAGGATGCCGGCCGCGACCGCATTGCTCCGCGACATGCCGAGGTCGCAGCACACGACGACCTTCTCGCCCGCCCGAAGCCACGCGAGGCCCTCGTCGATCTTCGCTCGGACGTCCGCCAGCCGGTTGCCGGAGCGGTCCACCAGATCCCTGACGTCCAGGACGCTGAAGCCGGCCGCCTCGCTGACCGCGGCATACGCGGCCGTACCCAGGTCTTTGGTGATCCAGCAGATCACGGCTTCACCCTGTCGAGCGAGACATAGGTCTCACACAGGCTGCGGAGGTAATAGCCCGGCCGGATCGGCCCGGGCCTTACGCGCTCGCCAAGCAACACCTGACGAAGGTACAGGTCGACCTCGTTGAACCCGGCCAACGCGCGGAGGTACGTGGACGCGGAGAATCGCGGGTTGATCTCGAAGGGGATGAGCGTCCCCTTCCAAACGCGCCCCTGAACGTTGATGGGCCCCCGGCTCCCGATCGCGGCCGCCATACGCTCGGCCATCGTACACGGCTCCGGAAAGGCATCGATCAAGCCCTGGCTGTAGCCGGTCGAGATCAGACCGGCACTACTGCGGATGAGGACGGACAGTTTGGCGGTCAACAGGCGGCGCAGGGCGATGGAACCGAGGATCTTCCCGTCAGGCAACGAGAGAACGCCTATGGTGAACTCTCCCTCGGTCTCGGGGATGTACTCCTGGACCAAGGCCTGCCGACCTTTGCTCGCCAGGTACGAGACACAGAGCACGGCGTCGCGATGGTTCTCGGCAAGGAAGACGAAGGTGCTGCCGCCGGAGCCCGTGGCAGGCTTGACGACACACGGATACGTCATGTCGCGAAGGCCGTCCGTGTCATCGAGCACCAACGTCCGCGGGATCGTGAAGCCCAGAGAGGCAAGCGTGTCGAAGGCAATCCGCTTGTTCGCCATCTGCGCGATGACGGAGGGGGCATTGGCCGCCAGATGGATGCCCTCTGCCTCGAGGTCGGCCGCAGCCGCGGACAGCAGCAACAACGGCTCCTCCCCGCCCGGAACGATACAGTCGATGCGGACCTCACGGCAGGCGCGGAGAACGGACTCGACGTAATGCGAACGGTCGACGACGAAAGTCCGCTCAAACCCCTCCTGAAAATGCCCGTACGCGAGGGGCGCCACGTCGCAGCCGAAGACGGCATAGCGCCCCTGGGCCAGGAGAAGGCACTTGGCGATCTCCGTGCCCAGCGAGGCCCCCCCAATGCCGGCAACGAGCACCCTTAGTTGTTTCGTCATGACTCTATCAATGGATAATTTGCATCTCTCTCGGAGATGACGAGGCCCTCGGACAACGGCCACTCGACCGCGAACGCAGGGTCGTCCCACCGCACGCCGCACGCCGACTCCGGATGGTAGAACTCCGACATCTGGTAGAAGACCTCCGTGGCGTCCTCGGTCGTTTGAAACCCGTGGGCAAATCCCTTAGGAACGTAGAGCATTCTACGGTTCTCCGCGGTAAGTTCAAGGCCCATCCACTTCGTCTGTGTCGGCGAACCCGGCCTCAGGTCGATGATCACGTCGTAGATCGCCCCCATGGTACAGCGGACGATTTTCACCTCCTCGTGCGGGGGTACCTGGTAGTGCATCCCGCGCAGCGTCCCCTTCTTCCGGTTGAACGAGATACCGCACTGGACGATCTCCGCGCACAGGCCGCGGGCCGCGAATTCCTCGCGGCACCAAGTCCGCGCAAAAAAACCTCGCTCGTCCAGCACCTTCTCCGGCTCGATGAGGAAGGCCCCTGCCAGCGGAAGCTCGGTGAAGATCACGAGATCACCTCGACCTCAGGGATCGGTACGACGAATTGGCCGCCCCACTGGCGGATGTGGCCCATCATTCGCACGATCTCATCCCGGATGTTCCACGGGAGGATGAACACGTAGTCCGGCCGGCGCTCGGCGACCTTCTCGGGCGCGTAGACCGGGATGTGCGTCCCGGGGAGAAACTTGCCTTGCTTCTCGGGGCTCCGGTCAACTACGAAGTCCAAAAAGTCGGTCCGAATTCCGCAATAATTGAGCAACGTGTTGCCCTTGGCCGCCGCCCCGTACCCGACGATGGTCTTGCCGCGGTGCTTGGCATCAATGAAGAACCGAAGGATGTCGCGCTTGGCGCGCTTGACCTTTTCGTCGAACCCGCGGTATGTGTCGAGGCAGTCCATGCCCCGCTCCGCCTCGAAGGACTTCATGCGTGCCACGCGCGCCTCGACCGGCCGGTCGGCCCCCGCATGGCACCCGTAGATCCGCAGCGAACCGCCGTGGGTCGGCAGTTCCTCCACGTCGAAGAGCGTCAGGCCGTGGCGAACGAAAACCTGCTCAACCGCCAGAAATGAGAAGTACGAAAAATGCTCGTGGTAGATAGTGTCAAACTGGTTCCACTCCATCAGGCGCACGAGATGCGGAAACTCCATCGTCAGGATCCCACAGGGCTTCAGGATGATCTTCATGCCTGCCACGAAGTCGTTCAAGTCGGGCACGTGCGCCAGCACGTTATTGCCGATCAGCAGATCCGCCCGGCGCCCCTGCGCCGCAAAGTCCCGCGCGGTTTGCGTCCCGAAGAACACCGTTTCGGTAGGGATGCCCTTTTCGATCGCCGCCTTCGCCACGTTCTTCGCGGGCTCAATACCCAAGACGGGGAATCCGCGCTGCTGAAAGTACTGGAGCAGATAGCCGTCGTTGCTGGCAAGTTCGATGACACTCGTGGTCGCGCCGAGCCGGAATCGTTCCACGACCTGCCCCACGTATGCCCGGGCATGTGCCAGCCAGGTGTCGGAGTACGACGAAAAGTACGCATAGTCACCGAAAATCCTCTCAGGCGTCTCGAACTGCTCGAGTTGCACGAGAAAGCACTTGCCGCAGACGTAGACGTGGAGCGGATAGAATGGCTCCATAGTGCGAGTCTGATCGGCGGTTAGAAAGGCGTTGGACATGGGCGACATGCCCAAGTCCACGAACGTCTCACCCAGTTCCGCGGCGCAAGCACGGCACCTCGGACTACTCACTCGAGCACCTCCCCAGACTTGTGAACTCTGCGATCTGCTCGAGCGTCACGGCGCGCGGGGCTCGGCCGGCGCGAAATGCCTTGTACCAATCGACCGCCCACCGCAGGGCCTGGTCGATATCTGTCCGCGGCTGCCAGCCCAGCCGCGTCCTCGCCTTGGAGCAATCCAGTTGCAGATACCGCGCCTCGTGGGGGTGGCATCCCTTATTCTGGACCCAGGAAGCATCCTCGCCCCAGAGTTGAATGAGGCGTTCGACGGCCCACCTGACAGGCTTGGCGTCGGCCGCGGCCGGCCCGAAATTCCACGCGCCCATATAGTCGGCCCTCGACTGCCAGAGCCGCTCAGCCAGCAGCAGGTATCCTCCCAACGGCTCAAGGACAAACTGCCACGGTCGCACAGCATCCGGGTTCCGGACACACACTGGCTGGCTACACAGGAGTGCCCGCATGCAATCCGGGACAAGCCGGTCCTCAGCCCAGTCGCCGCCTCCGATGACGTTTCCTGCCCGAACAGAGGCTATGGCAACATCCTTCGCCGGCAACGAGTCTCTGTGGAAGAAAGACCGGCAGTAAGCGGCCGTCACAAGTTCGGCGCAGCCCTTGCTGCTCGAATAAGGGTCGTGCCCGCCCATCGGGTCACTTTCCGCATACCCCGTAAGCCGCCCGTCGTTCTCATAACACTTGTCGCTGGTGACGTTGATCACCACCCGAACACCGCTGGTCCGGCGAACGGCCTCGAGCAGGTTGACCGTCCCGAGGACATTTGTGGTATAGGTCTCGATCGGATCGCGGTAGGAAACGCGGACGAGAGACTGAGCAGCCAGATGAAACACAACCTCGGGACGGCAGTCATTCAGCGTCTGTGTCAGTCGCTCCAAGTCGCGCACATCACCGTGCAGCGAGCGCATGCCCGTGGCGACCTCAGCGATCTGGAATAGGCTCGGGTTCGTGGGCGGAGCAAGGGCATACCCCGTAACGTCGGCCCCTAGAGATTCGAGCCAGAGCGACAACCACGCGCCTTTGAAACCGGTGTGTCCCGTCAGGAGGACTCTTTTCCCCTTCCAGAACGCCCGGGACATTACCACACCCTCCACGGCGCGTTACCGCTTGCCCAAAGGTTTTCGAGCTGGTTTTTGTCGCGCAACGTATCCATCGGCTGCCAGAAACCGTAATGCTTGTAGGCACCCAACTGTCCTTCAGCCGCAAGCCGCTGCAGAGAATCCCGCTCCCAACTCGTCTGGTCCCCCTCGATGGAACGCAGGACGCGAGGAGAGACAACGAAAAACCCCCCGTTGATCCATCCACCGTCGCCGATCGGCTTCTCGCAAAACTCCGTAACACGCTCTTGATCCAGTTTGACGCTGCCAAATCGGCCGGGCACCTGGACAGCCGTCAGGGTAGCAAGGAGGCCGTGCGTCTTATGGAAGGCCACGAGAGCCGTGACGTCTATGTCCGCAACGCCATCCCCATACGTAAAGCAGAAATCGTCGTCGCCCAGGTACGCCCCCACCCGTTTCAAGCGGCCGCCGGTCAGGGTCCCTTCCCCCGTGTCAATGAGGGTGACCCGCCAAGGCTCGGCCTGGCTACAGTGAACCTCCATGCGGTCGTGCGCCAAGTCAATCGTGACATCCGACATGTGCAAAGCATAGTTCCTGAAATACTCCTTTATCATATAGCCCTTGTAGCCAAGGCAGATAACGAAGTCATTGATCCCATGGGATGAGTAGGTCTTCATGATGTGCCAGAGAATGGGGTACGCGCCGATTTCGACCATCGGCTTCGGCCTAACGGCGGACTCTTCAGCAAGCCTTGTACCGTATCCACCGGCAAGTATCACGGCTTTCATAGTATGCCCTCGCGCCGACCGTCTTGCGCGGTTATCCTATCCGCCCAGGAGGCCCTTTGCAAGCCCAACTCCTGGGTCTGCGGCCAGGCATTACGGACGATCTCCGCGATGGGCCGCCAGCAAACCAGTTCATCGCGGATGGCCGGTTCGACAGCCCCCTGCGCGGAGGAGAACGGCCATGTGCCCATCGTTTAGCAGCCCCCGCCGCAGACCAGTAACGTCTGGATATGATTTCACACTCCGGCGGCGCGCCGCCCGAACCCTGACAGGACGACGAAGGCATGCGCCCCACGGCGGGGGCACGGACCTGCTGTCGGCTGACCACCATCGGCCTTTTCAACGCTCGAGGCCAACTCACCCAAAGCAAAGACCAAAGGTAACCGTTCACGGCTTTACGGCCGTTCAGGCTCCCGATGAGCCTGATCAGTAATATATACGCCCCCCCCCCC
>JBAUDW010000171.1:0-3159 GCA_049678285.1 Phycisphaerae bacterium
TTCTTGGCCACCGCGCGGCGGGCCCGCCTTCGCCGATGCGCTTCGGCGTGGCAAGCAAGAATGCCCACCGCGCTATCTTTCATTCAGGGTCTCGCGAAGTTGACAAAGTAGCGTTAGGCGGGGGGAACTCGCATTTCGCGAGGAGCGGTCGTATAATAAGGGAGAAGGAGGCGCCATGGCGCGGGTCGAAAGGGTTCGGGTGAACTGGGATCACTGGGACCTGACATCGTGGTTCGGGCGGCCGATCGCGGAGGCGCTGAGCGAGCGCCTGCACGAGGACCAGGAGGCGTTCGACATCCGGTTCCTGGAGGACATGCTCGCGCAGCTGGGCGAAGACGCGGATGCCCTCGCGCAACTGGGGCACCTCTACACCAAGACGGGGCGGCATCGGGACGGCCTCGCGGTGGACCGCCGGCTGGTGGTCCTGAAGCCGAGGAACCCGATCGCGCACTACAACCTGGCGTGCTCGCTGGCGCTTCTGAAGGAAACGTCGCGGGCGTTCCTGTCGCTTCGCAAGGCGATCCGGCTCGGGTACCGCGACCTGGAATACATGCAGCAGGACCCGGACCTGGAGAATCTGCGGCAGGACCCGCGGTGGAACGCGGTGGTCAACGTGAAGAACTCGCCGTGAGCGCCTCGCTCGGGCGGTGACGATTCAAAACAGAAGCCCAGGGGTTCGAACCCCTGGGCTTTGCCTTTTGGCGCCCGGCGCCGGCGGCCCTATTTCTTGCCGTACCGTTCGCGCCAGAGGATTTCCTTGAGCGGTTTCTTGTCGGCCTGCGGCGTCTTCTGGGGCGCCTTGCCGATCGGAAGGAGGATGGCGAAGCGCTTCTCCTTCGGCACGCCGAGGAGGGTCCTGGCGAACTCCTCTTCCTTCAGGAGTGTCCCCTCGACCCAGACCGACGCGTAGCCGAGCGCGTGGAGCGCCAGGAGCATGTTCTCTGCCGCGGCGGCGGCGTCTTCGAGCCACCAGCGCGAGACGCCCGGGTCGGCGATGATGCCGATGGCCGCCGACGCCGTCGCGAAGGACGTCTGGACGCGCTCGAGGGCCTTCAGCGTCTTCGTGTCGCGGACGAGGACGTACTGGAGCGGCTGGCGATTGCCGCCGGACGGGGCGTGCCGGCCCGCGTCGAGAATTTTCATCAGGTCCTGTTCCGGGATTTCGACCGGGTCGTAGGCCCGGACGCTGGCCCGCGTTTCGATCGCCTCGAAAAGGTCCATGACCGCCTCCTTCCCTCGTGAGCGAGTTGCCGTCCGTCGCACAACAACATTGTACGCGAAAAAGGCGCCGAGCGAAAGTCTCGACTTTGGGTCGGGTGGCATGCTCACGCTTAGCCTTTGCGTGAGCATGCGCCAGCGCTCCATGCCCACCCCCGAACGGGGTGGGCATGCCACCCATGCGGGGCCCCGGCTCTTGCGGCGGGGCCCCGATGCTTCTAGGATGCTGACATGCGCGGCCGAACGGCGGTCCTCGTCTTTTTCTTCCTTCTGGGCGCTTATGCCGTGGGCGCCCAAGCGACGCTCCTGCGCGAAGCCCAGGTCCTCCTGTTCGGATCGGAACTGGCGTGGGGCCTGGTGCTGGCGTTCTGGCTGGCGGGGGTGGCCGTCGGAGCGCAGGCGTCGGGGCGCATTCTGGCGCGTTCGCGCCGGCCGTGGATCGTGCTCCTCGTGTCGGCCCTGGCGATGCCGCCCATCCTTGCGGCCGAGATTTTGCTGCTGCGCGCGGCCCGCCCGATTCTGGGCGTCGAGCCGGGCGAGTACGTCGGCCTCGGCGACATGGCATGGGTCGCGCTCCTTGCGACCGCGCCCGTGAGCCTGTGGGTGGGCCTTGCTTTCCCGGCGGCGAGCGCGCTGGTGGGCGCGGACGCTCAAAGCCTCGCTCAGCGTGCGCGGTCGGTCGGCTGGGTGTACCTCGTCGAATCGGCGGGGAGCCTAATGGGCGGGGCCCTCTTCTCCTTTGTCCTCGTCGGGCGCGTAAGCGCGTTCACCCTCACCGCGGGAGGCGGCGCGCTTCTTGCCGCCGGGGCTGCGGCGATCGCGCGCGAGCGGGTGCGGTGGCGGCCCGCGGCCGCGATCTTCCTGGCGTTCGCGGTCGTCCTCGCGGGACTTGTTGTCGGAGGCATCACGAACGGGCTCGACTCCAAGACGGTCCAGTGGCGATGGCGGAGTTTCGCGCCGGGCCTCGACCTCGTCGAATCGGTGGATTCGAAGTACCAGAACATCGCCGTCGGCAAACTCGGGAACCAATTCAGCCTCTACACGAACAGCACGGTGGCGGCGACGTGGCCGAACCACACGGACCTGGCGATCGAAGCGCACCTGGCGGCGTGCGAGCATCCGGACCCGAAGCGGATCCTCGTGCTCGGCGGCGGCGCGGAGGGGCTCCTTAAGGAACTCGAACGCCATCGGCCCGAGCGACTCGATTACGTCACGCTCGACCGCGCGGAATACGAGGCCGTGGTCGCGCACCTCGACGATGCCGACCGCCTCGCCGCCGAGCGGCTCCGGGCGCACACGCACTTTGCCGACGCGCGTCGGTACGTGAAGCGGCTTGCGGCCGACGCCGCCCCACGATACGACCTCGTCGTTCTCGCGGCCCCGCCGCCCGCCTCGACGCTGGAGGCGCGGCTCTACACGCAGGAGTTCTTCGCGGAACTGGCGCGGATTCTTTCGGACGACGGCGTGCTGGCGCTTTCGCTCACCGGATCGGTCGGAGCGTGGGGCCCCGAACTCTCGGAGTACGTCGGAAGCGTGGCCATTCCGTTGGCACACGTCTTCCCGGACACGCTCCTCTCGTACGGCGACCCGGTGCGCGTTTTTGCAGCCAAGGCGGACGGGGTGTTGGTCGCCACGGGCGAGGCGCTTGCCGCACGCTACCGGGAGCGCGGCATCGAGTCGCCGTACTTCGATCCGCTCTGGTTCGAGGGAGCGTCGGATTTTCTGGATCCTGCGAAGCGGGCCCAGGTTCAGCGGGCGATTGCGGTCCAGAGGCCGGCGCACCTGAACACCGACGAGCAGCCGGCGGCGGCCATCTACCACATGCGCTACTGGGCGACGACGAGCGAGGCGGCCCACGCCGGACCCGAGGCGCCAGCCGAGAGGCGGTCGAACCTGCTCGAAGCGATTCTCGCGCTGCGGTTCGAGTGGGTGGCGTTGGCG
>JBAUDW010000172.1:0-17885 GCA_049678285.1 Phycisphaerae bacterium
AGGTATGCACATGACATGGATGGAAAAAGTGCGAAAAAGGGCACAAAAACCGGTAAAAACCGGTCCAAAAACGTGAAAAAAGTCGAAAAAAGCACTAAATCCGCGCTAGCCCATCTTAACATTCGGGTCCCGTTTAGAGCAAAATCGGCCCGGGCGCTAGCGCCAGGGCCGGTGGCCTCCCGAAAATCGCCCGAAATCGCCCAAAAATACCCCCGAAAACTCGCGCCAAAAAGTTATCCACAATCACCCGTTGCTGTAAGTAGCGCCGCCCGCCCTCAGGTCGGCAAGGCGGACAGGCTTTCGGTCGTCCCCACCAGGACCAGAACGTCCCCTTCGCGGATCTTGGTGTGCGGCATGGGCAGGTCCAGGACCTGCTCCTCGACGACCTCTTCGCCCTGGGGCGTCTGCTTTTTGACCGTCCGCTTGATCGCCACGAGGTTCACTTCGTATTTCTTCCGCAGATCGATCTCGCTCAGCGTCCGGTCCCGCCACGCCTCCGGCGCCAGGATCTGAACCAGGCTATGCCCCTCCGACAACTCCAGGTGATCGATGATCTGGGGATTCGCCAGTTGGCCCGCCAGCCGCACGGCCATTTCCTCTTCCGGAAAGATGACCTGGTCGGCGCCGATGCGGTTGAGGATGCGCCGCTGGATGTCGCTGGAGGCGCGGCTGATGACGCGGCCGACGCCGAGCGCCTTCAGCGTCACCGTCGCCAGGGCGTTCGCCTCGAAATCCTCCCCGATCGCCACGACGGCCGCGTCCACCTTGTCCACGCCCTGGCTCTTGAGGGCCTCGGGTTCCGTGGCGTCGAGGCAGACGGCCAAGGCCACCTCGTCGCGAACGCGCTCCACCAGCGCCTCGCGCGTATCGATCGCAATGACCTCGTGGCCCGCCTCCGTCAGTTCGCGAGCCAGCCGGTGCCCGAAACGGCCCATACCGATCACCACGAAGCGTTTCATGCGCCGTCCTCCTTGCCGCGCCTCCGGGGCGCCGCACTCCATTATCACCCGCCGGCGAAGCGGCCCACAACCTTAAACTGCCCCTTGGTCGGCACGCCGCGCCCCGCCCTTACGAGATCGCCACGTTCTCCGTCGCGTACGTATAGTGGAGCCGCTGCGCCCGGCCGTGCATCGCAACGAACAACGTGAGCGGCCCGACGCGGCCAACGAACATCGTCACGAGGATCAGGATCCGGCCGAACGTATTCAAGAGCGGCGTCGCGCCTGTCGAAAGCCCCACCGTCGCAAACGCCGACGTCGTCTCGAACAGCACGTCCAGGAACGTGTACCGCGCCCCTTCCGTGAACCCCCACGCGGAAAGCGTCATGCTGACCGCCGCCACCCACAGGACGCCGACCGCCAGCACCGTCAACGCCCGCTCGACAATGTCCCGCGCGATGCGGCGCCGGAAAGCCTGAGGCTCCGGCCGGCCGCGCAGCGACGACCAGATGCCGCATACAATCACCGCCACGGTCACCGTCTTGATGCCGCCGCCCGTGGACCCCGGCGACGCACCGATGAACATCAGAACGGCCGTCAGGAACTTCGTCGGCGGCGCCAGTCGGCTCGTGTCCGTCGTATTGAAACCCGCCGTCCGAGCCGTCGTCGCCAGAAACCACGCTCCGCTGAGGCGCTCGGTCCACGTTCTCCCCATCGGCGGCGTCTCGGCCTCAGGCGCCGCCGGCTCTTCCGGTCGTGCCGCGGCTTCCGCCGCCGGCTTTGCCGTTGCGCGCCACGCGTCTGACCGTCCCGGAAACGTCTCCAGAACAAACGCGAGCGCCATCCCGCCGATGAGCAGCACCGCCGTCGTCACCAGCGCGAACTTGCTATGCAGCGTCAGCCGCTTCTTCACCAACGGCGTTTGGTTTCGCGACAACAGGCGATACCGCACCAACCTCGCCCCATTGTAGAGGACCATGAACCCGATGCCGCCCGAAATAATGAGCAGCGGAAACACGAGGTTCACCTGCCATGCCGAGCGGTACGACATCAGGCTGTCCGGATAGAGGCAGAAGCCTGCGTTGCAGAACGCGCTGATGCTGTGAAAAATGCTGTACTGGATGCGGTCCGACAGGGCGACGGCGGCACCCTGACCCGTGTGATCCCAAAGTCCCGCGAGCAGTAGCGCGCCGGCCGCCTCCACGCAGACCGTCGTAATCAGAATGAAAATGATGATGCGCCCCACTTCCGAGAGGAGGTCGTGGCTCAGCACCTCCTGCATCATCACCGACTCGCGGACCCGCATCCCCCGCCACAGCAGGAGCGCGAACACCGAGCCGAACGTCATCAGCCCCAACCCCCCCAACTGGATGAGCGACAGGATCACGTACCGCCCGAGCGGGGCCCAGTGCGTCCCCGTGTCCACGACCACCAGACCCGTCACGCACACGCCGCTCGTCGCCGTAAAGAGTGCGTCGGTGAAACTCGTCGGCGGTTCGCCCGGCGCGGTCGCCACCGGCAGAAGCAGAAGGCCCGTCCCCACCGCAATAAGCGTCAGAAAACTCCCGACGAACAGCAAGGCCGGCGGCGACCGCAGCGTCGCCAGGAACCGGTTCAGTTCCACCAGCCGCACCACCAGGCTCAGCACGATCGCCACCTGGGCCGCCCGCCGAACCCACACGGCCGGCTCCGGCACCTTCCCCGCGTACAGCATCCCGACCGTCGCGGCATACGCGCCCGCCAAGGCGAAGTGGAACCATCGCGACCGCAGAACCTCCGCCCGCTTACGCGATAGCAGAAGCCCCAGCAGCGGCTCCAGCAAAAGCCCCGCCAGCGCCGCCGCCTCCACGGCATGGAGCACCCGTTTCGTCTCCGCCGATACCTGGAAACCGTACTCGATCGCCAGGCTCCCCACCGCCAGGACGACCACCGGCACCATCGCCGTGATGATGTACGGGCGCACTCGCTTCAGGGCGCTGTCGGGACTTCGCAGAAGGATGGGGCGCTCACGCGTCAATCGAAGGGTTTCTCCGGAACGGGGCCCCGGGTCGAGGCCATTTAAGACCCCCGGCGCCCCTCTGTCAAGGAATTGGCCGCAGGGGACGACGACCGCCCGCTCCTAATCCGCGGGTGCGGCGTCCGTCGCCTCGTCCGCCGCTTCCATCGCCGCTACGAACGGCAGCTGCTCTTCCCCCACGAGGCCCATGTTCTCCAGCGCCAGCATGAGGCTCGCCTCGACGGCCTCGGCGCCGGGCTGACGCTCCAGGGCGCTCTGGTACTCTTCCACGGCCAGCGGCCAGAGCCCGCGGTCCGCGTACACCAGTCCCAGACGGTAATGCAGGTCCACGTAAGCCGGCTCCAGGTTCACCGCCTGGGAGAGCGCCTCCGCCGCCTCCTCCAGCCGGCCCGCCTCCCAGGCTGTCAGCCCCAGTTTGACCAGCGCTTTGACGTAGGTCGGGTTCAACCGCGTCGCCGCCCGGAACTGCTCCAGCGCCTCTTCGACCTTCCCCGCGCTCTTCAGGAGCAGCCCGTACCGATAGCGGCAGTCCGGGAAATCCGGATGGGCCGCCACGGCGTCGGCGTGTTCCCGAAGTTCCGCCTCGAGCACCTCCGACGCCGCCAGTTCGTCCACCACGGGTTCCATGGCCGCGGCCGGCACGTTCAACTCGCGCCCGAGCGCCGCCGACAGGCTCGAACGCAGCGCCAGACGCGCCGTCTCCTGATACAGGCGCGTCGAGCCCGGCTCGATGCGCGAGGCCATCTCGATCGCCTCGTCCGCCTCGGCGTTCATCCCGATCTGCCGGTACGCCACCGACAGGCCGACGTACGCCTCCAGGTAACCGTCGTTCACGCGCGTCGCCCGTTCGTAATGGGCGACCGCCTCATCCGGCCGGCCCAACTCGACCAGCATCTGGCCGCGCAGGACCAACGCATCGAGATACCGCGGGTTCATCGCCAGTGCCTGTTGCAGGTGATACTCCGCCTCCTCCAGGTCGCCCGTCAGCACCAGCAGCCTCGCCGCCCGGTAATGCATGTCGGGATAGTCCGGGTGAAGGTCGAGGACGCGCCGGATCTCCTCGAGCGCCTCCTCGTGCATTCTTTCTTCTTCGAGGCAATCGGCCAGGTGGCACCGCGCCTCCCAGTTGTCCGGTTCGATGAGGATCGCTTCCTGATACTCGGCGATGCCGGCCGCCATGTCGCCGCGGCGAACTTCGAGCGCCGCCAGGTTCATCCGCGTTTCAAAATCGCCGGGGCCCTGACGCTTGAGCGTCGTATAATGCTTGACCGCCTCGTCCAGGTTTCCGCGCACCAGTTCCAGCGCCGCCAGCCGCTGCCGCGCCGCTTCGTGCATCGGGTCGGCCGCCAACGCAGCCGCGTAGTTCGCCGCCGCCTCGTCCGCCGATCCCTGCCGCTCCTGGAGTTGCCCCATCACGTACCGCACGGTCGCCGTCTGAAGGCTGCGTTCGGCCACCGGACCGAGGAGTTCGACAGCCCGCGCCGGGTCCCCCAGGTCGCTCGCCGCCGCCGCCAATGCCACCCGCGCGTCGTCCAGCGCCGGGTCAAGCCGCACCGCCGACTCCAGCGCCTGCCGCGCCGCCGCCAGACGTCCCAGTTCCATCTGCTTCAGGCCCAGCGCGAGCCACGCCTCCGCACGCCGCGGCGATTCCTGCACCCCCGCCTGCAGCGCCTCCAGACTTTCGTCCGAGGGGGTTTTAAGGAACTTGCTCAGATACCCCGTGAAATCGCCGGCCAAGCCACGCCCCAGCAACCGAAGGAGGTAACTCATCCGGCCCCCCCTTCCGCCGCCAGCGCCGCTTCCAGGCGCTCCAGTCCGTGCCGCGCCTCCTCGCAATCCGCTTTCACCTCGAGCGCCCGCCGATAGGCCTCTGCCGCATCGCGCACGCGCCCTTGCTCGCGCAGCAGATGGCCGAGACGCAGATGCGCGTCGAGCCATTGCGGCTCCAGTTCCGTCACCGTCAGGCATCGCTGGGCGGCCCGTGCCGGCTCTCCGCGCTTTTCGTACAGGCGGACCGCCAGCAGGCAGGCCTCGACGTACCGCGGGTTGAGGGCGAGCGCCTTTTCGGCCGCCTCGATCGCGCGGTCGATCTCGCCCAGTTGCTCCGCCACGAGGCTCATCCCGAAGTAAAGGTCCGGATAGGCCGGATTCCGCGCGATCAGGCGCCGCAGCGCCTGCCTCGCCGCTCGCAGCACCTCGCGCTTCCGCGGGTCCGAAGCCTCGCGCCCGGCGACGAGCGCTTCGGCCATTTCCGGATCGCGCGCCACAAGACTCTCCACGAACGCCGCTCGCCGGCGCGGTTTCGGCGGGCGGCGCTCCGGTTTCGCGCCCCCCTGCACGAGCGCCTGTTCCCCGAGCCGAAGCAGACAACCCAGGTCCGGCGGTCCCGGCGCGCCGGGATCCGTCAGGCCGATCGCCTGGCGAAGCGTCTCAACCGATTCCGCCGTCCTGCCCGCCACCGCCCGAACGAGGGCCAGGTCCCGAAGGTAATCGAACCGCATCGGCTCCTGGGCCGACGCCCGCGCCAGGTGCCGCTCCGCCGACTCGTAGTCCTCCGACCCCGCAAAGAGGAGGCCCAACAGGTGCTGCAGCGACGCCGTCCCCTCCGCACGCGAAAGACCCGCCTGGAGCGCCTCCCGCGCCTGCGCCAACCGGCCGGCGCGCCACAGCCACGCCGACAGTTTCCGATGGGCCCCGGCCGCGCGCGGGCCCGACCGCACCCGCTCGCGCAGACGCTCCTCCGTCGCATAGTCGTGGCGTCGCAAACCCATTGTCCCCTTCACCCCTCTCATCCGGTTACGGCACGACGTACACCGAGAAGCCTGCCGCGCTCACGCGCTGGGCCAGGCTCAGCGCCTCCGCGTAGGTCCGCGCGCGGCCGACGCGGACCCTGTGGAGCCGGCGCTCTTGCTGCTGTGTGACGCTAACCTCCGGCACGAAGCCGGCCGTTCGCAACCGCGACGCCTCGCGCTGGGCTCCTTCGCTCGACGTGTACGCCCCCGTCTGCACCATGAACGCGCCGGTCCGATAGCGGCGGCGCGCCTCGGCCGCCGCTGGCGTCCCCGGGAAGTTTTCAATCACATAGGCCAAATAACGGTCCGCCGTCGACCATCGCCCGACCCGCTGAAGACTGATCGCCAGCCGCAGGACGAGCCGGTCGAGCGGCACGCCGTCCGGCGGGTCCCCCAGCACGCCGTTGTACACCCGGACAGCGTCCCAGTCGCGGCCTTCCTCGAAGTGCAGGTTTCCGGCGGCCACCTGCGCGTAGGCCGGGATCGGGGGCGGCGCTGCGGCCCGCGTCGCACGCTGAAAGTCCGCGAGCGCCTCCGCCCGACGCGAGAGCCGCACCTCCGCCAGACCCCGGTAGTAGTACACCTCGCCCCGCGCCGGCGAAGTCGGATGCGCCACCAGGAACCGCGTGAAAGCGTCCACCGCCTCCTGCCAGCGCCCCGCCTCGAACGCCGCCCGGCCCGGGTTGAAATCCTGCTGTGCCTCGCGGGTGACGCTGGTGCCGCACCCGGCCACGGCAAGGAACCCCGCCGCCGTCAGAATGACCCAGATTCGCCGCACGATGAGCCTTTCCGCCCCTTCCGCCGCGCGCGGAACTTTCCCTCGTCCAAAGCCTTCAGGATCGCTCTTCACGGGATAACATCGACCCCCGGCATGGGGTCCCTTGAGGCAAAAAGCAGGGATGTCGCGGCTTATCGGACTTTGCGTCCCGCCGGCCGCCGACGCAAGAGAAATGCAGGTCGCCGCGGCGACCGGCGCCTACAAGTGCAGGTGTTCCCGGACGTAACCCAGGACGCTTTCGGCCCCGATCCGCTCCTGCTTCATCGTGTCGCGGTCGCGGATCGTCACGGTCCCGTCCTCGAAGGTCTGGCCGTCCACGGTGACGCAGAACGGCGTGCCGGCCTCGTCCTGGCGACGGTACCGCCGACCGACCGCTCCCTTCTCGTCATAAAACGCCGCCAGGTGCCGCCTGCATTCCTCGTAGATCGCGCGGGCCTTCTCCGGCATGCCGTCCTTCTTCACCAGCGGGAACACCGCCACTTTGATCGGCGCGAGCCTCGGATGGAACCTCAGCACCGTCCGCTTCTGAGCCTTGCCGTTCTCGTCGGGGGCTTCGTCCTCGTCGTACGCCTCGCAGAGAAACGCCAGGAGCGCCCGGTCCACCCCGCCCGACGGCTCGATGACGTAGGGAATGAACCGCTCCTTGGCTTCGTCGTCATAGTAGGTCATGTCCCGGCCGGAAAATTCCTGGTGCTGCCGCAGGTCGAAGTCCGTCCGGTTGGCCACGCCCTCCAGTTCCGCTACGCCGAACGGGAAGGCGTATTCGACGTCGGCGCAGGCCTTGGCATAGTGAGCGAGTTCGTCCGGCTCGTGGTCGCGCAGGCGCAGCCGCTCTTCTCTGAGGCCCAGGCCGACATACCACTGGAACCGCGCGTCGCGCCAATACTGGTACCACTTGTCAGCCTCGCTCGGGCGGCAGAAGAACTCGATTTCCATCATCTCGAACTCGCGGCTGCGGAAGGTGTAGTTGCGCGGATTGATCTCGTTCCGAAACGCCTTGCCGATCTGCGCGATGCCGAACGGAAGTTTCAGCCGCGAGGTATCCAGCACGTTCTTATAGTTGACGAAAATCCCCTGGGCCGTCTCGGGCCTGAGGTAGGCCAGGGCACTGGAGTCCTCCATGGCACCGATGTTTGTCGGAAGCATTAGATTGAAGTTGCGCGCTTCGGTTAATTCGCCACCACAATTCGGGCAGAGATCTCCGGATTGCACATTGCCAGAATTCAGTCCCAGGTAGTAACTCGCATCGCGGTCCTGCACAAAATATTGATGGCCGTACATGGGCGGTGACTGCGCAACTTCCAAAACTTTCGCTTTCTTACTTCCTAATGCTTCGCGCACCAGCACCTGTAGCGTTTCAAGGCTAGGCTGGTCAACAAGGCGCTTGAACTGAATTGGGTCACCGGCGCGCAGCGCAGTTGCGTCAAATATCTGTCCTGAAGGGGGCAGGCTGTGTAAGGGAAGGACAAAAGGGCGCCATAGTTGATCTGCACGGAAGCGAGAATGGCACTGTTTGCAGTCAACCAAGGGATCCTTGAACCCGGCAACATGCCCGCTGGCCTCCCACACCTTCGGGTTCATGATGATGGCGGCGTCCACACCCACCATGTCGTCGCGGGTCGTAACGCAGTCGTGCCACCACGCGTCCTTGATGTTGCGCTTCAGTTCCACCCCCAGGGGCCCGTAATCCCAGAATCCGTTCAGGCCGCCGTAGATCTCGCTCCCAGGGAAAATAAACCCTCGCCGCTTCGCCAGCGCGACGATTCGCTCCATCCGGTCCTGCTCGTTCGCCATAAAGACCCTTTCGCCGCTCGCCAAGACCCAAGCCAAAGTGCGGTTTCCGTGGCCGCAGCGGCCATCATAGCCCCCGCGCGAAGGCCGGTCAACGCTTTCCGCCCCCTCGGCGAACACGCCCCGAACCCGGCCCGACTCGTTCCGGGCGCCCGGGAGAGCGAGACCGCAACCGGACCCCGATTCCATAACCGGACCCCAATTCCATGGCCCCTAACCTCAGACACTCCAACTATAGGATTCTCCGGGGTTAGGCCATCGGAACCCATCGGGAACATTTTTCGTGGGATCAAGAGCGGGCCCAAATTCGATTTCGCACTCTGCCCGGAGTGCGGACGGGCTTGACTTTTGCCCTTTTCTGAGGTATAGTGCCTCTGAGAAGGCGTTAGTACCTTCGACAATCTGGTGAACGCGGGCGTGAGGGGTGTGGGTCGTTGCCTTGTCGGGACTCTACGCGGACGACATGCTGGATGAGGTCGCGCGCGCCAACGATATTGTGGAAGTAGTTTCCTCCTACTTCCCGTTGAAGCGGGCGGGCAAAGACCACAAGGCATTGTGTCCGTTCCATCCCGAGAAGACACCCTCCTTCACCGTCAGCCGGAGCAAGCAGATTTTCAAGTGTTTCGGCTGCGGCCGCGGCGGCAGCGTGTTCAACTTCGTGATGCTGCGGGAGAACGTGACGTTCCCCGAGGCGGTCCGCATCCTCGCGGAACGGGCCGGCATCGCCCTTCGGCAACAAGCGGGACGCGGCAAGCCCCAGGGGCCCGGCCGAGATGTACGCAAGGCCCTGGAATGGGCGACGCTGTTCTTTGAGGGCAACCTGCGGCATCCGACGTTGGGGGAACCGGCCAGGAACTATTTGGCCGCCCGCGGGTTTAATAAGCAGTCGCTGGAGGTGTTCCATCTGGGGTTCGCCCCAGCGGGTTGGGACAACCTCCTGAAGGCGGCGCAAGGGGAAAACGTCCCCGTGCGACTTCTGGAACTCACCGGGCTGGTCGTCCCGCGGGACGACGGGTCCGGATGCTACGACCGGTTTCGGGGTCGGCTGATGTTTCCGATCACCGATGCCTTGAGCCGGCCGATCGGTTTCGGCGGCAGGAGCCTGGGCGACGAAACGCCCAAGTACCTGAACTCGCCGGAAACCGCGCTCTTTCGCAAAACGGAGAGTCTGTACGGGCTCCCGCAGGCGCGCGCCCGCATCGAGCAGACGCGCCGCGCCGTCGTCGTCGAGGGCTATACCGACGTCGTCATGGCCAATCAGGTGGGCGTCACGAACGTCGTGGCGACGCTCGGCACGGCGCTGACGGGCGAGCACGTGCGCGTTCTCAGGCGCTACGCCGACGAGGTTGTCCTCGTCTTCGACTCGGACGAGGCGGGGCGGCGTGCGGCCGACCGCGGCCTGGAACTTTTCCTTGCCGAGGACGTCCGTGTTTACGTGACGGCCCTGCCCGAGGGCAAGGACCCCTTCGACGTGTGCCGCGACGGGGGCGCCGAGGCGTTCGAGCGGTATCAGGCCGGCGCCAAGGACGCGCTCGAATACAAGTGGGAACTCGTACGCCGGGAATTCGGCGCCGCCGCCAGCCCCGCCGCCCAACGCCGCGCGCTCGACGCCATGCTCACGACGCTGGCCCAGGCGCCCGTCTTCGCCGGCGAGGAGGCCACCGTTCGCCGGGACCTCCTCCTGGGCCGCGTCAGCCAGGCGCTCGGCATCCGCTCCGAATCGCTCTGGGCGGAACTGAAGCGGATGCGGCGGCGCGCGCGACGGCCCGACGAGGCCCAAGCGCCGGCCGAAACGCCGGCGGCCGGGCACGGCAAACGATGGATCGCCGAAAGGGAACTTTTGACGGCCCTCGTCTGCCAGCCGACGCGGGCCGACGACGTGGCCGGGCGCCTGCCGCCCGAAAAAATCCAGGACGCCGACTTTCGACGCCTGTACGAAGCGATGCTGGCCCGGCCCGATCGGCGCGACCGCGACATCCAGGGCGTTCTGCGCGGCATCGAGGACGCGGAACTAGCGAGCCTGGCGGTCCAGTTGTACGACCGCGGCGAGGCCATCGAGGCCTGCCGAAAGGAAACCGATACGGGAGGCGGCCCGCTGGCGCGGTTGCTCGACGAAACGCTGCGGACTCTCGAGGAACTGGCCGCCGAAGAGGAACTGGCGGCCCGAGGGCGGGTCGCGACCGAAGCCGGCGACGACGCACAGGCTTTCCGCGACTTCGCGGAGGCCCGAAAGAAGCAGCAGGGGTTTTTGCCCCCGGCGGCCAAGCGGTAAACCGCCGACGGCGCCCGAGCGGCGCTGATGGCGAAGCCTGCATGAGGACGGTATGAGCGACGTGAAACCGGAACGCGCGCAGACGCCTGAAGAGAAGGTCCAGGCCCTCATGACGCTGGGCAAGGATCGGGGCTACCTGACGTACGAGGAGATGAACGACCGTCTCCCGGACGAGATCGTCAGCCCCGATCGCCTTGACCGCATCCTGACGGCGCTGGATGAACTCGGCGTGGACCTGATTGACGAGACCGACGTCCCGCTCCGCGAGCGCGCCAGCCAGACCGCCAAGACGCCGGCCGAATGGGAAGCCGAGGAACCCAAGGACCGCGCCGCCGCCGTCGCCGCTCCCACCGAGGCCGAGGCTCGCAAACGCATCGACGACCCGGTGCGCATGTATCTGACGCAGATGGGCGAAATCCCGCTCCTCACGCGCGACCGGGAAATCTTCCTCGCGAAACGCATCGAACTGACGCGGAAACACTTCCGCCGAAAGGTCCTCCAGAGCGATTTCGCCATCTCCAGCGCCATCCGCACCCTCCGCCAGGTCGAGTCGGGCGAACTCCCGTTCGACCGCACGATGAAAATCTGCATCACCGAGAACCTCGCCAAGACGACAATCCAGCGCCGCACGCCGGAGAACCTGGCCACGGCCGAGAAACTCATCGAAGCCAATCGCACCGACTACGAACGCCTGGTCGCATCCCGAACGGGCCAGACCGAACGCGAGCGATCCTCGCGCCGCATGCGCACGCGACGCCAGAAATGCGTCCAACTCCTCGAGGAACTCAGCCTCCGGACCTCCAAGATCCAGGCCATCATGAAAAAACTGGTGGCCATCCACCACAAACTCGAGGAGATCAGCCGGAGACTCGACGAACTCGCCGACAGCGTCCAGGACGGAGGCGAACGCGCCGCCCTTCAGGAAGAGCGCGAGGGGCTTCAGCGGCTCGCGGGCGAAAACGCCGACCAACTCACCGACCGCGCCCGACGCATCGAAAAGTGCTTTGCCGAGTACGAGGACGCCAAGCGGAAACTCTCCGGCGGCAACCTGAGGCTCGTGGTCTCCATCGCCAAGAAATACCGCAACCGCGGCCTCTCGTTCCTCGACCTCATCCAGGAAGGCAACACCGGCCTCATGCGGGCCGTCGACAAGTACGAGTACCGCCGGGGCTACAAGTTCTCGACCTACGCCACCTGGTGGATCCGCCAGGCCATTACCCGGGCCATCGCCGACCAGGCCCGCACGATCCGTATTCCGGTCCACATGATCGAGACGATGTCGAAACTGCGCAACATCTCCAAGCGGTTCCTCCAGGACACGGGGCGCGAGCCCGGTCTGGAGGAACTCGCCGGCGAGGCTTCCCTGCCCCTGGCCGAGGTCCGCCGCGTCATGAAGATCAGCCGCCACCCCATCAGTCTCGACCGGCCCGTCGGCGAAAGCGAGGACTCCTACTTCGGCGACTTCATCGAGGACGAAACCGCCGAGTCCCCCGTCACCGCCGCCACCCAGGAGATGCTCAAGTCCAAAATCGATCATGTTCTGAAAACCCTGACCTACCGCGAACGCGAGATCATCAAACTGCGTTACGGCATCGGCGACGGCCAGACCTACACCCTCGAGGAGGTCGGACGCATCTTCCGCGTCACGCGCGAACGCGTCCGCCAGATCGAGGCCAAGGCCATCCGAAAACTCCAGCATCCCGTCCGGAGCCGAAAACTCGAAGGGTTCCTCGACAAGAAAACGGAGGACGAGTTCAAGCAGGAAGAGCCGCTCTAACCTGAAGAGTCCCGGCAAAGGCGGTCGAACGCCTTTTGCCGCTTGAGGCGGGGGCCCTCACCCCCGCCTCCTTTTTGCCCTGGAGAAACGTGCGGCGCAACGGGCCGTGCGATCCACCGCGCCGTATCTTTACGGAACCCTGCTCGCCCCGCCGGCCCGGCCGCTACGCCTCGGCCCAAGTCTTGCGAAGGGCCTCGACCGCCGGCTTCAGGCCGTTCTTCAGGTCCCGGACGCCCCCCTCGAAGCTCATCCGGGCGGCAAATCCGTTCGCCTTTAGCCGCCCCACCTGCTGCTTCAGCCGATCCGGATTCGCCAGCGGGTCGCCCACGTGCGAGTGCACCAGCAGGTCCTTGCAGGTGTCCAGGTTCTCGAGCGGTTCGTTCATCGTCGTGAAGTGCCTGAGGTCCACCATGAGCGAGATGCCCTCGGCCTCAGCCTTCCGGATGTACCCCATCGCCTCGACCGTTGTGTTGGCGATGTTCGTCTCGCGCGTCGGCAACGGTTCCAGGGCAAGCGTCAAGCCTTGTGCCGCCGCGATCGGACCCGCCAGCCGCAGTGCTGCCACGTATTGCTCCTCCGCCTTCGCGCGGTCCCAGCCGTCGGGAATCTTCCGCGACGCGCCGGAACCCCAGACGATGACCGACGATCCGACGCGCTTCGCCCGCTCACACGCACGCGTCACGTAGGTTTTCAGCCGTTCCAGGTCCACCGCCGGCCCCGTGATTTTCAGGTCCCCCGGCAGGAAACCGTTGTAGGCCTCGATCCGGAGCGCGAGCGATTCCAGGTCCACCGGCGGCGTCCACTCAGCCTTGTCCGGCTTCAGGAACGACCGCGCCGCTGCCTCGATGTAATCGCAGCCCCCCGCCTTCAGAAGGGCGGCATTCTCCGGACCCGTGCAGACGCCGATCCGGATGCCCTCGGGTTTCCCGGCCTCGGCACCCCATAGCCGGCCGGCCGCCAGCGTGCCCGCCGCCGCCCCTGCCCCGACCGTTGCGAGAAACTGCCGCCGATTCATTGCCTCGAACATGATTCGCATCCTCCAAAAAGGGGGTGCGCGTTCCGCCCGTCCCTACACCTGGTCCGGAATGACGAACGGCGCCCGCTGGGCGCGCCGGACGTACTTGCTCGCCTCGGCCGCCAGGTCGCCCGTGACAACCTCCTTCTCGGGATCGAAGTCGATCCACGGCCCGAGGACGATCCGGGACTTCGCCAGGTCCACGCCGTTCGCCTCCAGGTGCGCCTTGAACCGCTCGAAGCACTCCGCGTGGGTGCTGTTGCCCTTGGTCCGCTCGGCAATCTCGCCCGCCGGGCGCTCCTGGCCCAGGAGGTACGAAACGTTGGCCAGATGGAACGACGTATCCGACAGGTGTCCCTCGAGGATGTCGGCGTTCAGGTCCTCTTTTTTTCGGCTGCGGACGGCCTTGATGAAGTTGGACTGGTGGGCAGCCGCCCCCTCGCGGCCGGGGAACTGCTTCATCTTCTCGCCGTTCTTGTCGTACATCCACCCGCCGCCGGCGCCCCCGACGTAATACCCGCCTTCGCAATCCACCACGACGCCGATCCGCGTCCCCCGGTAGTTATCCATCGCCGAGTCGCCCGTCTTTCGCGGCAGGCCGCGCACCTCGAAGATGATCGGCACCGGCTTGTAGTCGATGAACGCGATCTGCGTGTTCGGGGTCTCGGCATCGTCGTCGTGAACGAACCGCCCGCCGATGCTCATCCCCCGCGCCGCCGGGGCCGTGTAGCCGCCCGCCCACCGGCAAAAATCCATCTCGTGAACGCCCTGGTTCCCGATGTCCCCGTTTCCCGTGTCCCAGAACCAGTGCCAATCGTAATGCAGTTTCTTGCGCATCAGCGGTTTCTTCGGCGCCGGACCGCACCACAGGTCGTAATCCACCTCCGGCGGGATAGGCGTCGGCCCCGTCACCTTGCCGATGTTCCCGCGCGGCTTGTAACAGAACCCCCGCAGGCACACCATCTTCCCCAGGTTTCCCGCACGGATCCATTCGAACGCCTCCCCGAGGCCCGCGTCCGACCGGTGCTGCGACCCGCACTGCACGATCCGATTGTATTTCCGCGCCGCCTCCACCGCCTGGCGGCCCACCCAGATATCGTGCGAGATCGGCTTCTCGACGTACACGTCCTTGCCCGCCTGGCAGCCCCAGACGACGATGAGCGAGTGCCAGTGGTTCGGCGTCGCCGTCACCACGCAGTCCACGTTCTTGTCGTCGAACACCCGCCGCACATCCTGGTACCCCGCCACCTTAATCCCCTGAGCATCGAGCCGGGCCACCTGCCCGTCGAGCACCTTGCGGTCGCAATCGCACAGGGCCGTCACCCGCACCCCTTTCATGCCGGCGAACGCCGAAATGTGCGCTTTGCCGCGGCTGTTGAATCCCACGACGGCCACGCGGATATCCTCGTTCGCCCCCAAGACGCGGGCATACGGCCGGCCGAACAGCACCACCCCCGCCGCTATCGACCCCGCCAGGAACTCCCTGCGCTTCATCCTCATCCGCCGTCTCCTTCCCCAAAAGGTCCCAGGACCCTTGTTTCCCTGTTCTCGGGGGCCTACAAAACGACCCCCTCCCTTTTTCTAATAACCCTCATGCGGTTGGCTTGTGCCGCTCTTCCTCCCGTCTTCCGATCCCACCGGCCAGCAGCGCAGCGATTTCACGCACCCCTTGTTACCAGACAGTCTCCGCACCCTCAAGGTTTTTGCCATCCTGGCCGCCGCCGCCCGATTCCCCTTGATTCCCCCCGGCGCGGAGAGTATAAGGTTCCCCGGTCCTTTCTCCTCCGGGAGGTGCCGTGGCGGAACTGGTCCTGGATAGATTGCGCGAACTTCAAGAGGCCGACCAGGAACTCCGCCGACTCCAGGGCCGCAAGGCCGCCCAGGATAGGTCCGTCCGCATTCGTGCCGAGCAGATCGAGTCCCACCAGCAGCACATCGAAGCCATCCGCAAGAAACGCCATGACGTCCGCGTCAGGGCCGACCTCAAGGAACTCGAGGTCCGCCAGAAACGGGCCGACATCGAACGCCTCAAGGGCCAGCAACTCCAGATTAAGGACAACCGCCAGTATCAGATCCTCCAGAACGAAATCAAGTTCGCGGAACTCGCGATCGGAAAACTCGAGGACGATATCCTCAACGATTACGAGGACATCGAGACCATCGACCGCGAACTCGCCCAGGCCCGGGAGGAACTGAAGCAGCACCAGCAGGAACTCGAAGCCCTTCGCCGCGAATGCGAGGCCAAGAAGGATACCGTCGACGCCGAAATCCAGACCTGCCGCGCCCGACGAAATGAAATCGCCGCCACCCTCCCCCCCGACGTCGTCCGCCGGTTCGACCGCATCGCCGACCGCCTCGACGGCGAAGCCCTCGCCGCCGTCGTCCTGGACGAGGTCGAGGGAACCTACGTCTGCGCCGGATGCAACATGTCCGTCACCCAGAACACCTACGTCCAACTGCGTGGCCGGATCGAAAAACTCGTCGTCTGCCCCAACTGCACGCGCATCCTGTACCTGGAAGACTCCTGATGCCCGCCGATTCGCCGACCCCAGCCGACCCGCCGCCGCGACAGCCGCTGGGAAAGCCCCGCCACCTGTTCCTG
This sequence comes from Phycisphaerae bacterium, assembly GCA_049678285.1. Taxonomy (GTDB): domain Bacteria; phylum Planctomycetota; class Phycisphaerae; order FEN-1346; family FEN-1346; genus JAPLMM01. The sequence goes on from JBAUDW010000172.1 coordinate 15,983, forward strand.
TACGTCGACGGCGCCGCCTCCGGCAACCCCGGACCCGCCGGCGCCGCGGCACTCGTCAAGGACGCCGAGGGCGACACCTTGCTTGAGAAGGCCCGCGCGTTCGGCCCGGCCACGAACAACGTCGCCGAGTACCAGGGGCTCCTCCTGGGCCTCGAACTGGCCGCCCAACTGAAACCCGACGTCCTCACGATCCGCAGCGACTCGGAACTCCTCGTCCGCCAGGTCGCCGGCCAGTACAAGGTCCGCGCCCCCCACCTGAAACCGCTTCTGCGGGACGTCAAGCGCCTCCTCGCACCTTTCGCGACGGTTGAGATCGAGCACATCCCCCGCGGCCAGAACGCCGAGGCCGACAAGTTGGCCCGCAAGGCCCTCGAGAAAGCACGCAAGGTGGACGCCGAGTTGCCCCCCGAGGCAAGAAAATCGCCCCGCACCAAGAAGTTCAAACTCAAGGGCTGACCCCTTTCCCAGGGACGCAGCCCCATAGCCCCCTGCCCTCGCCGCCACATCCGGGCGACCCCCCGGGGCAAAAAGAGCCAAATCGCATTGCGCCCCGCGGCCGGTTTCTGGTATAATATTCCCGGAGTCCGGCAAGCGGGCAATGCGGCCGCCTGTCCCGATCCGTCGGGGCGGGAGGAAAGTCCGAACTCCGCAGGGCACGGTGGTGGGTAACGCCCACCGGGCGAAAGCCCAGGGAAAGTGCCACAGAAAATAGACCGCCGATGGGCTCGCCACAAGCGGGCCACAGGCAAGGGTGAAACGGTGCGGTAAGAGCGCACCGCCCTCGTGGTGACACGGGGGGCACGGCAAACCCCACCGGGAGCAAGGCCAAATAGGGGGCGATGGTGCGGCCCGCACCGCTCGAGCCCCGGGTTGGCCGCTCGAGTCGCGCGGCAACGCGCGACCTAGATAAATGGCCGCGTCTGCCGTCGCTTCGGCGACGGCGGAAACAGGATTCGGCTTACGTCCCGCTTGCCGGCCCCTTTCTTTTGCCTCGTCGCATCCCGTGCCTGCGGCCGAGCGCTCACACTTATGAACGCGGGCGATTGTGGATAACTTTTTGGCGCGAGTTTTGGGGGGTATTTTTGGGCGATTTTTTACGGGCCACCGGCCCGGGCGCTAGCGCCCGGGGGGATTTTTCTCTCAAAGACCCCCGAATGTTAAGATGGGCTAGCGCGGATTTTGACTTTTTTGGGGTTTGTTCACGTTTTTGGGTCGGTTTTTACCGGTTTTTGTGCCCTTTTTCGCACTTTTTCCATCCATGTCATGTGCATACCTTTATGTGCATAACTTCCCGCGGACGCACGTAAGTCGCAGTCGGGGGCGCGGCATTCGGGGTCGGCGGGCAAATCTCGCATCTGACAAAGAAACAGCAGAGGCAACGCGTAACACCTTGTCCGGACGTGGGTTAGCCGCACCCGCGAAGCGGCGGGCGAAAATGGCGAAATTTACCCGCCAGTGGCGGGTCCGAATGACGAATGGACGGCGGACGGCAAAGCGGCCTTCGCGACCTGCGGTCTCAATCCCGGCGCGCCGGGACTCAGGCCTGCCGTTGAAGCGGCAGGGGAATCCCGAGGGGTCGGGACAGGCTGCAGGATGGGGGGGGCCAGAAATGCCCCGGAATTTTAAGGGCTATCAGAGATCCGCGGGGAAAAATGGCTTGAAAAGGGCTCGTTCCATGTCTAAGTTCCTATTGGTCCATAGCCCGGCCGGATCGGGCAGAGTTCCATTTTCTGCGTGCGGCCTCGAGGAAATTCGAAACCATGTCGCAAACGCGCTATCGGGAGGCCCGAACGCTCGTCCGGCGGCTCTGCCGCCTGCCGGGCGAGGACCGCACCGAATTCAAGCGTAAGGTCGCGCGTCTTCGCGAACACTTCGAGCGGTTCAACGTTGATGTGTCCGAACT
>JBAUDW010000173.1:0-42843 GCA_049678285.1 Phycisphaerae bacterium
TGGGTGGTGCTGGCGGCCGTCGTGCAGGTGGGGCCGTGGGCCTGGGTGGCGTTGCCGTTCTGGGTGGCGCTCTATCGTTCGGAGAAGACCTGCCGGCGGGGCCAGTTCCGGACGCGGCACGAACTGGCGGTGGAGGCGTTGCGGGCCGTCCGGGGCTGGTTTTCGGGGCCGATTCGCCTCTTGGCCGACGGGGCGTACTTCAACGGGTCGCTGGTGGGCCCGGCGCGGGCGCTGGCGATGGGCGTCGTGAGCCGGCTCCGCGCCGACGCGCGGCTGAGGGAGCCCCAGCCGCGCAAACAGCCCGAGGGCAAGCGAGGCCGCAAGCCCAAGCGCGGCCCGTGGCTGCCGCGGCTCTCGACGCTGGCGTGCCAGGCGCGGGCGTTCGAGACGGTCTCGGTCCGCATCTACCGCAAGACCGTGACGTTGCGGCTGCGCGAGGTGGTCGCCTGGTGGCCGCCGCTCTCTTGCGAGGTGAAGGTGGTGATCACGCGCGACCCGAAGCGGCCGAAGCGCGTGGCGTACCTGGTGACGACGGACCTCGGGATGAGCGCGGTCGAGGTGGTGGAGGCGTTCGCGCGGCGCTGGACGATCGAGCAGATGTTCTCGGTGGCGAAGAACCAAGTGGGATTCGACTCGGCGGAGGTGAGGAAGGAGCGTTCGGTGAGGCGTCATGCGGCGCTGGCGATGGCGATGATCACGTGGGTGGAGGTGTGGACGCGGACGTTTCGGGGCCACCTGTCGGCCAGGCCGTTCGCGGCCAAGTTGGCGGCCCTTCGCGAGGAAGCCGTCATGCAGACCATTTTCGCGTCAGGCCCTCGGCGCAAGGGATCACGCCGAATTGCCGGAACCCTCGCAACGCTCTTTTCCGCCGCCACACGAGCCGCATAAAACCTGCGAAAGGCCAGTACATCTAATCCGGCGGGCCTATGGCTTCGGGACCTGGCGTTTTCTCCAGATGGGTGGGGGCTCACCCTCGCGCAAAGACAACGAAAGGTCACTAAGGGGCGGGGTGACCTTCTCTCCCCCTCTTTACTACTCTAGTGGCGTCCATCGGCGGCCTTGAGCATCGCCACGATCTCCGCCCGGACGGTTTCGGGCAGGGCCGCAAGGCGGCGCGCCAGTTCGGCCACGTCCGGGGGCGGGTCCAAGGGGACCGAGGCAGGCCCGGTGGGGCCGGAATCGGGCGGAACTGCACCGGAAATTGCACCGCCGGATTTTTCTTGCGTGCATAAGTGTCTGTCTTTACAATGCGTTGGGTTAACTGGTTCAAGTCCAGTATCGCCCACCGTGCGTGGTGCAGGACCTGCGGGGGGTGGAACCCGCGGGCTTTTCTCTTGAGGCGCCGTCGAGTGATTCACGCTTCTTCGCTTGAGCAAAAGAGGGAAATTTCACTAAACTCCTTGCTTGACATGCTTGGCTTCCATGGTATATTCCAAGGTAGCATCACCACGGGGGAACCGGTGAGAAGGGAAGGGCGGTTCCCAACGTTGTCGTGCCCTCGGATCTACCCTGAGGACAATCCGGGGAGGGGGTCGGTCTCTCGGGGCGAATGTTGCGGCGCGCGTAGCGCCCGGGTTGGCATCCACTTGACGTATGGGCAAGGGGGACGGGAAAGGAAGCATCCATGGCGAAGAAGAACGTTAGAAAAGCGGAGTTGCAGGAGTGGGCGCGCGGGTTCAGTCTTCTCTCGGACTCCACTCGCTTGGGCATCTTGAAAATGCTGGCCCAGAGCCCCAAGAATGTCACCGCGCTGTGCAAAGGGCTCGGCCTCAAGCAGCCGACCGTCAGCCATCACCTCGGCCTGCTGCGCATGGGGCGGATCGCGATCGGCACCCGCAAGGGCAAGTCCGTCGTCTATTCGACGGACAAGGCGGCGCTGAAGATGCTCGGCGCGGCCTGTGGCAAGTTGATGCCCAGGAAGTAACCGGCCGCCGTCGGCTGCCGAGGGCTTTATAGCCGATGGATCTTTCCTGCTCATTGGGCCGAGAGGCAGGCGGGGTTTCCGTGGGTGCGTTTCGGCGCCTTTCAACGCCGGCGCACCGGCCGCGGTCATTGTGACTTGCAGGCGGTCAATCAAGGGAACGGGTGCTCGCCCGTTCCCTTCTTCTTTCTTGCACTCGCGGCGGAGTTGGTGTTAAGTGGACGCGTTTACGGGCTGCGCCGGCTGCACACGGGTCGGTGGATCCGGCGGCCCGGAGGACAAGGAGACCTCCGATGAAAACCCAAGTCGATGCCGAACTCTGTGTCGGGTGCGGGGCTTGTGTCGATATCTGTCCCGACGTGTTCGACATGCCGGGTGAGACGGCCGTCGTCAAGGCCGACCCGGTCCCGGCCGAGCATGAGGACGCGGTCCGCGAGGCGGCGGAGGCCTGCCCCACCGAGGCGATTGCCGTCGAGGAATAGCGGCCGAGCCGCTCACGTCGGCGCGACCTCCGAATGACCGATTTCGGAAGGGAGGCTCGGGGCATGTTCCGACTTCGTGAGCACGGGACCACCGTGGGGGCCGAAATCCGCGGCGGCCTGGTCACGTTCCTGACGCTCTCTTACATCCTCTTCGTTCAACCGGCGGTCCTTTCCGCCGTCGGCATGCCACGCAACGACGTCTTCGTCGCCACGTGCGTCTGCTCTGCGCTGGCCTGTTTCCTGATGGGCATCCTGACGAACTATCCGTTCGCGCTGGCCCCCGCCATGGGCCACAACTTCTTCTTCGCCTTCACGGTCTGTAGCGCGCGGGGTTCCTGGATGAGAAGGGCCGAGTCCCGCGCGCCCGCTGGGCCCTTTTCTCAGATGCCGCCGGAACGGTTGCGGGCGCGATTGTCGGCACGAGCACCATTACGACCTACGTTGAAAGTGCCGCAGGGGTGAAAGAGGGCGCGCGGACGGGTCTGGCGGCCATTGTCACCGGCGTGCTGCTGCTTCTGGCCCTCGTCTTCGCGCCGCTGGTGGAGATGATCGGCATGGGCGCCCATTTTGTTCACGCGGGCACCGGCGAGACGCTCCGCCAGGTCGTCTCCGGCACGCCCGTCGAGATCAAGTTCTATCCGGTCATCGCGCCGGTGCTTGTCGTGATCGGCGTCATGATGATGGGCGGCGTCCGCAAGATCCGCTGGGAGGACTACGACGAGGCGATCCCGGCCTTTCTGACGATCGTCGTGATGCAGTTCAGTTTCTCGATCACGGACGGCATCGCGTGGGGGTTCATCAGTTACGTCCTTCTGAAACTCGTCACGCGCCGGGCGCGCGAGATTCACGGCCTCGTGGCCGTCTTCGCCGTGCTCTTCATCGGCATGTATGTCGCCCGCGCGTTTCTGACAGGTTCGTAAGGCGACACCGGTTGCGAGGTTCGAGACACGGGCCTAACCGCCCGGCCCTCACAGTCCCAGGACGTCGGCCATGGAGTAGAGGCCCGGTCCCCGGTCGGCCACCCATCGGACGGCCCGAAGCGCGCCCCGCGCGAAGGTGTCGCGCGTGTGGGCGACATGCTTCAGTTCCAGCCGCTCCCCGAGGCCCGAGTAATAAACGATGTGTTCGCCGACGATGTCACCGGCGCGGACGGCGTGGATGCCGATCTCGCCCTCGCGCCGCGGCGGTTGGCCGGGACCGCGCCCGTGGACGGCCGACTTCGCCAGGTCCCGCCCCGTCGCCTCCGTGATCTCCTCCGCCAGTTTCAGGGCCGTCCCGCTCGGGGCGTCCTTTTTGAAGCGGTGATGGGCCTCGAGGATTTCGATGTCGTACTCCGGGCCGAGCGTCCGCGCCAGGTCCGCGGCCACATGGAACATCACGTTGACCCCCACGCTCATGTTCGGCGACAGAACGACGGCACAGTGCTTCGCCGCCGCCGCAATCGCTTTCCGTTGCTCGTCCGCGAAGCCGGTCGTCCCGACGACGACCGCCGTTCCGCGCTCCGCACATGCCGCCACGCGCTCCACCGCACCTTCCGGCAGCGAAAAATCCACAAGTACGTCGAATGTCTTCGGAAGATCCGCGGCGATCCGGATGCCGCATTCGCCCGCACCGGCCAGCACGCCCGCGTCGGACCCGAGGCACGGATGGCCCGGCGACTCGAGCGCACCGACCAGTTCCAGATCGTCCGTCTCCCGGATGAGCCGCACGAGCGCCCGCCCCATCCGCCCGGCCGCGCCGGAAACCACCACGTGAATCATGTCCTGCCTCCCGAGCAAGCAGCCTTCTGCGATTGACCGATCCAAAATCTCAAATCTGAAATTTCAAATCTCAAAATCCGGCTCAGACCTGAATGGCCTCGATGATTTTTTCGAGGTCGTCCGGCACGACGATCGGCCGGTTCGCGTGCTTCGCCGCCCGAACACCGTACTCGCCGTACTTCTCTCCGAGCGCCGCCTCCGCCAGGCTGTGATACGCCACGGTGAGGTTCGGATCCTTCAGGGGGTGGCCCGTCAGGACGCAGGCGACGCGGTCGCCCGCGCCGATGACGCCGGCGGCCCGGAGTTTTCGCGCGCCGGCGACGCTCGCGGCCGAAGCCGGTTCGCACCCGAATCCGCCCGCGCCCACCTGGGCCTTCGCGTCCAGAATCTCCTGGTCCGTCACGGTCTCCACGACGCCGTCCGTCCACTCGATCGCCCGCAGGCACTTGGCGAGATTCACCGGCCGGTTGATCTCGATCGCCGAGGCCAGCGTCTTCGCGCGCCGGTTCTCGGCATCCATCCGCTCGTAGAAGGCCGCGACGCGCGCCTCGTCCACGCGGCTGTCGTTCCAGCGAATCTTCTCCTGGTTCACGAGGCGGTAGAGCGTGTCGGCGCCCTCGGCGTTGATGATCGCCAGCCGCGGCACGCGATCGAGGAGGCCGACCTCCTGGAGTTCCCGGAACGCCTTGCCGAAGGCCGACGAGTTCCCGAGGTTCCCACCCGGGACGACGATCCAGTCGGGCGGCTCCCACCCGAGGCCCTCGAGGATGCGATACATGATCGTCTTCTGCCCCTCGAGGCGAAAGGGGTTCAAGGAATTCATGAGGTAAATCCCGAGTTCCCTTGCGACCTGTTTGACACGCTCCATGCACACGTCGAAATCGCCTTCGACCTGGAGCACCCGCACGCCGTAGTCGAGCGCCTGCGCGAGTTTGCCGTAGGCGATCTTCCCGCTCCCGACGAGCACCACGGCCGGGATCCGTCCGTCCACGGCGCTATAGAGTGCGACCGACGCGCTCGTGTTGCCGGTCGAGGCGCAGATCGCGCGTTTCGCCCCGACGCGGTGTGCGTGGCTGTAGGCGGCAGTCATGCCGTTGTCTTTGAAACTGCCGGACGGGTTCAGACCTTCGTACTGGAGGAAGAGGCGGCCGGCCCCGAGGCCCACGTACGGCGCGACGCGGTCCGCCCGCTGAAGGATCGTCCGCCCTTCGCCGACCGTGATGATGTGCTCGCGCGCGGCAAAGGGAATGAGTTCGTGGAACCGCCAGACGCCCGAGAACGCCAGCGGGTCGGCCTGGTCGGCCCATTTCACCTCGAAGTCCTTGAGGTGGCGGGGCAGGGCGGCCTTCGACCAGTCGTACCGCACGTCCAGAAGACCGGCGCACTTCGGGCACTCGAAGAGCGGCTCGGCGACGTCGAACGTTGCCCCGCACTCCGGCTTGATGCACGCCTGATGCGCAATGTCGGTCCGGACTTTGATGGTTGCCTCCCTTTCCTGAACGTGCAGACGCCCCGCACGGCGCGACGGCATTCTACCGGCTTGGGGACCCCGCCTCAATCAAAATGGTTTCGGGGGAGTTGAGGCGAGCGGCCCGGCGTTCATCCCCGCCGGCCGCAGCACTTCTTGTACTTCTTCCCACTGCCGCACGGGCAGGGGTCGTTCCGGCCGACCTTCGGCTGGCCGCCGACGATTTGCTTGACGGCCTCGCCTTCCTCGGCCATGCGGCCCTGCTGGTGCGCTTCGAGGGCGGCACGCTGCTGGGCCTCGTAGGCGCTGGCGGCCAGAGCATGTTCGCTCGATTGGCCCGCCCAGATCCGCGCGAGCGCCTCCTGCCGCACCCACCGCGCGCGGAAGATGAGGTCCGTAAACTTGTCCCCGGTCGAGTCCAGCATCTGCTCGAAGTGCTCGAGGCCCTCGCGCTTGTACTCGATCACCGGGTCCTGCTGCGCGTAGCCGCGAAGCCCCACGTTCGACCGCAGCCGGTCCATCTCGTACAGGTGGTCCTTCCACGACGTGTCGTGGGCCTGAAGCAGGAGGTACCGTTCGAGTTCGGTCATTCTGGCGCGGCGATCGCTCCGGGCCCGCCCCAGCACGAGGGCGATCATGACCTCCTCGCGCGAGAGAGGCTCGCCGGCCTCGGGCGTCCCGCCGCCGGCCGTCGACGCGTCCAGCCACGCCTCGACGAACTCGCCCGGCGTCATCTCGAGGCCGAGCCGCTGGTTCGCCCACTGGGCGAGCGGCTGCCAGTGTTCCTCCGCGTCGAGGTCCGGCACCGGCAGGTGGCGGCGGACGCCTTCCTCGACGGTGCGGCGAAGGCGATCGCTCGATTCAAATTTGCGCGCGACCTCGAGCAACCGGTTCCGCACCTTCCTCGGGTCCCGGTCGCGGAGGTCCTCCGCCGCGATGCCCATCAGGTAGAATCGCGACGCCCACCTCGCCAGGCCCTCGAAGTCCTGGTTCCCCTGGCCGATCTGCGGCGTCAGGCATTCCTCGATAGCGAACTCGATCGGGTAGGCCCGCTCTTTTTCCTTGTAGAGCGCCCCCAGGTGCTCGAGCAGCGTCTCGACGGCGGCCCCGGGGTCCTTCCCGGCGAAGTCGGACGCTTTCAGGTTCATGTCGAACTTCTTGTTGCCCCACTCCGCCAGGGCCGCCTCGCGGAAATCGCCCCGCAGAAATTCCTGGACCCGCGAAAGGTCCGTCGCCTCGAGCCGTTCGTCAGCCGCACGCATGAGCATCTCGCGGATCTCGTCCGTGTCGGCTTTCTTGAGGTCGGATTCGCGCAGTTTCACGCCCAGGTGTGCCAGGGCCCACGCGGCGAGCGATGCGTAGTCGGGCTTCGGCGGGGGCTCGCCGTCGTCGAACGTTTCCTCGGCGTCGGGAATGAACTCGCCGAGCGTCTCGTCAATCGTCTCGCGCGCCCACTGGTGCGCTTCGTCCCGGAGGTAGTCCGCGAGTTCGTCCGCGTCTTTGCCGCGCAGTTGCTCGACGTCCACCTGGACGCCGAGGTTCCGCCGGGCCCACTCGGCGGCGGTCTCGTAACTGTAGGTGTCCGCCAGGTACGTCTCGCAGGCGTCCTCGACGCTCTCCGCCAGGAGGTTCCAGACGAAGTCGCTGAGGTCGTCGGAGGCGAGGATGTTCTGCCGCCGGCCGTAGAAAATCTTCCGCTGGCGGTCCATGACCTCGTCGTATTTGAGGAGGTGCTTGCGGTAGCCGAAGTTCCGTTCCTCGACCTTTTTCTGGGCGTTCTCGATGCCGCGTGTCAGCCAGTGGTGCTCCAGGGCCATCCCCTCTTCCATGCCGAGTTTCTGAAGGGCGCCGGAAACCCAGTCGCGTGCGAAGATGCGCATGAGATCGTCTTCGAGGGAGAGGAAGAAGCGGCTACCTCCGGGGTCGCCCTGTCGGCCGGAGCGCCCGCGCAACTGGTTGTCGATCCGGCGGGCTTCGTGGCGCTCGGTCCCGATGACGTGGAGGCCGCAGGGCGGGTCCTTCTTGCATTCGGTCCGGCCGCGCTTCGGAAACGCCGGGTCCGCTTTGGGCTTAAAGCAGTGGGCGCAGTTCGTCTTGGGGTCGTATTCCGGGCAGCCGACGCAGCACTTGTGGCCGAAGTCGGACGGAATGGCTTGTTTGCTGACGTCCCACGGTCCGAAGCAGGTCGGGTTAACGACGCCGGGGCCCAGTTTGATGTCCGTGCCGCGACCGGCCATGTTGGTGGCGACGGTGATGTTGCCTTTGGGGTTGCCGTCGCGCCCGATGTGCTGTTGGCCGGCGACGGCGACGATTTCGGCTTCCTTCTCGTGGTGTTTCGCGTTCAGCACCTCGTGCGGAATGCCGTGCGTCCGCTCGAGCATTCGGCTCAGGAGTTCGTTCTTCTCGATGCTCGTGGTGCCGACCAGCACCGGCCGGCCGCGCTCGTGGTACTCCTTGATCTCCTCGACGATCGCCTCGAACTTCTCCTTCTCGGTCCGGAAGACCAAGTCCGTGTGGCCGACGCGCGACAGCGGGCGGTTCGTCGGCACCTGCACCACGTCCAGGTCGTAAATCTTGTGGAACTCCTCGGCCTCAGTCATCGCCGTCCCCGTCATGCCGGCGAGTTTGTCGTACATCCGGAAAAAGTTCTGGAGCGTGATCGTCGCCAGCGTCTGCGTCTCTTCCTTGATGCGGATCCCTTCCTTCGCCTCCACCGCCTGGTGCAGCCCGTCCGACCATTGACGCCCGGGCATCAGCCGGCCCGTGAACTCGTCCACGATGATCACGTCCTCCCCGTGCACGACGTATTCCTTGTCGAGCCGATAGAGGTAATGCGCCCGCAGCGCCTGGTCAATCAGGTGCGGCCAATCCATGTTGCCCGCGACGTAGAAACTTCCGACGCCCGCCAGTTGCTCCGCCCGGCGCCGCCCCTGTTCCGTCAGGGGACACTGGTGCTCCTTCTCCTTGATCTCGAAGTCCCCGCTCTCCGGGCTGTCGGCCGTCCCCAGTTTTCCTGCCCTCAGGTGCCGCGCGATCTCGTCCGCCTTCGCGTACTTGTCCGTCGATTCGAACGCCGGGCCGGAAATAATGAGCGGCGTCCGCGCCTCGTCAACCAGGACCGAGTCGCACTCGTCGACGATGGCGTACGCGAGTTCGCCCTGGACCTGTTCGTCCCGGCTGGTCTTCATGTTGTCGCGCAGGTAATCGAAGCCGAACTCGTTGTTCGTCCCGTACGTGATGTCGCAGGCGTACTGGGGTTTGCGCTGGTGGCTGTCCATGCCGGCCTGGATCGCGCCGACCGAGAGGCCGAGGCGGCGGAAGATCGGCTCGTTCCACTCCCGCCCGACGCGCACCAGGTAATCGTTCGTCGAGACGATGTGCACCGGCCGGCCCGAGAGCGCGTTCAGGTACGCCGCCAGCGACGCCACCAGCGTCTTCCCCTCGCCGGTGGCCATCTCCGCGATCTTGCCCTCGTGCAACACCATCGCCCCGATGAGTTGCACGTCGTACGGCCTCATGCCGTAGAGGCCGAACGTCTCGAGGGGCTTGCCGGTCGAAGAGTCCAGGAGGCTCGCCTCGCCGCGCATCGCCTGGCGGATCCGCTCCTGGGTTTCCGGATGATAATCCGCCGGCGCCTCCGCGTGGCCGAGCCAGACCGTCCGCTTCGCCACCTCCCGCGCGACCGCAAACGCCTCCGGCAAGAGGGGGTCCAGGTACCCGTTGATGAGGCCGCGCAATTCCGTTCGCAGGCGTTTCTGTTCCTGCTGGTCCGTCGCCGCCGCGATCCGTTTGCTGGACGCGCGGCAGGCCTTCGCGATTTCGTCGCACGGCAGGCGCGACCGCAATTCGTCCGTCTTGGCCCGAAGTGCCTCGTCCGTCAGCCGCTGGAACTCGGGCTCGAGGGCGTTGATCTTTTCCACCGTCTCCTGGTACGCGCGCACCAGACGCTCGTTGCGCGACCCGAAGATCGCGCGCGCCACTCGACCGAAGATTTCGCCGATGATTTCCACACCCATGGTACGGTTCCACTCCGCCGCCCGGCCTCCTTCGGGCGTGCGGCCCCTGGACGTTTCGTCCGCCGAGTATAGCCAACCGGCGTGGCAAGTGTCAACGCAGGGCCGACGCGCCGCTCCACGTTTCCTTCGTTGACACCGCCGGTCCCCTGCGGTAACCTATGCACGTATCCTTTTGCGCCTCGTCGCAGGCAGGAGGCGACCCGATGCCGAACGCGCGGCTTGCGGTCGTGGTGGCGTTGATGCTCGGGGTGCTTGTGACGGCCGAAGTCCCCGCCGCCGCGCCTCCCGGGAAGCCGTCGGCCCTGGAACCGCCCAAGACCGCCAAGGAACTGGAGCAGGTTCTCCTCGAAAAAACCGGCGCGGGGATCCTGACGGACGAGGTCCTTGTGCTCTTTAAGCAGTATGCCGACGCCCGTGCCCGCGAGCGGTTCGTCCCCGCCACCGTTCCGGAAGATTTTTGGACCTGGGTCGCCTCCGACAAACTCGTCCACGACGCCCTGCTCGTCGAACTTCATCCGAAGTACGAGCCCGGCATCCCCGCCGCGCTCAAGGCCCTGCGCGACAGATTCGGAAAGGACCTCGACAGCCACAAGCATCTCGCCCTTGCCTTTGCCCTGGTCCACGGTCGCGCGCCGAAGAAAAAGGCGGACGACGCCTCGCCATCCTGCGAGGAATCCTTCGACTGGTACCTCAAGCACGAGCCCCAGATGAAGGTCTCTTTGAAGACGACGCCTTGGCTCCTGCTGGCGTTCGTCGCGGACAACAAGGTCTCCATCGCCGAACGCCAGTGGGCGCTCGAGAACTATGGCGCCGCCCGCGCGCTCGAGAAAATCTATTACGACGTCCCCTACGATTACAGCAAGGTGGGCGGCAAAGCGGGCAAGATCGCCGGCCATCCTTACACCCTAGCGAACATCCGGGCGTACGGCGGCGTGTGCGCCGACCGGGCCTATTTCGCCGCGCACGTCCTGAAGTCCATGGGCGTGCCGAGCATGTCCGACGTCGGCGAGGGGCAGCGCGGCGGCCACGCCTGGCTCGCCTGGGTCGGACGCCAGGGACAGGGCGTCGATCTCCTCTTCTCCGGACGCTTCGACTACGACAAGTATTACCGCGGACTCGTCCAGTGCCCCGTCGAGCGCAAGAGGATCCTCGACCGCGAGGTGCAACTGTTGACCGCGGCCATCGGCAAGTCCTATGACGGTCTTCTTGATGCCCGCTTCGCCTGCCACCTCTATGACATGTGCCCCCCCGACTTGCGCAAGAGCGCCGTCGGTCTCCTCGACGGCGCCATCCGCCGAAATCCCTACTGCCCGGGCATCTGGCGGAGGATCGCCGACGCCGTCGTCGCCGGCGTCCTCACCCAGGACGAGGGCGAAAAACACTTCGACCTCATGTTCAAGGCCTACACCCAGTACCCCGACCTGACGTTCGAGGTCCTCGAAAAGGTCCTCCAGCCCCGATTCGCTGCCGGGCCCCAGACGCCCCGGGAGGAAATCACGAAGAACCTCAACCTCCTCGAAAGCGCGTTCCAGATTTACGAGAAGTGCCAGCGACCCGACCTGGCCGTCAAACTCCGCGGGCTCCAGGGGGCCTACCTTGAGGCCGTCGGACGGAAGGACAAGGCCCTCAAACTCTACGTCCTCGCCTCCGAGCGATACGTCGCCGACCACTACGGCTTCGTGGACCTCTTCGACCGCGCCCTCGCCCTCATGGACGACGTGCCGATGCGCCTCAAGTACCTCCAGATGGTCGCCGAGAGGGTCCCCGAATACCAGAGCGACTTCAACCGCCGGGCCAGGCAGCAGAACCCCGTTTTCGTCCACGTCGTCAAGGCCTACGCCGAAGCGCTCCGCGCGGCAGGGAACCTCTCGGAAGCCGCTCGATGGGAGGGACGCATTGCCTCCGACAAGGCCAAGTAGCGCCGCCCCGTCGCCGGCACGCTGCCCCGAACGCCTCGCCCGCCGCACTTCCTCAAATGAGAAGCGCCGGTCTCCTCACGGTTGACCGGCGCCCCGCCTCGACGGCGCTCCCCAGAGGGATCGGCGCTCACTTCTCCCTTTTCTCTTGTCCTTGCCCGGCCTCGATCTTCGCCATCTCCTCGGGCGTGAATCGGCTCCCGGCCGCGGCCCCCGGCTCCCAGCACTGTTCCAGTGCCCCCGGCTTCGGCGCCTGGACCGGGATGACGAAGACCTCTTTGCCTCCGGTCTCCTTTTCAATCCGTCCGCCGGCCCGAATCACCGCCTGCCTCGCGAGTTTCTCGCAAACCTCGACCAGCGCAGGGAAGTTGTAAGGCGTGTGGCTGAATTTGCCCTCGGGATTCAGCGCCGACTTGTACGCGTCGGGCAGTTTCTCGAACCCGATGGTCGTAAAAAGGATCCCCCCGGCGTTGGACGGGTTGCAGTCGGAGTCCTGGCCCGAGCGCGTGGAGATGACGATCGTCTGGTCCGGGTCGCCCTTGCCGTACAGGAGGCCCAGGATGATGTAGGCCCCATTGAGTTTGGCATCGATACTAGAGGCCCCCGGGCCGCCCGGCCGGCCGCACAGCCCGTGCGTGTACTTCGGGTCCTTGTGGTACTTGTCCTCCACGAGTTGCCACGTTTTGGTCCAGTCGTCCGGGTTCTCTTCGTGCCACTTCAGGACGTCGCGGACCATCTCGGCGTACTGGCTCTCGGCGGGAATGCACCGGAGGCCCGCCCGGACGACTCTGGCGAGGTCGGTCTCGAAGAAGGCCTCCGTGTACATGCCGCCGACGAACTGGCCGCCGTACAGGCCGTCGCCGTAGTTCATCAGGCGGCCGAACTTCTCGCCCAACTCGATCGCGACGTTCGGAAGCCCCGGCGCGATGAGGCCGCTGTAGTCCGCCTCGATCTGGTAATCGATGTCATCGGCGTGCTTGTTGAACTGGGGATGCCCCGAATCCGGGGGCGCGATGCCGCGCCGCAGGTTGTCGCGCCCCGCGCGGTTGGCGTGCCACAGGTTGTATCCCGAGTTGGCAAAGTCGATGCCCGCCTGGCGGATCGTGCAGTCCAGCCCGTGCTGTTCCAGCGTCCCCAGGAACGTCATCTCGACGTAGATATCATCCTGATTGAACTGGTTGATCGTGCCGGGGTTCCAGTTCGGCATCCGCTCCTCGGGTATGATGGCGCCCTTGAACTTGAACTCGGTCGGGCCGCCCTGGCCGACGCCGGCCATCTGCCCGATCCATCCCGCCTTCATTCGGTCCACGTACTCGCGGACGGCGAGGCGCCGCTCCGTGGGCGGCGCCGCCGCGGCTGTCCCGGCCAGGACGAGGATGGTGAGGAACGACGTGATTCTGCGCATGGTAACTCCTTTCGTTTGAAATGCCTTCGGCTTGTCCTCTTGGCGCCCCATTGAATCCGTGGGCCGATCCGCAGTTCCGGCGATTCCCGCCGCCTGCCGATTCCTTTGAGTTTTGCCGCGCCCGTGGCCGATTCTAAAGACGCCGCGAGGGGCATACGGGGGATTGCCATGACCGTCGCTCTGGTGTGGGGCCTGATCGCCGTCGGGGTCGTCCTCCTGGCCGGATTCTGCTTCCGGGTCGCCGCAGGGATGGTCCACGTCGAGGGCGCGACCTTCGGCCGGGCGATGCTGAGCGCCCTTTTCTCTGCGATCGTCGCCGCCGCCTTCGCCGCCACTGTCGTCATGCTCACGGCCGAGACGGCCGCGGGACCTGGCCTTGTCTTTTACACCCAGTGGCTCGCGGCCCTCCTGGTGATGATCGTCTCCATCGCCATCCTGCGCAACGCCTTCGCCACCTCGTTCCCCAAGGCAATCGCCGTCTGGTGCGCCGCCGTCGGCTTGGCCGTGGTCCTCAGCATCCTCCTCGCGCCCCTTCTTCCCGCGCTGTCAGCCCTCCTCGCCCGCTACACCCTCTCCGCCGCCTAGCCGATTGCTTGGGGCAGGAGGCAGTGCAGCGTGGGGCCCGGAATCAGCGCATTGCGAACAAGTCGCTGGAGGTTCAGCCCGAATCCAATGTGCTTCACGCCTCCGGCGGGGCGGAGTCGGTCGGGACGGCCTCCTCGGCCGGGGCGGGCGGTGCCGCGGCACGGGCGCGCGACGTGCGATAGTCCTCCGAGCGAGGCTCCGGCACCGTCACGAGCAGCCGGTCGACGATCTTCTCGGGCGTGATGCCTTCGGCGTCGGCGTTGAAGTTCGTGAACAGTCGGTGCCGAAGCACCGGGTGCGCCACCTTCCGCACGTCGTCGCAGGTCACGTTCACCCGGCCGGAGAAGATCGCCCGGGCCTTCGCCCCCAGAATCATGTACTGCGCCGCCCGCGGCCCGGCGCCCCATGTGAGCCATTCGTTGATGAACTGGGGTGCGTCGGCCGTCCCCGGCCGCGTAGCGCGGGCAAGGTTCACGGCGTAGTCCACGACGTGGTCCGACACGGGCACGCGGCGGACGATCCGCTGGACGTTCAGAATGTCTTTCCCGCCCAGGACGAGCCTCAGGTCGTAACTCTCCTCCGCCGTCGTCGCCTTCACGATCGTCTGCTCGTCCTCGCGCGACGGGTACCCCACGTTCACCATGAACATGAACCGGTCCAGTTGCGCCTCGGGCAGCGGATAGGTCCCTTCCTGCTCGATCGGGTTCTGCGTCGCCAGGACGAAGAACGGAAGGTCCAGCGGGTAGGTGTTCCCCCCGGTCGTCACGTGATACTCCTGCATCGCCTGCAACAGGGCCGCCTGGGTTTTCGGCGGCGTCCGGTTGATCTCGTCCGCGAGGACGAGGTTGGCGAAGATCGGGCCCTTGATGAACCGGAACTCCCGCCCCCCCGTTGTCCGGTTCTCCTCGATGACGTCCGTCCCCGTGATGTCCGACGGCATGAGGTCCGGCGTGAACTGGATCCGGCTGAACTTCAGTTTCAGCACCTTCGCGATCGTCGACACCAGGAGCGTCTTGGCGAGCCCCGGCACGCCGACCATCAGGCAGTGGCCGCGAGAAAACATCGCCAGCAGCAACTGCTCGATCACCTCGTTCTGACCCACGATCACCTTGTGGATTTCGCCGAGCAGCAGGCTCCGCGCCTCGCCCAGTTGGCGGACCAGTTTCATTTCCTCCGCGCTGCGCGACGGTTGGTCGGTCAAGGCGGCCTCTCCTTTAAGGGGGCACGATTATTCGCTTGCGAACCGCTGCCTGCACAATGACGAATGGCGAAATCCGAATGACGAATCAAACGGCAAGCCCGAATGAGCGACACGGCGGCGCCGTTCCACGCCGCTCCCGTTGCCGGGACGCTTCGTCATTGTCGTTTCGAAATTCATTCGTCATTCGGGTTTCGGATTTCGGCATTTTCGGGCTCAGTGCGTCATCGCGTACACCAGGATGTTGATTCCCAGCCTGAGGGCGTCGTCGCCCGCGTAGCCTCGCGCGTACGGATTCGGCGCCCCCGACCACCCGTTCACGAACCCGTACGGGCTGTAGACCACCCGCAACTGGTTTTCCAGGCTGATGCCTTCGAGCGTCGGCTCCCGCAGGCCCGGATGCTCGTGCAGCACCAGCGGCGTATAGGTCACCTCCCGGATCGGATAGACCGCGCGGTAGACCGGGTGATCCAGCGGGATGCGCTCGAGGGGATGGTCCGGCAGGACGCGCCGGATCTCGCGCCGGAACGCGTCGTCGAAGCCTTTGCGTCCGCAGCACGCGTTGGCCACCAGCACGCCCCCCGCCGCCAGAAACCGCTGCAGGTTCCGCACTTCCTCGTCCGCGAGTTTGAAGTCCTTGTGGCCCGTCATGTAGAGGATCGGGTGCGCGAAGGCGTCGATGCTCCGCAGGTCCACGTTCTCACGCTTGAACTGCACCTCCACCGTTGTATTTTGCGCCAGGTGCTTCAAGAGCGCCGCCAGCGCCGACGGCTGCGTGTCCCAGTCGCCGTCGTGAATGACCTGGGCGATGACGAGTTGGTCCCGCGTCGGCTCGCCCGCCTGGTGATACACCCGCTCCGTCGAGAGGAACCGCCCGAGTTCGTACGTCGCCAGGGCGTACGTGAGGATGTTCGCGCCCAGCATGCGCGCGTCCTTCGGCAGCACGCGCTGCCCGTGCTCGTGGATGTGCCCGTCCCACCCGCACGAGCAATCGTACCCGCCCGTGTAGATGACGGCGGCCCTGCACCCGATGTGGACCGCTTCGAGGCAGGGCGCGGCGTCCCACTCCTTCGCCTCGCGCTTGTACCGCACGGAACCGATGTTATAGAACGAGGAATACAGCGGATGGTCCGCCGGCAGCGGCTTCATCGGCCGCTGGTTCCCGAACAGTTTCGCCACGAAGGCGCGGAACGCCTTGTCGAACTCCGGCGCCCCGCAGCACGCGTCGCCGAGGATCATCCCGCCGTCGACGCAGAATTGCCTCAGCCTCGGCAGGAGTTCGTCCGGCACCGTGAACGCGTCGTGGCCCGTAAAGTACAGGATCGGCAGTTCCGTCGGGTTGCACGAGAACTCCGGCAGGTCCGTGTCCACCGCACGGTACTGGATGTTCAACTGCCGGTTCGTCCACTCCAGCAGGTTCGCAATGTCGTTCGGGTCGGTCATCCAGTCGCGGAAACTCGTCCGCTGGCCGTTCTCCGTCACCCACTTGATCTCCCCGAGGATCACCTTGCCCACCAGGGCCGGCGGGCTCGGCTGGCGTTTCTTCTCGGACCGGCGAAGCGGCGTCGCGGGCAGAGGCAGCGGCGGAAAACTCTCCCCCGCCGTCCGACGCTGCGGGGCCGCCGGCGGCGGCGGACCGCACGTCCTAGGCTGCGCCGACGCCTCGGCCGCCAGCGCCGCCGCCAGACCCGCCACCAGCATCGCCAGCAGACCTCGCGCGACCCGACTCGTTTCAGCCTTCGAGCGTGACATGGCTTGCCCTCGTTCCGGCGCCGCCAAGGCAACGGCCTGGCGCCCGCGCCACAGCGGGGATAGAAATCGGCCTTTGCCGTCTCTTTAATCGGCAACGCTACGGCATGGTGCCGACCCAAATCCGCATCGGCCCGCGGGGCTCCTCTAAATTATACTCTCGGCCCGGTGCGAAAATTGCAAGAAAACACCGCTTCTCCCACTCCCGCCCTCGGAATTGACACGGGGGGCCCACGGCGTAGAATGGCGGCACGCGCCCGTAGCTCAATTGGATAGAGCATCGGACTTCGGATCCGAGGGTTGGGGGTTCGACTCCCTCCGGGCGCGCCAACGTAACTCTCTGTAAGAACGCAACTTAGGACTCCTTCGGTTCCGGCCTTGACCCTAAAAAAGGCCCAAAGTGGGTCAGAAGTGGGTCAGTCGGGACGCCTTCCAGGATCTCCGACTGAACCTGCCGGGCCTTCTCCAGATCGTCCTCCTGCACTGAGAGGTAATACTGCTGCGTCGTCTGGATGTCGCTGTGACCCGCCAGCTTCTTGACTATGTGGATGGCAAGATGCCGGGCCCAGTTCGTGAAGCACGAGCGCCGCAGGTCGTGGTAGGTGAACTTGGCCACCCCGGCGGCCTTGCGAAGTGTAGCCAGCCGCCGACCCAGATTGTTCACCAGGGACCGACGGTCATCCCACCGCTTGGCCTTTCTGGCCCGCTGGATGTAGTCCCACCGCCACCTTGGGACGAAGACGTAGGGGCATCCCTCGGCGGCTTCGGCCTGGAGTTGGGTTAGCAGTTTTATCACGTCTCCCGGGACTGGCAGGAGCCGCCCTTCGTGATCCTTCGGCTCCCACTCGCATTGGGCCCCCTCGTTGCCCTTACTGACGATGCGAATCCGATTCTCCAGAAAATCCACGTCTGCCCACGTCAGGTGCAACATCTCACCCAGCCGGGCGCCAACGGTGTAGGCCACCGAGAGCAGGGCCTTCCACCACAGCGTGGGTGCCGCCGAAAGCACGCGATGGAATTCCTGAGGAGTGACGTACCGAAGGGGCTTCGGCGCCAACCTACGCTGCCGGATGCGGGCGAACGGGTTCTGGCCGGGGAGCAGGTACCCGCGAGGGTCGATCGCAAGGTTGAAAATCGCCTTCAAGGTGCGGATCTCTTTGTTCACGGTTGCGACTTTTCGACCTTTGGCCAGACGGGCTGCCACGAAGGACTCGGCGTGCCGGGGCTTGATGTCCCAGAGGTGGACGTTCCTGCCCACATGCTCCATGAACAGCCTCAGGGCGCATAACTGGCTCACAAGCGTTCGCCTCGCGACCTGCCCCGGCATCACTTTCTCGTGCTCTTCCACGAAGTCTCCAATCCGTATGCTGGGTGGCGGATTGTCTGCCGCCACACGGACCTCCGACTGCTTAGTCTCGGCAAACCATTCGGCCTCCTTTCTGGCCCGGAAACTCCGGGCGTACCTGTTTCCCTCCTCGCCGAACCATCGCACGACCCAACTGTGAGCCCGCTTCTTGGGCCACTGGCTCTTGGGCAGTGGGCGGCCTGATTCGTCGGTGGGAATGACCCCGTGGTACTTCCGGTATAGGCCAACTTTCTTCGTCGCCATGGTGATACCTCCCGGCCCTGCCCGGGCCATCGGGCCACCACGGACGACCGACCCGATAGCCAGTATACCGAAGGCCGCGCGAGGGCGCAAGCAGAAAAGCGTCGGCCCTATGACTCTGTTTTGACCGCGAGGAACCGGTCGAGTTCGGCCCGCCGATACCAGACGCGGCGGGCGAACCGCGTCGCCTTGAGTTCACCCTTGTCACGCCAATAGTTCAACGTGCGGACCGCGGACGCCGGGGTGTGGATGCCCGTCTCATCCAATCGTAAGTATTGGGCTGCTTCGACCGGACTCATCAACTCTGGAAACGGTTCGGGGCGTGAAGGCCAGCTGCCACAGCCGGCCTGCACAGCCGTTGCTGCTACGTCGGATTGAGAATTTTTCCTGATCACAATTGCACCCTACCCGCACCGGGAATATCCGCACGCCGGGCACACATAACATCGTCCTCCTTCCGGGACCATTTTCTGCTGGCACTCGGGACAGACGTCGGCCGGCCGTCTTGACGGACTCGCCGGCGGCGGTGTCCGCAAGACGGTCTCGCCCTTCAGGGGGCTCGCCGCGGTCGGCCGCGAGCCTTCTTCTGCAGAGGTTGTTGTCATGTTTCATCCCCGCCTTTCTCTTGGTCTTGTTTTTCCTGTTTCCAGTCGTGGTAGCACTGCTCAATGCCGGCGCCGTGGTCATCCCACAGCGCGCACTCGTAGCAGGTTGACTCCTCGACCTCATGGTCCTTCTCCGGACACCAGCGGGTTGGGATGGAACTGCGACCCAGAGAGCCGGGGTTGCTTCCCGGGTGAGGACGGTAGGGTTCACGCGAGAGCCCGTCGTGCGCGAAGAATGGCCTTGCCGCCAGTGGGGGCTTCATTTCGATCCACTCGACAGCCCTGTGTTCTTCGGGAATTGACGGATCAGGGCTTCTTGGACCGCCAACAGCAAGTGGAGGAGGCTCGGGCAGCGTCGGCGCGAACATGTCTGGTTCCTCTAGCTTGGTCGGCGGGGTCGCCGTGCCCTCGATGCTGGCCTCCAGTTGGCCGAGTATCTGGCCCATTGGGTCCATGCCGAGTGGGCCGTCCAACGGGAGTGGCCCGGGAACCGTAGTGCTCTCGATTTGTTTCTCGAGGGCACTCAACATCGAAGGCATTGGATCAAAACCCAAGGAGTCCATTATCTACCTCCTTCGGATGGGCCTTTTGAGGACGTTGGCCCAGTCAAAGGTCGTAGAGAGGCACTCGCCGGCGTCCAACAGCACAAAGGGTGCCATCGGAGCATCATTCGCCTCGCGATGTCTCTCAACAGCTTCGCTCAAACTCTTTTTGAGGCGCTGATTGGCGGCGATGGCGAGTACGTAGTCCACGCCATCAATCTGCATCTCACGGACGATGTTTCGCGCATCGTAGTCCAGGTTGTTGCAACAGACCTCGATAATGACCCGCTGGCCGCCGGGCAGATGAAGCACTGAGTCGGGTTCAAGGCCATGTTCACGAGCGATGGGGCTATTCCTCTGGAAGGAAAGCTTGGGACTCACAGTGCCAATAGCCTTTTCGATTTGGTTCAGCAGGTATTCGTGGAGCGGCCCGCTCTTGTATTCCTTCACCTTGATATTGTGTTCGCGCGCCCACGCGACGCCCTTGTCAGTGAGTTGGTAGAACTTGATCCGTTTGCCGAGGGTCTCCTCCAGGGCGACGGCAAAGCCTTTGGACTCCACAATCTTGCGGGCGCGGACCTCCCGGGCGCGGTCCATCCCCAGGGCGTCGCAGCGTTCGGGGATCAGTTCGTCCGGGTGCTCGGCCAGACGCATGAAGACTTTAAGTGCATCGCCGGAGAGGGAGAGGGCCTTGGATGGCTCATGAACAACGGCTTCCTCGGCCCAGCGGACGCTGGCCAGGAAGTTCTGAGCCGACTCCTCCAGGGCGGCGTCGTCCGGCGGCGGGGGGAAGGAGAGTTCATCCACGCGCACCTTGAACGGGGCTGGATAATCGCCGTATTGGACGACGGCTTCCCGGAACCCCAATTCCGGAAGGTGGACCGCGTGCTCGGCCGTCAGCCCCATGGACCGCTGGGCGACCCAGAGGCAGCGGGGGTTCAAGAGACGCATGACGATCCGGCAGCCCAAGTTGCCCAGGATCTCGTCAGGGAAGTTGAAAAGTTGGTTGGAGAACACGAAGCGGATGTTGCGTTTGCCGGCGGTGGCCACCTGGGTGCAGAGAGTCGGTTTGCCGATGTCGGCCCGCGCCGGGTCCGCGGAGAGCAGGTGATACTCCTCCAGGAAGACCATGAACGGCATCATGAGGGCATCACCTCCCGGTAGCGGGCCAGCCAGGTGAGGAGGTAATTCGTGAAGAACTGAAGCGGTAGGCCGCGAAGCCCGCGCAGGTGGAAGATCACCGACCGGCTTGCCAGTTGCGGCAGCATGTTGGAGGACTTTACGTGTGCGGTCTCCTCGAAGATGTTGGAGAGCATGCCCAGCCGGTTCGTCAGACTTTCCAGCCATGTGCCGCTGCGCACCTTGGCGCCGCCGAACTTGAGGTTGCCGAAATGCTCGAACACCTCGGCCAGCGAAGGGAACTGCTGCCGGCCGCCGACGACGCCTTTGCTCTCGATGAGCCGGCGCATCTCGGCGCTGAACAAATTGAGGCTGCCGTTTCGGAGAAACATCTCCTGCCGAAAAAATAGGGAAAGGTCCTCAAGCCAGGTCTTCCAGGGGACGGCGTCGGCCGGCGGCTCAAAGAAGTTGATCCGGAGGTGTCGCGGCGCCAGGACCAGGGGCTTGAAGGGTTCAGAAATAGCACGGACCAACACGTCGTACTCACCTTCAAGGTCGAAGATCCAGCAGCGGCCACCCGCGTTCATGTGTTGGCGGGCGATGTGAAGCAGAAGGTAAGTCTTGCCGTAGCGGGTCTCGCCCACAACGGCTGTATGTTGGATGTTGGCCCTGCTTCCTTCAGGGAGGGCGAAGACCGGGCCCTCGGAGGTGCCATTGACGGCGCGGCCGACCGGGTAGCGCCCGGGCGGCAGATCCGACACGAAGGGGAACGTCCCCCGGTCGTCCGGATCCATCCCGGCCCGGCGAAGTTTGGCGCGGAGGAGGTTCTTGGCCAGGCGCGCGCCGTCGGCACTGCGCGCGGCGATGTCGAGCAGCCGCCGTACGTCCTCGCGGTTGCTGCCGAGCTGTTTGGCCAACCGTTCAAGTTCCGTTTCCGCCACGGCGTTGGTCCCTTCCGCTAAAAGTCTGAGCACACCAGGCCACACATGATCCGCCCAGGCCGATGGCCGCGCCGGCGGCCATGGCACCGGGGATAAGGAATGATAAGGGCCACGGCACGCAGGCCTTGACCATGACGTATTCGCCGACGGCGGCGGCCACGACGGCTCCCGCAGCAGCCGGGATGAAGAAGGTCGGCCAGGCGAAGAAAATCCGCCGGAGCGGCCGCAGGATCATGGTCAGAATCAAGAGGACGATCAGCAGGTAGATCACGAAACAGCCTCCTTACCAGAACCAGTACTTCTTCCAGTAGCATCGTGTGCAGTAGGTCACGGTCTGGCCGTCGATCACCAGAGACCTTCGATGAAGCGAGCAGCAAGCAGACGAACAGGCGGCACAGACGGCAAAACACCCTGGGGTTGAACAAAGAACCGCTCCGCAAAAACAGGTTCCCTGGACAAGGACGGTCTGGCTAAGCCAATGATTGTTGCTACAATGATACGTGATATAGAGGTCGGTCTGGCGCGCGCTGCCTTTTTCGTCCTGGGTCTCAACATGTTCGTGGAGGAAGGATTCGCCTTGTTCTTGGGCTTGGGGGCCGAGCAACCTCGCCGTGGTCGATCGGAGGCCGGGATGGGCGTCGAGCATCGCGAGGCACTCTTTGAGTTGCTCGGGTTGAGAAGCGCCAGCAACTTCACTGATGGGAGGTGCTTTAGATCTGACAACCAGGTGCCGAAGCCAGTCCCGCAACGTCCGCGCAACCCTTCCCTTGACTCGCGCGCCCTCTTGAGCGGGAGCCTCGCCGGAGGTGAAAAAGGGCGCTTCGGAGGCGCCCGCAGGTTCCGGCGGTCGTTCATGTTGGTCGCTAGGTCCGCCCTCGGCCGCGCCAAAGGAAGCATCGGTTTGTTTTTCCTCTCCATTCATGCCGTCAGGCTCCGCATGCAGGTTCCGGTGCCCGAGTGTGCTGCACGGAACCGCCAAGGCAGGCCCTTGTGAGCCAGAACAGGACGGCGCCTATCAGGACAAGGCCCAGGCCAACCGCGAGGGCAAACACCACCTTCTTATAGAGAGCCTCGAAGGTCAGCGTGATCGGGATCATGGACCCCTGCACAATGCCGGGGGCGGCGTTTTCCGGCAGCAGGACCAAAGCGCCCTTCACCTCCACGTCGCGCCACCAGCGGACGCTGGTCGCGGGATCGAGCGGCCGGACGGACCACCCCACGCTTTGGCTAGGACTCGCGGCGGAAAAACCCGTTCCGTCCAACGGGTTCTCCAGCAAACCCCGAACGTGCAGGTTGGCAGCGGCCGACGGCGCCATCCGACCGCCGACAAGTTGCAGAACAGCGCCGCCTGACACGGACTCTGAAGGGTTTCTGCCCTGGTAAACACGGGTGAGCAGAATGCCCTTTTCGTCGCCAAGAACAATCTGCACCGCCTGGGGAGTGGTGAAGGTGACGGAGACCGTCGCGGGAGTTTCGTAGCGAATGCCGTAGGCCGGTGGTGGTGGCAGGAGATTCAGGGGCCAGGTCAACCGGCGGCCGGCCGAGATCGCTTTGCCGGTGAGGCGGATCTCCACGGTCTGCGACCCGGAGCGGACGGCCACCGGGACGCCGTCGACCTTGACCACATCAGCACAAGGCGCAAGGCCCAGGACGGCGCCCGGCGAGAGCAGCCCATCGATGGTGACGATGAGTTTGACGGGCACCGTGACCAGGCCCGCCACGAGATCGCTCCACTCCGGCTCGCCTACGGAGGAGACCTGTTGGTGGATCTTCGTGGTTCCGAGAGGCGGGAGGTCAACCTCCGCGGTGACCAGGAGCCGGTCAGACGAGAGGTTCAGCGTTCGTGGTTTAGCGACTGGCGTCATCTCAAGCCGCACCTTGACCGGCCGGCCTTGGGCCACCTCGTCCAGGGAAAGGTTTTTGATAAGGTCCACGTTCAAGTCTTGGGCCGGGCCGTGCGACATGGTCACACGGACGGGCGTGACCTTGATCCCGTCCAAGGCGCGAACCTCCCAGAGGACTTGTTCCCGCCAGGCAAGCGGTGGGGTGGTTTGGGGTTCCAATCGCAGGCGCATGGGCCAGAAAGCGACGCGGTTGGGCAGGTCCTGCCAACGCGGTTTCTCGCGAGCGGACAAGGCTGCTTGCACAGTCACTTTGGGACAGAGCCGGTTCGTGGGGAGCGGGCAGAGGATCTGACTGGGATTGGTGATGACCACGGCCAACCCCCGGTCGGTCTTCAGAAGACTTGGGCCCTGGAACCGCAACGGGAGCGAGTAGCTCTGGGTCGGATTGAGTTGTTCCGGGTCGAGTTTTACGAGCAACTGGAAGACGCGCGGCTGGGCGGGCCCGCTTAATGCGAGGCGGGGTTCGTTCAGCCACTGACTTCCGACCAGGGGGCAACTCATCTCCACGGCGGCGGTCGGCGGGAAAGCGGCGCCGGTGCCGCCGGTGTTGTTTACCATTGCCTGTACCTGGATCAGGGCCAGGCCGGCAGTCGGGTCTCGCCAAGTGATGTCCTGGACGGAGGCGGCGGGGATGAGCGTGACCGTTCGGAGTTCCAACTGGCCGGCGTCGACAACCTGAACGTTCGGATTCTTCTGCAGGCGGGCTACCATGTCTCCGATGACGCCGCCCCAGCGCTTGACCACGACGGTCTGGGAAAGCCCTCTCGTCGCCCGCTGGCCGAAGAGCGTGTCCAGGTTGCGTTCCTGCTCGTACACGAGGCTAACGGGACCGCACGTGTTCTCGCCGTCGCTGTAGAGGTAAAGGAGGAGGTTCTTGGCGGCGTTGTGCTGTTGGGCCTGTCGGATCGCCTCTCTTAGCCCTGCGGCGATGTTCGTGCTGCCGTCAGCCGCCAACTGGCTGAGCGCCTGCTCGAGTTGGGCATTGTCCGTGTAGGTCCGGATGGGGGCGCTCAGGACATCGTCGCAAAACGGAATCAAGACCACCGGGGTCTTGTCGCTGGCTGGCAGCATCTTCAAGGAATCGAGGAGTTCCCGGCGGGCGGTGTCCAGCCGGCTCAGGGTGCCGGTATCCTGGGTCGACATGGAACCTGACACGTCCAGGACCACGATACGCAGTAGGTCCACATTTTGACCTAGGTTGGGATTGGCGCGGGGGTTTGGGGTCGCGCCGGAGCAAAGTGTCCACGCCGTCAAGATGCCGGCGATGGCAATGATCGGGCGAAGACGGTTCAAACCACAGAAGATTCCCATGGTCTTGATCCTTTCGTGACCCGGGTGCCCCTCATGCCGCTGATCCTGTTGTCAGCGGCGGTTCTTAGCATGCGGATGCCGGTATTAGATGCCGAAGATCGTCTCGGGAACGTCATCCCCGCCGTAACGACCGTCTTCTTTGTGGAAGTCGAGTCCATTGATAGCGAGGCTCTTGAATCGCGGATAGGTAGCCATCCACTCCCAGGCCTGCAGGCCATTCGCTTCGCAGACCTCCGGGATGTCGGAGAAGACCGCGCCGGCTTTATTTCCAAGGCCGATGTGAAACGCGTACAAAAAACCCTTGCCTTGTTTCTCGTACTCCGCCAGTTCGACGCGCGTCGCGTAGATGTTGCTCAGTATCCAGTCGGGTGTCACGGCGTTATGTTGCTGAATGGCGTGGGCATAGGCGTCGATCAGAAAGCCTGTGGGCTTTGCCACCAAGTCCGGGGGTAACCCCAACATCATCTGGTTCCTCTTATTTGTATTTGTGAAGTAGTCAAGCAAGAGAACGGCGGCAGCCGAACCTGTTCCACCACCCAGAGTTGCCATAATCACCGGTTGAATCCGAGTAAAAGGGCCCTGACGTAAAAGGGCATGAACGGCCGATCGCAGACCTTCGGTGATCCGTTGTTCGAAGAACTCAAGGGCCGCCTGGGTGATGATCCGGTGTGTTCTGGCGCCGTTGCCCAGGGTCTCACTCTCCACCAGGTGCGGATGATGCCGGACGATGGTTTGGCAGGCCGGGCCATAGCGCTGGGAGTTGCTTGCCATGGGGCTGATCGCCTCGGGCGTCAGGGCGATGTGGATGGCGATGTCAAAGGCCTCGAAGTCGACCGGGTCGCCGTCGACGGCCATGGTGATCATGGCAAAAGGTTCACCCGCGGCCTGGTGCTGTCTCTTCGCGCTTAGGGCCGAAGCCTTCCCGCCGCCGCCCAGAGCGAGTACGAGAAAGCCGGGGGAGGTGATCTCGGTTGAGCGACCTTCATTCGGAACGGAAGCAACGGTCTCTTTCATGGGCATGCTCCTTGGTTCAAGGTTTTCCAATTCCTATTTCACTCCCGACTCAATCGCACCCAACAACCGAAGGATGCGGGGGGTGTGTTTCCCGGCCTGGCTGTCCGCCAGAATGCCGACCAAATGAGGCAGATGGCCCGTACGGGCCGAGCGGCCGTAGGCCTGAAGCAGCACTCCGTTGCCGCCCTCGACGCCGATCGGCCAGCCGATGTAAAGTCTCAAAATGCTGATGCTGTGCGCATGACGGCTGCTCAGAATGTCGTGGAATCCGGCCTGCCGGAAGAGGGTTTCGAGGATCTGTCTGATCGCAACCTCTTTCGGGTTGGCGGGGGCGGGGAGCCGGACCATTTTGAATTCGAACGTTGTGATGCCGAAACGCGGATCATCGCGGCCATCGAACCAGGAGGTGATATGCGACCGCTGCCCCAATTCCGTCACCAACCGCTCGAGGCCGTGCGCCTGGCAGGCATCATACAGGCTGTGCGTCCCCGAGACGCCTGCCAGCAGAATTTCCCGGAAGGTCTCGACGATCTCGTCGACCGCCAGGGCCAGGACCAGGCGGCGGAAAGGCACCTGCTGGGTCTCCGTCCCCAGCCCCCGGCGCAGGGCCCGCTCGCGAAGCCTTTCCTCAAGGTCTTGGCGGAGCCCCTCGAAGAGCTCGACCTGACTGCCTGCCTTGCGGTTTTCCATCAAGGCGGTCCGGAGGTCCTCATCACTGGCCCCACCGAGGAGAACTTGGTTGCCCGAGCGAAGCGCAGCGGCCCGCTGCTTGGCCCGTTGGTAAGCGCGGTCGAACTCCTCGTTGCAACGGCGAACCTTGGCCCGGAAGGCCTGGGCGTCCTCACGGTAGTGGTCAATCCGCGCCCTAAGGGCTTCTCGTTCGTTCTGCCAGGCGTGACGGAAACTCTCGGAGACGATCCGGTCGAAGGCCTGGTTGTATTCGGTCTGGGCGACCTCGAGGAGCTGCCGCTCAAGGGACTTGAAAGAGGCATCTGGGAGTTCCTGGCGGCAGCGCGGCAGGCCGGCGAGCTGCTCGGCCCGCCGGGTGAACCGCGCGACGGCTTGTTCGTCTCCGATGTCGACCACGGCCATCTGGTCGAGGGCCTTCAAAAGATCGTCCACCACCGCGTCTACCTTCGAGGGGGCCCTGTCGGCCGCGGCGTCGAAGGTCCGTCGGAGGTGCTGCCCGGCTTCTTGGCAGACCGTGGAGGTTCCCCTGGCGATCTGCTCGCCGAGTTCGGGTTTGCGGCCGGCATGCAGGGCCTTCAGAAGGTCGGCCTTCTTCTGGACGGCCTCGGTGTCGAGATTCCCTGAAAGGGACAGGTCGGGAATGGCCTGAAGAGCGGTCTTGGCCCGTTCCAGCAGGACGGCGGGCTGAAACTCACCCAGGATCCGCCGGTCGATCCGGGCCGTGTCGTCGCTGTCGCAAACCATGACCAGGGGAACCAGGTCGCGGGCCAGGGCATCGAGGCCGGACATGTCGAAGGCGGTCTGGGAAACCATCGCGTTGCCGTGGCAGCAGCGTTGGTCTGGAACCCCCCACATGGCCACCATGCCGGACGGCGCTGGTTCAGATTGGGTCTGGGTCATGGGTCTTCTCCTGGTTGACTGGGGTTGGTGGTAACGGCCTTTGCCGAGGTCATGCCGTTAGTTGCGTCCTGGCCGGCGGCGGCTGGCGTATTGCCGGCGCTGCCCGCAGGTGCCGGCGGCACTTGGGGCGATGTCAGTGGGTTATCCTGCGGCGGTAGCGAACCGCCTGCCGCGCCGGAAGGGTCGGTCGTCGTTTGCGTCTGCCCTCCTTGGTCGGAAGGAGGTTGGAACAAATCGCCGCTTTGGGTGAAAGGTATTCCACTGCTCGTGCCCTGTGTGGAGGCCCTCGGAGGGTTGCCGGCGGCGTCGGCAGGTGGCGGCGGTGCCTGCGGTAGTGTCGGCAGGCTGGTCGGCGTCGGCGTCGGCGCCGGCGGCGGCCAATTGAGGGGCGACGGAAGAGAACCACCGGCATGGCTCGTGGCGACCGATGGGGTGACGGGATTAGCCAGAACCGGCTGCACGCTGTTGGACAGGACAACGGTGACGACGCCCGTGCAGACGGCCAGGATCACGATGCCGACGATCGCCCCGACCACGCGCGGCCGGCACCGGCGCGCGGTCTCGTCGGCGACCGAACGTCTTCGGAGAAGTTCCAGGTCCGCTTCCGCCCAGTTCCAGGGCGGACTCGCCCGAGGAACGCCTTCGATCTCGCCGCGCGCCTTCTGAAATTCCTGCACGGCCGCCGCCGGATTTCGAAAGTCAACGAAGGCGCCGCGCAGCTGTTCTTCGGCCTCCCGCGCGGCCTTGAGGATCCGGCGGATCTGGTGATCAACCTCTTCGCGAACTTCCTGGCCGATGTCGGCCATCCACTTGCGACAGAGGATGAAGACGACGAAACCGGCGGCACAGGCAACGGCCCACAACAGAGCTAGCCAAAGTGACATGATCACACCTCCTTTTCAAGGGGTCCAGTTCTCACCAGCACCTGCGAAACGTCTGCCGCAAAGGCCGTGCCAGACGCACGCTCGCTTCGGATGAAAGACGACCTAACCCGCATATTTCACGGGTTTCGTCGAGATAAAAGTGGCGCGATGGCCTAATCGTTTGTAGGATAGGGACTTGTAATAGTTCCGTGCCCGCAAACGAAAGGCCATCGCGATGACACAGTGTAACCGCAAGCCCCTGACCTTTTCCACTCTTTTCCGCCGCCGCGTCGAGGCGGATTTTGACGGCGGCCACCTGACCTCCGATGCCGGGGGTCTGCTGCTGCGCGAGGTGGACCGCCGCCTCGGACTGACCGACCGCCTGGCCGCCTGCATCCACGACCGACGCGACCCTGCCACCGTCACCCATTCCATCGCCTCCATGCTCCGGCAACGCCTCTTCGGTCTGGCCCTCGGATACGAAGACCAGAACGACCACCAGACGCTTCGCCACGATCCGCTCCTGCAGATGCTGGCCGAGCGGTCGCCCGATGCCCGGGAACCGCTGGCCTCGCCGCCGACGCTCTCGCGGCTGGAGAACATGCCCGGCCGCCGGGACTTCGCCCGGATGACCGAGGTCTTCGTCGAGACGTTCATCGCCTCCCACCGCACGCCGCCCGAAGAACTGGTCCTCGACTTCGACGCCACCGACGACCCCCTCCACGGCGCCCAGGAGGGCCGCTTCTTCCACGGGTACTATGACGCCTACTGTTACCTGCCGCTCTATGTCTTTTGCGGCGAGGCGTTGCTGGTGGCCTACCTGCGGCCGTCAAACATAGACGCCTCCAAACATAGCCGGGCGATTCTGAAGTTGCTGGTCCGGCGGTTCCGTCAGGTCTGGCCGGGGGTGCGGATCCTGGTGCGGGCCGACTCGGGCTTCTGCCGCTGGCGGCTCATGCGGTGGTGCGACCGCCACGGGGTGGATTATCTTCTCGGTCTGGCCCAAAACGCCCGCCTGATGCTGTTGGCGAAGCCTCTGGCCGAGCAGGCCTCGCGGCGGTTCGAGGCCACTGGCACGAAGCAGCGTCTCTTCGGCGAGGTCGCCTATGCCGCCGAGACCTGGGACCGCCGGAGGCGGGTGCTGGTCAAGGCCGAGCATCTTGCCGAGGGGGCCAACACCCGGTTCGTCGTTACCCGTCTGGCGGGAGACCCGCAGGACCTCTACGACCGGCTCTACTGCGCCCGGGGCGACATGGAGAACCGCATCAAGGAACAGCAGTTGGACCTGTTTGCCGACCGGACGAGTTGCCCTCGGTTCCTGGCCAACCAGTTCCGGTTGCTGTTGGCCTCGGCGGCCTACGTCCTGGTGGAGATGCTGCGTCGGGAGGGGCTGGCGGGGACGGAAATGGCCCACGCCCAGGCCGGGACCATCCGCACGAAACTTCTGAAGGTCGGGGCGCGGGTGTGCGTCTCGGTCCGAAGGGTGGTGCTGCACTTGGCGAGCGGCTATCCCTGGCAGCGGCTCTTCCGCCACGTCCTCGAACGCCTCCGATGCCTGCCCCGCCTCCGGCTTCCCCTTCCTCCCGCCGTCGGCTTCCGCTGACCCTCCACAACCCGGCCTTCGCCACCGCCTGCGGCACGCCCGGCCGTGGGGGTAAGGGGGTCTTTTGCGCCGACCCCGCATCCACGACGCTCTTCCACCCCCCCGAACACCCAAAACCGCCATATCACCCTAACGCAATACGTGCGTGAAATATGCGGGTTAGACGACATCCAACGTGGCCTGACACGATTCGTCGGCTTGGATGGATGCTGCCATGAACAGGCCGCATGACAGAATGATAAGCGTTGTTTTCATAGTTGGATTCCTTGGTGGTTACTGAACTGAATCGAACACGGACAGATCCCACGAGTCTCGCCAACGGATTTCCATCTCGCCCTTTTCTTTTAGCGTCA
Organism: Phycisphaerae bacterium; assembly: GCA_049678285.1. Taxonomy (GTDB): domain Bacteria; phylum Planctomycetota; class Phycisphaerae; order FEN-1346; family FEN-1346; genus JAPLMM01. Next base: position 29,952 of record JBAUDW010000173.1, read on the forward strand.
CCGGCAACCAGACAGTGCGGGCGTGGGGAGGCGTGTTGCCGCGAATGCTGTCACCAATCCAGATGAAGGCTCCGGTCTTGCCAGCCACCGGAACCACGTCCGTCGTCTGCGTCATGAAGGTCAAGGCACTGTGGGGGCCCTGAGCGATTCTCCCCCCGTATTTCCAGGGGCCCCAGAGGTTCGTGGCCGTGCTATAGAAGTTGTCGTTGACGTGCAAACCGGACAGATTCGAATGCAGGAGGTAGTAGACACCGTCGTGCTTGAACAGTGCCGGTGCTTCGCCGCCCGTGCCCAGGCGCTTGAACTTGACGACGCTGAGACAATCCGGCGCGAGTTGATAGAGAACGTCGGACACGTTGAACCCCGAGCCATCGGGATTCTTGAGCCCCGACAGGAAATATTGCGTGCCATCGTCGTCAGTGAAGACCGCGGTGTCGGAGCCTTGCACCGGTTGGCCATCGCACTGGAGGAAGCCATGCCACCGGTACGGTCCTTCCGGCCTGTCGGCGACCGCGACAGCCGTCGCGTTGGTTTTCTGGAACGTGGGTTCGACCAGTTGGAACAGGACGACGAATTTGCCGGTCCCGCGGGCGCGGATCAGCTTGGGCCGTGCCGCAATGGCCGTCTCGTCATGCAGCGGATGAGCGGGATCATCGACGGCGCCGCAGTAAGTCCCGTAATACGTCCAGTTCATCAGGTCCGGGGAGGAATACACGGCGAAGCCCGCGTTTCTGAACCAGTCGTACGGCATTCCCGGCAGGCGTTTGTCGGCGGTCGGCCAGACGGTGCCCACGAGGTAATACTTGCCTTCGTGGACCATGATGCCGCCCATGTGGCACTGGACCGGCTCGCCCCGGTCGTCCAGCCACAGCGGCACATTGGGATCGAACCGAGTCCGCCGGACCGGCACGAACCGCTCCGGATGTTCCCCGGCCGCGTACTCGACGTTCGACCAACGGATGGCCGTGCCGGCGGACTCGGGCCGTTTGGTTTCGCGAGCCAGAAGGCCAAGCAGATGCTTGCCATCGGGGAGGCCTTCCGCCGCGAACACGGTCACGCCTTCCTTCGCCGATTGGCTGTAGAAGTCGACCGTTTTCTGATAGATGCCGTCGATAAAGACATCCGCGATTCCGCAGTCGGGGCCGGTATTTCCGGTCAGCTTCACCCGGGTTCCGAAGACGGGACACCACATGGCACCGCCCCATTTGCCCTCGCGGACTCCATCGATAGCCGTGATCTGCGGCTTCCATATTGACGAATACTGGTTTCCCTCATTGCTGATGGTCGCCACCGTCCCCGCCGAGACCGACGGGGCAATGAGCAGCTCGCTCTTGAGCGTCACGGTGCCCTGCTCCAGCCCGTCGCTGGTGGCGGTGATGGTGATCTGGCCGGGTTTCGGAGTGGATCGGACGACCAGCAGGCAACGGCTGTCATACGCGGGGTCGGTGGCCAGGAGCCAGCCATCGCCGTCGAGCGAGACGACGACGGCCGCCTGCGGTCCGCCGGCGACTGCGGCCGGGTCGGCCGCCGCCGCTTCGAGCCGCGCGGCCAGCAGCACGAGGACCGCCGCTGCCAGAAACTCTCGACGAGTCACGTGATGAGTCACAGGCGAATCCTCCACTTGGGTGGGCCCCCGCTCCGCATTCCGTAACCGTTCACGGCCTTGTGACCGGCCAAGCTCACGATGAGCCTGATCGGTAGCGTGTACGCCCCCCCCGCACAATGGCAAGGAAAAAATCCAGAAAAGAATAATAGGAGAAGTCCGTGTAAATTCGGGTCGGGGTCTTGTGGGGCGATAGCTCCGACGCCTTAAGCATTTCCAAAGGACCCAGACGTGCCGCTGCCAGCTCCGGGCGTCTTCCCAGATCGGCACGTGGTCGGCAGGCTTAGCGGCAGCGGTCCGACTTCCTCATCGCCAGCGCCCCCGTCGGGCATGCTGCGACGCATTCGGCGGCGACGTGCTGGAGGCCTTCGGCCAGCGAACGCCCGAATGGAACGTTCACGCGCACGTCGAATCCCCGCCCGATGAACGCGAGGCCCAGCGGCTCGCGGGCACGCTCCGCCACCTGGACGCACAGGCCGCACGCGATGCACTTGCCCGGCTCGTAAATCACATCCGGATGCGACGCTCGCTGCTCGAACAGACGCCGATCGTTCTTGTAGCGCCCCGAGCGGGCGCCGTACTGCCTGGCATACAGGCGGAGTTTGCAGGTTTCGGGCTTTCGGCAATCGCAGTGCAGACACCGAAGCGCCTCGGCCCGCACCTCGTCGTCGCCGAAACCGGCGGCCTCGCCGCCCGATGGGCTTGTGCGCGGCGCTGCGCTCGCCTCGGCCATGAAGCGTTCCATTTCGCCGTCCAGGAGTTTCCCGATGTGCGTCGAGAACACGACCTCGGGTCCGGCGATAGGGATCCCTGAAAGGAACTGATGGGCGCTCGCCGCGGCCGCGCGCCCGTCCGCCACGGCCCGGACGGCCATCCGGCTCTTGCGCACGGCATCGCCGGCCGCGAAGATCGAGGGTCGCCACCCCGCCGCGGCGGGTGTGGCGAGCCGGCCGGCCTGGCGCGTCTTGCGGTCCACCGCGATGCCGTGAGCCGACGGCTCAAGTCCCAGCGCCGCCGACCCGCCCTCCTCGAGCGCACCGACCGCGACGATGACGGCATCGAAATCGCGCACCAGGTCGTCGAGCGCCACGTCCCGCCCGACCCGCACCCCCATCCGGAAGGTCGCCCCCAGCCGCTCAACGCTCGCCACCTCGGCGTCGAGAACGTCGCGCGGCAACCTTTCCACGGGAACGCCGTGCCGAAGCATCCCGCCGGGTTTTTCGCGGTCGTCGAACACCGTGCACGCGTGGCCGTATCGCAGGAGCGTATCCGCGGCCGAGAGCCCCGCCGGTCCCGCCCCGACGATGGCGATGCGTTTGCCCGTGGCGCCAGCCCGCGCGGGCAACGGCAGGTCCACCTGGTTGAGCGCGGCATCGGCCGCAAAACGATGGGACAGGCGAATGGCCACGGCCCCGTCCCGTTCCCCCCGCCGGCATCCTTTCTCGCACGGGGCCGGGCAGATCCGCCCCAGCGTCGCCGGCAGAACGAGAGCGTCCCGCGCGAGCGCGTAGGCCTCGCGGCCCCGCCCCGCAGCGATGTGCCGGAGCATCCGCGGAATATCGAGGCTCGCCGGGCAGATAGCCTGGCACGGCGCCTCGCAGTCGCCGAGATGATCGCTGAGTAAAAGTTCGAGCGCGTCCCGCCGGGCCTCGCGGACCTCCTCGGTTTCGCTCTCGACGACCATGCCGTCCTCGGCCGGGGCCCCGCACGACGGCACCAAACGGTCGGGCTGGCGCACCTTGACGACGCACACCATGCACGACGTCGCGGGAGGCAGCCCTTCGAGGTGGCAGAGCGTGGGAATCGCGATCCCGGCCCGCCGCGCGGCCTCGAGGATCGTCGCGCCCTCCGGCACCTCGACATCCCGGTTGTCTATCGTCAATCGCGGCATGGCTAAGGCGCTCCCACCGCAGAGATCGCGGAGACCGCAGAGCGACTACTCCTCAAAATGGTTAATCCTACAGCGCCACTTGCATCATTTGCGCGGTGGGTCACAGTTTACCCGCCGAGGCGGGCACCCACGCGCCGCGCGCCGTTCGAGCCGGCGGCAGCAGTCCCGGCGCGCCGGGATCACGTTCCCCACCGTGGCACGTGCCAGGGTAGGGAACCTGCCCGCCCGCTTCCGCGGGCGGCTCGAACGATGTCGCGCCGTAGTCATTGTTGTTGGTCGTTTGCCGTTTGCTGTTGCCTTTCCCCCGTCGCCGCCTTTCTCTGCGCTCTCCGCGTCCTCTGCGTTGAATCCACCCTTACTCGACGCGGACGGCGTCCGAAGGGCAGACGCTCCGGCACGTGCCGCAGCGAATGCACTTCTCCGTATCGATCTCGTGCTTCTCGTAAGGCTTCATCGGAATCGCGTCGGCCGGACAGTGCTGGGCGCATCGCGTGCACCCGATGCAATCGTCCGTGATGCGGTACGTAATCAGGTCCTTGCATACGCCGGCCGGGCACCGACCCGCCAGGTGCGCCTCGTACTCCTCGCGGAAATAGCGGAGCGTCGAAAGCACCGGGTTCGGCGCCGTCTTCCCGAGTCCGCAGAGGCTCCCCTTCTTCACCATTCGGCCCAGGTGTTCGAGCGCCTCCAGGTCGCCCGCCCGGCCCTCGCCCGCGACGATGCGCTCGAGGATGTCCAGCATGCGCCGGGTGCCGATCCGGCAATACGTGCACTTGCCGCACGATTGGTCCTGCGTGAACGAAAGGAAATATCTCGCGATGTCCACCATGCAGTCCGCTTCGTCCAGCACGACGAGGCCGCCCGAGCCCATCATGGCGCCGACGCCGGTCAGGGCCTCGTAATCGACGGGCGTATCGGCGAGCGACGCGGGCACGCATCCCCCCGACGGGCCGCCGACCTGGACGGCCTTGAACCGTTTGCCCTCGGCGATGCCGCCGCCGATCTCCTCGACGATCCGTCCGAGCGTGACGCCCATCGGCACCTCGATGAGGCCGCCCCGCACCACCTTGCCCGCCAGCGCGAAGACCTTCGTGCCCTTGCTGTGCTCCGTGCCGATGGCCGCAAACGCCCCCGCCCCGTTCCGCACAATCCACGGGACCAGGACGAACGTCTCGGTGTTGTTGATGAGCGTGGGCTTGCCCCAGAGGCCGGCCGCGCTGGGATACGGCGGGCGGAGGCGCGGCGTGCCGCGACGGCCTTCGATGGAAGCCATCATCGCGGTCTCTTCGCCGCAGACGAACGCCCCGGCCCCTTCCATGATCCGCAAGTCCAGCCGGAACTCCGTGCCCAGGACGCGCTCGCCCAGGATTCCGCGCTCCCGGCACCTTTCGAGCGCCTCGCGCACCCGCCGAACCGCCAGCGGATACTCGTGGCGAATGTAGAAGATGCCCTCGGCCGCGCCGACGGCGTACGCGCCGACGATCATCCCTTCGATGATGCGGTACGGGTACGACTCCAGGAGCATGCGGTCCATGAAGGCCCCCGGGTCGCCCTCGTCGCCGTTCGCGACGAGATACTTCGGCTCTCCCGGGGCCTGGCGGACGCGCCGCCACTTCTCGCCCGTCAGGAACCCCGCGCCGCCGCGCCCGCGCAGGCCGCTCCGGCGAATCTCGTCAATGACCTCTTCCGCCGTCCGCTCCCGCAGGCACCGCTCGGCGGCCCGGAACCCGCCGGCGGCCAGGTACTCGTCCAGGTCCAGCGGGTCAATCTGGCCGAACCCTTCGGTGGCCAGGTGCTGCTGCGGGCCGAGAAAGGCCGCCACCGGCGGGTCGCGCACATCCATCGCATAGCGCGCGACGGGCTGCCACGCCTCGTCCGTCAGGAGCGCATCGAGTGCCCGCCCCGCGGCGGCACGCACGCGCCGCGAAAGGCCGCGAGGTTTGAAGTGCCTCCGAACGATCGCCCCCGCGTCGTCCGCCTGAACCTGCGCGTAGAACGCGGAGGGCCGCCCCGGCACGACAATCTCAACGAGCGGCGTCTGGTGGCACATGCCCACGCAACCGACCCGCTTCACAATGACCGGCGTCCCCACCTCCGCCACCGCGCGTTCGAGCGCCTCGTGCACCTGAGCGCTCCCGCGCGACACGCAACACGAGCCCAGGCCGATGTGGATCTGCCCGCCCCCGGCCTCGGCCGGCGCCGCGAGCCGCTTCTTGCGGCGGCCGGCGAGCGCCTTCTCGGACGCCAGAAAATCCCGGAGCACCCTCGGCACGAGGTCCGGCGCCATGTGGCCGTACGTCAGGCCGTCGATCTGCACCACCGGCGCGAGCGTGCAGCACCCGAGGCACGCCACCTTCTGGACCGTGAAGATCCGCTCCGGGTCGGTGTCGTCACCCTCGGCGATGCCGAGGTGCCGATAAAAGGCGTCGTGGACGACGCCCGCGCCTTTGACATGGCAGGCCGTCCCGATGCAGACGCGCACCAGGTGGCGCCCCATCGGGCGTCGGCGGAACTGCGAATAGAACGTCGCCACGCCCTCGATCCGGGCCGGCGTAATGTCGGTAATCGCGCACACCCGCTCGAGCGCTTCCTCGGGCAGGTAGCGGTACTGTTCCTGGATGGCCTGGAGGATGGGGATGACGGCGTCGGGTCCGCGGCCGATTTGCCGGACCGCCTCGTCCACGAATTGCAGGTCGAGGTCGCTCATTCTTTCGCGTTTCCGATGGCGAACAGGTGCTTCTCGCCGCGGACATAAATGCGGCCGTCGAGGAACGCCGGGCTCGCGTACACGTTCTCGCCCAACTCCGAGCGCCCGAGTTCCTTGAATTCCCTCGTCGCCGAGACGAGGAACGTCACACCCTTTTCGCTCGTCAGGTAAATCGCCTCGCCCACGAGGCTCGGCGACGACCAGAACGCCTCGTCCAGGTCGTGCTCGTAGACGATCCGGCCGTCGCGCGCGTCGTAGCACGTCAACGTGCCGTACGTCAGCAGCGTCCAGACCAGTCCGCCGCCGGCGAGCGGGCTGCACACGTCCGGCAAGTTGTCCGGCGAGCGCCAGAGGATGTGGCTCTTCGTGACGTCGCCCCGGCCGTCGGCCCGGATGGCCACGAGGTCGGCCCCCGTGTTCACCGCATACACCACGCCGCCCGCGAACACCGGGCTCGGGGCCACGTCGCCCGACAGGCACTTCGCGCGCCAGATTTCCTCGCCCGTCAGGGGGGCGTACGCGATGACCCACGGGTCGGCCGCCATGACGACCTGCGCCTTTCCACCGGCGTCAATCACGATCAGCGTCGCCCATGAGCCGCTGACCGGGCGGAGCACCTCCCAGAGGGTCTTCCCCGTCGCGGCGTCCAGGGCGATCAGGCGGCTCTTGCGGTCCTCCGGACGGCCCTGGTCGTATGGAACCAGCACCATGTTCCGATACATGGCGAGCGAGGCCGCGTGGCCGTAGATGTTCTTCGGAACGCCCAGCGACCGCGCCCAGAGGGGGTTCCCCTCGAAATCAAATGCCGCGACGTCGCCGTTTGCGAAAATGGCTGCGACGCGCCGGCCGTCCGCCGCCGCCGTCGGCGCCGCATAGCCCGTCGCCTTCTCCACTTCGGGCGGGGGCGCCGCCTTTCCCTCCGGCGTTTCGACGGGCCTCTGCCACCTCAGGCGTCCGGAGCGGGCGTCAAAGCAATAAACCTCGCGCTTCGTCTCGGTCGCGCCGGTCAGGAAAACCGCGTCGCCCCAGACGACGGGCGAATTGCGTCCCGGCAGCGGCACCGGCGTTTTCCACAGGATGCCTTCGCCGCTCTTACCGTTCCACTTCGTCGGAATGTTCGCATAGGCACTCGTCGCGACGCCCCCCGGGCCGCGGAACCGCGGCCACTGGCGCGCGATCTCCTCCGGCGAAGGATAAGGCGCCGCCGCCCCCGTCGGCTCTTCCGCCGGAGGCGCCGTCACGCTGAGCGGCACCGCGCTGAAGTGCGCGATCACGCCCACCGTCGCCCCGACAATCGCCAGTGCGACCGCGCCCACCGCCCAACGAGCCGCCGAGGCCGTCCGTGGAGCGTCTTCCGGCGCCGCCCCGCCTGCCGGTTTAGGCGCCTCCTTCCGGCAATCGGCGGCGTACTTGACAGCCGACAGGAACACCACCACCCCGCCCAGAAGCAGCCAGCCGCCCCACCGCGAGAATGCCTGCCGATAGTAGTACTCCCGGCGAAGCGAGAGTTCGTACCCCCGGATCTCTTCGACAAGCGCCGCATCGCTGAAGTTCTCCTTGAGCGCCTCTTCGCGCATCCGGGCGAGCATCGGGGAATCGAACGGGTCCCACCGCTGGCTCGCCACCCAGTGCGCGACGAGTTCGACGCCGACCGCCACCGAGAACGCCCCGGCCACGATCGCTGCGCCCAATGCAACAGCGTAGGCGACTCCGGCTCGCCGGCGGGAATCAAACGGGTTGCGTCTCTCTGTCGTCATCCGTCTTCCTGCTTGCCTTTCTTCGCCCGCCGGTCCTGCTCTTTGGGGCAGTACGCGAAGCACCGCCCGCAGGCGAGGCACGTCGCGCGGTCCGGCTCATAGTCGGTCCGCGTCCGGCGGACCGAGAGATGGATGAGTTTCGCGCCCAGGACGAGGCCCACCCAGGCCCCAAGCGCTCCGCCGCCCCAAACGAAGTCGCCGGCGATCCCCGCCGCCTCCTGGTAGAGTTCCTCGACCGGCCGGCGCGTCGCATAGAACGCGTCGCTCGCGTCCGTCGTGCCCTCGACCCGGCCTTCCTGCTCGAGGCGCACCCGGTCGGCCAGGCGCACCGTGTCGTGCACCTGGGCCATCGCCGGGCCCGCCCGCGTGCCGAGCCAGACGCCCAGCCCCAAGAGGATCGGCAGCGCGACGACCAGGGCCGCGAGCCGGCCTTTGCCCGCCGTCCGCGGACCCGTCGGCGGAGGGGCGGGCTTGCGGATCGCACCGAACGGGCACGCGTCCTCGCACAGGCGGCACTCGACGCACTCGTCCGGCGTGATGGCGACGTGCCAGCGCGACGCCCGCGAGAAGAGCCTCAAGAGCGCGCCGTAGGGGCACAGGTACCGGCAGTACGGTCGCCCGACGAAAAGGCCGATCACCAGAAAACTCGCCCCAAGGATCAGCATCGTCATGCTGCCTCGCACGGCATCCATCAGGCTCTCCGAGTGGAAAACCGAAACGAGGCGGAAGATGGAGACGAACGGGTCGTATCGGCAGATGACGAACGCGGACCCCGTGGCTGCAAACAGCACGGCCGCCCCGAGGTACACGTAGGCCAGGAGACCCAGCGCGTGTTCGAGCCAGGCCGGAACCTTCACCGGCCGCACCAGCACGACGTCCTGAACGGCCCCGAGGGGACAGACGGCCCCGCAGAACGCTCGCCCGAAAAAGAGGGCCGCGACGAGCGGCAGGAGGAAGAACGCGAGCACGGCCAGGGGAATGGCGTAGGTGGAATCCCCGAGCGCGAGCGCGACGTTCTGAATCGCCCCGATCGGACACACGCACCCGCCGCGCCAGAAACCGAAGTACGCGAGCGCGCCGAGCATCACGACGAAAATCCACGCCCGCGACCGCACCCTGAGCGCCAGCCACGACGCCAGAACCAGCGCGACGGCCAGCACCGCAACGTCCACGTAGTCGAACGCGTCGGCGCGCGGCTCGGGGTTTTCGACCGTCGGCCGCTCGTACCCGCTCTCGAATTGCGCCGGGGGCGGCTGCGCACCGCGCTCCGCCGCCGGCAGGGCGGCGGAAACGGTGAGAAGGGCGAGGACAGCCAGCAGAACGCGGCGCTTCAACGCTTGGTATCCTTGTCTTTCAGAAGGTAGGGGTTGTCGGCGGGCACGCGAGTGTACGCGCCCGACGGGCACGCCGCCGCTATCGAGCACTCGTTGCAGTTCAGGCACCGGTCGTGCCGAACCTGAAGAAACAGCGACCCGTTTCCGTGCAGCGTGCACCCCTTGACGCACTTGCCGCAACCGATGCACAGCGGCTCGTCAATCGTGTACTCGTAGAGCGGCCCCTCGATCCACCGCCGGTTGATCGCTCCCGTCGGGCACAACTGGCTCTCCGCGCCCGCCACGTCCAGGGTGCGCGGCGGCTCGACGCCCGGCTGAAAGTAGCCGAAGCACAACTCGCAATATCCGCACAAGATGAAGGCGTGGATACACTTGACGGCCGAGGGCTCCAGGACGCAGTACGTCGCGCAGTTGCCGCACTGGATGCACTTGGCCGGGTCAATCTGCCAGACCGTGTCTCCGCGCCGCGTGCGGCCGCCGAGCGCCGCGGCCGTCCCCACGACGGCCACGAGGCCCGTTCCCATGCCGATGCGCCGCAGGAGTTCGCGGCGCGACAGTCCCTTTTCCTCTTTCGCCATCGTCACGACCTGTCAAAGGCTTGGCGCGAGAGTTCCGCCTGCGGCAAGCGGCACCGGTCGCGGGCCGGGCACTTGCGGCAGGCTTCTGCAATCGTGCATTTCCCCTCGGCATCAAGCGGCCCTTCTCGCCGCACGAGGGACGCCGCCATCAGCCCGAGCGCTCCCAGCGCGGGATACCGCACGGCGTCCCGCAGAAAGGCGCGCCTGCCTTCGTCGCATCCGTCTTGTCTGTGCATCGCCTTACTCCTTTCGCTCCGGTTCGGAGATTCGCTCGTAAAAGCGCACCTCGCCGGCGGACGGGTCGAGCACGAGGACCCGGCCCCGCGAGTCCGCCGCCACGTCCAGGGTGCCCGCCTCCTCGCTGAAATCCGTCGGCGGGGCCACGACCGCATCGAACACCCCTTCCGGGCTATAGGTCTTAACCCGGAGCAAGCCTTTCTCGCTCGTCACAAATCCGCCGCCCGGCAGCAAGGCGAAATGGGCCGGGTTGCAGCACCCGAAGAAATCCTGCACCTTCGTGGACCCCGCGCCCCACGACCACTTCAATTCGCCGTCGCTCGTCCATCGTTCGAGGCGAAATCGCCCCGCGTTCGCCACCCAGATCGCCCCGTCCGGCCCCGCCGCCAGGTCGAAATGCTCGTTGCTCCGAAGAAAGAACCCCTCCTCCTCGTCACCGGTGCTCGCCTTGCCGATCCGACGGACCAGCGCGCCCGCCCGGTCATAGCAAAGCACGACGCGGTTGCCCGCGTCGGCGGCAAACACGCGGTCGTCCTGCACGGCCACCGACCTGAGGAGCGTCCCGACGCCCGGGCTCGGCCACGCCGCCGAACGCTTCCCCGCGGCATCATAAACCTCAATGTGGTCCACCAGACCAACGAAGACGGTCCCGTCGGCCGCGACCGCCAGGCACCCCGGCTCGCCGCCCGTCTCGAACTCCGCGACGCGCTTCCCGTCAGACTCGAACACGCGAATGCCAGCGTCGCCCGTCACGTAGATCCGGTCGTTCGGCCCGATTGCCAGTCCGCGCGCGGCCTTGAAAAGCGTCGGCACGCGGCCGGCCTGGCGATAGCGAATCAGGCTCGGGTCCACCTTCCGGATCTCGCTCTGATCGTAAAGGAGGTCCCTCCCGACGCCGCGGTGCTCTTCGCCCGTGTGCTCGATCTGAAGGACCGCCCAGACGGCCGCGCCGAGCGCTCCCGCGATGACGAGGCCGATCAGAACATTGACAATCGGCACGCCTTTGCGTTCACTCATCCGGCCCTCCTTCCGCCGCACCCGCGCGAGTTGAAGCGACGCTCGTCGCTGCGCTTCTGTCGGCTCGAAGGTCCAGGCAGACCAGCCGCGTCAGGTCCCTGAGAATCAGCCGACCCCCCGCCAGCGCCAGCGGTCCCCACGCCTCGTAACCGTCTTCGAGGATTTTGGCCTGCGCGAGCGGCACGTATCCCCTGGGCGACGCCTCCGCCAGAACGAGCGTCCCCTTGTCCTCCAGGGCCAGGATGAGGCCGTCGGCCACCATGAACGGGCCGAGACCGAAACGGTTCTCCCGCCCGCTCGACCAGAGGAGCCGCCCCGACGGGTCCAGGCACGCCAACTGGTTCCCGAGCGCGCCGGCCTCCTTCGCCATCACGCCGTAAAAGTGGCCTCCGTAATAAACGGGCGTGTGCTGCTCGGCGCTGAATTCCTTCGCCTCCAGCCGCAGGACCTCCTCCACCTCGAACCGCCAGTGGCGCTGTCGGACCTCCAGAACCAGGCTGCCCGTCCCGTAGCCGCCCGTGAGGAACAGGCGTCCGCCGCCGAGCGGCACCGGCGACGGACAGTTCGCGAAGTTCACCTTCCAGGGATGGGTCCAGAGGATCTCGCCCGCCTTCCAGGCGGGTCCGTCCTCGGCCGCCACGCCCGCCACGCCCCCGCTCGCCGTGTACACGTACTGCCGCACGCCGTCGGCCTCGAACGGCATGACGGACGTATGGGTCATCTTCCATCCTTCTGGATTCGGCGTCTTCCATACGACGTTGCCGGTTTCGCAATCGACCGCCATCAGGAGGACCGACGGCCCCGCCGGCGCGAGAATGGCCCGGCCCCCGTCCACCAGCGGGCACTGTCCCGCATACCATCTGGGCTCCTGCGTGCCGAACTCGCCCACCAGGTCCAGCGCCCAACGGAACGCCCCCGTCCGGGCGTCCACGCACATCACATGGCACTTCGGGCCGAGCGTCACGACATACTCGTCCGTCACCGCCGGGACCGTCCGCGAGATGCCGTGGTTCGGCTGAATCGGGACTTTGTACCATCGCCGCCAGATCTCGCGCCCGTCGGCCAGCGACAGGCAACGCAGGCAATCCCCTTTCGCCTTCTCGTCGTAATCCAGGAGGTACACCCGGCCCTTGTGCACGGCGGCGCCGGCGTATCCTTCGCCCACGGCAATGGACCAGAGGACCGGCGGCCCGGCGGCCGGCCACTTCCGCGCCAGACGCACGCCCTCCGGGCTGATGCCGTCGCGGTTCGGACCGCGGAAGGCGGGCCAGTCGCCCGACCAATCGGCCGGCTCGCCCGACGACGCCAGAAACTCGCCCGGGAACGACACCTCGAACGCCGCCGGACGCTCCCCGAACGTCGCCACGCGCTCCTCCAGATCCGCCGGCGGGCCGACGCGCAGCCAGCGAGCGACCAGCCCCGCCCCGGCCGCGGACAGAACGATCGCCACCCCCACGCTCACCCAAACACGCTTCATAAGGTCCTTCCGCAGGAGAACTTGCGACGCCGCGACATTCTACGCCCCGCACGCTCTTCCGTCACCCCCCTAAACCGACCGGACGGTCGGTTGGGTTTGGCGGCGGATTGTGGCAGTGGCTGTTAGGCCCATTCATGGGCCTTTGCCCCGCTTCAGCGGGGTGTAGCCCCGCCATTTTACAGGATTTTGCATCTTGCGTGTAATGTCCTTCGCTATCGTCAGTTAGATTGGACGGGTGGCATGGCCACGCTGTTTTGCGTGGCCATGCATGGAGACAATTTGCATGTCCAC
>JBAUDW010000174.1:0-19085 GCA_049678285.1 Phycisphaerae bacterium
TTCCACCTGAAACTCCCGTTCGACGTGCGGTACCTTCCGGAGATCCTGGACGAATCGTACGACAGCCTCGTGTGGGAAGCGATCGCGCGGCGGTGCTTCTCGTGCGGGAGTTGCAACACGACGTGCCCGACGTGCTACTGCTGGGACGTGGCGGACGTGATCGCCCAGGATCTCGGGAGCGGGACGCGGGTTCGGCGCTACGATTCGTGCCAGTTGGATCCGTTTGCCGAGGTCGCGGGAGGCGAGAACTTCCGGGAGCATCGGGCCAGCCGGCTGCGGCACCGCATGTACCGCAAGGGAAAGTTCATCCTGGAGCAGACGGGGCGCTCCGGGTGCGTGGGGTGCGGGCGGTGCGAGCAGGCCTGCGTCGCCGCCATCAGCATCAAGGAAACGTTCATTCAGATCGCCGGGAACCGATAGGGCGGCCCGGCCGGACGAGGAGCCTAGACCTGTGACGCGAGCCGACGTGGATATCGAAAAAGGGGCCGCGGCCCCGAGCCCGTACGTCCCGCGGATGGCCAAGATCCTCTCGGCCGACCAGATGACCGAAACCGAGCGATTCTTCCGGATCGAGATGGAGGACGGCCAGCCCCTGGGCTACGAGCCGGGGCAGTTCGTCGAGGTCTCGGTGTTCGGCATGGGGGAGGCGCCGATCAGCATCTCCTCGAGCCCGACGCAGGGCAAGGTGTTCGAACTGTGCGTCCGCAGCGCCGGCACCGTGACCGGGGCGCTGATGAAGTACGCGAAGGGCGACCGCCTGGGGATCCGGGGCCCGTTCGGCAACCATTTTCCGTACGAGGAGATGAAGGGCGAGGACGTGCTGTTTGTCGCGGGGGGGCTGGGCCTGGCGCCGACGCGGAGCCTCATCCGCTACTGCCTGGACAACCGCAAGGATTACCGCAACGTGACAATCCTCGTCGGGGCGCGCGAGCCGAAACTCCTCCTCTTCCGCGACGAACTCGACGCGTGGACGAAACGCACCGATGCTAAAACATTGGTCACGGTGGACCGCTGCGGCCCGGAGTGGAAGGGCTCGACGGGCGTGATTACGCGGCTCTTTAAGCAGGTCAAACTGGACGCGGCCAAGACGTGGGCCGTCATCGTCGGGCCGCCCGTGATGTTCAAGTTCGCTGTCCTCGAGGCCCTCGCCGAGGGCATCCGCGAGAACCGGATCATCTGCTCGCTCGAGCGCCACATGAAGTGCGGCGTGGGGAAGTGCGGGCACTGCCAGATCCGCGGCGTGTACGTCTGCCGCGACGGGCCGATCTTCACGTACGAACAGGTGAAGCAGCTGCGGGAAGGCATTTAGGGGCGTTGGCGAAAGGCCGCAGATAGATCCTGGTGAGTGGCACGGCCGGTCTTGCCCGGCCGTGGGTTGGCGCACGGCGGGACAAGACCCGCCGTGCCACACGGGCCGTCGGAAATGGATGACGGTCCCTATTCTGGGGGAAGAAGGGTCGAGGATGGCCAAGCCGACGCTCATGTTCGACGCCCTCTCCTGCTGCGAGGGGTGCGAGTTGCAGGTGGTCAACTGCGGGCCCGCGCTTTTGCCGATCCTCGAACGGGCCGACATCGTCCGGTTCCGCGAGGCGTCCGACGGCGACGCCGATCATTACAACGTCGCCTTCGTCGAAGGCTCCCTCGTCACGGAGCACGACATCGAAAAGGCGAAGGAGATCCGCGCCAAGACCGACGTCCTGGTGGCCCTCGGGGCGTGCGCGACGATCGGCGGCGTCAACATGCTCAAGAACTTCCAGGACCCCGACGACGTCGCCCAGTACGTGTACGGAGACAAGAAGGCGTGGTTCCCGCACATCGCCGCCCGCCCGCTGAAGGCCGAAGTCAAGGTCGACGCCGAGATCCACGGATGCCCCATCAACCCGGAGGAGTTTCTGACGGTCGCCAAGTGCCTCCTCATGGGCAAGCCCTACAAGCAGCCGAACTATCCCGTCTGCGTGGACTGCAAGTTGGCGGACAACGTGTGCCTCTGGCACAAGGGCATTCCGTGCCTGGGGATTGTGACGCGGGCGGGCTGTGCGCCGTTTATGTGTCCGAGCGCGGGCCACAAGTGCATCGGGTGCCGCGGACTCGTCGACGATCCCAACGCCCAGGCCGCCAAGGACATAATGGCCGAGTTCGGCCTGACGATGGACGACATCCTGCGGGAGTTCCGTCTGTTCCAGGGCCTGTACGACGAAGTGGCGAAGGAAGCGTAAGCGCCGCCCCCGATTAGCCGCGACCCGAAGGGGAGCGCGCGAGCGACAGGAGCGATGACCGGCATGGCGAAGGCGTCGAAAACGTTGGACGTTCGAGTTGATTACGTCACGCGCGTCGAGGGTCACGGCAACATCGTCGCCCGCGTCGAGGACGGCGAACTGGTCGAGTGCAAACTCGAGATCATCGAGTCACCCCGCTTCTTCGAGGCGATGCTCCGAGGACGCTCGTGGACCGACGCCATGTTCCTGACGACCCGCATCTGCGGCATCTGCGCGTGCGGTCACGGCTCGGCAAGCCTCAAGGCCACCGAGGACGCCATGGGCTTCGAGCGCTCCGAGCAGACGGAGCGCCTTCGGCGGATCGTCCTGGATGCCGAGCAACTCGACAGCCACTGGCTCCACGTCTATTTCCTCGTCGCCCCGGACCTCCTGGGCGCCCCGAGCGTCATTCCCCTCGCGAAGACCCACACGGACGTGGTGCTGCGGGCGATGCGTCTGAAGGCCATGGCCACTCACATTTGCCGCGTCCTCGTCGGACGCCACACCCACCCCATCGGCATGGTGCCCGGCGGCTACATGAAATTGCCCAGCGTCCGGACGCTGAAAGAGTTGCGGGCCGAGGTCGCCAAGGTCGAACCCGACGTCCAGGCCACCGTGGACCTCTTCGCCACCCTCGCGATGCCCGACTTCGCGCGCGAGACCGAGTACGAATCCATCACGCATGCCGACGAGTACGCCTTCTTCGACGGCGACCTGGTCACCAGCGACGGCGACCGCGCCCGCCCGCGCGATTACAGGAAGATCATCCACGAGTCCATCGTCCAGCACTCCAGCGCCAAGCACGTGAAGAATAAGCGCGAGAGCCTCATGGTCGGGGCCCTCGCGCGATTCAACAACAACCACAAACAACTCGCTCCCCAGGCGAAGGCCGCCGCCGAGAAACTCGGCCTGAAGGCGCCCTCCCACAACTCCTTCCACAACAACACCGCCCAGGTCGTCGAGACCGTCCATTGCTACTACGATATCCTTCGGCTCCTGGACGAACTGATTGAAGCAGGCATCGAGGACGAGAAGCCGCCGATGCAGTGGCCGGGGCAGGCGGGCGAAGGCGTCGGCGTCGTCGAAGTGCCGCGCGGAACGCTCGTCCATCACTACCAGTACGACTCCAGCGGCATCGTGACGGGGGCGAACCTCGTCATCCCGACGAATCAGAACCTGGCGAACATCGAGGCCGACTTCCGCGCCTACATCCCGCAAATGATGGACGAGGGGAAGAACCAGGACCAGGTCCGCCACGGCCTCGAAATGCTCGTCCGTGCCTACGACCCCTGCATCTCCTGCTCCACGCACCTGGTGACGGTCGAGTTCAAATAGGCGCCGGTTCCTCTTGAAGCAAGAGTGTGCGGGGCCATCGGCCTCGCACGCTTTTTCTCGCGCGGGCGCAAAACGCAAGGCCGGGCCTGCGCGAGGCAAGCCCGGCCGCATTCGCTCACGGCTTCACTTCAGACGACCTCAGGCTTCCGGCTCGGCATCGGCCTTGGGTTCCGGCGCTGGCTCCGGCGCAGGGGCCGGTTCGGCCGCTGAGGCGGGGGCCGGTTCCTCAACAGCAGGCGCTTCCGGCGGAGGCTCCGGCTCGCCCTCGCAACCGCCGACGACCACCACGGCCACCAGCAAACTCACACACAGACCAGCCAACCACCATTGACGCATTCCCATGTTCATGCTCCCCACCGGGGCTCCAGAGTTGTCTTCGCCCGCCGCCCCGCCCGGCGAAGACCGCCATGCCCGAGAGGCCCACGCGGGCCCGCCCGAACAGAACGTACAAGAGGTTATCATACCACAGCCCGGACGTGTCCACTGATTTTTCGCCGCAAGCCCCCGCCGCCTCCCGCCGCGGCCGGTGCCAAAAAAAACGGGGTCAGACCCCATTTTCCCTTACGCGCCCAAAAAGAGCCGGACGCGCCGTCCGGCGCGCCCGGCCTTGGAAAGCCTCTTGCGGCTGCGTTACATCTCGGCGGGCGCTTCAGCGCCTTGCTCGCCGGCCTTCTTCTTCGGGGCCTTTTCCTTCGGTTCCTTGGTGGCCGGCTTCATCTTTTCCTTCTGCTCGGCCGTCAGGACGTCGTTCTCGACGGAGGCCTTGAGTTCCTGCTCGATTTTGTTCTTGGCGTCCTCGGCTTCCTTACCGGCGCCCTCGACGGCCAGCATCTTCTTGGCCGCCTCGTTCGCCAGGGCCCGGACTTTCGCCTTCTGGCCCTCGTCCAGTTCGGCCTTGCTGTAGCGCCCCATCAGGCCGCGGTAGAGTTTGAACCCTTCCCACGCCTGGCACTGCTCGGGCGTCAGGATCGCCGCGATCTTCGCACCGTGCTCGGCTTCGAGGGCGGAGAGTTGTTCCTTCAGGGCCTTCATTTCCTCACCCGCGCGCTTCTGGGCCTCCTTGTCGCTCTTTTCTTTCGCGTCGGCCATCTGCTTCTTCAGGTCTTCGATCTTGGCCCTGTTGGCCTCTTCCCAGGCCGCGACGGCGTCGCTCTTCGCCTTCAGGGCCACTTCCACTTGCGCCTTCTGGGCGTCGGTGAACTGGCACACGCTGGCCATGATGGCATACTCGCCGCGAAGCGCGCTCTTCTCGGCCTTCGGTCCCTTGGCGGCCTTTTCGGCCTTGGCCGGTTTCTCCGCACCTTCTTCCTGCGCCAGAACCGGCGAAGCCACCAGGAGCGCGAGCGCCAACCCCAACACGAGACCTTTCCAGTGCTTCATTGCTTTCTTCTCCACCGGGCCCCCCTGTTTCGTCTTCGCTCGAGGCCCGCGATGCGAAGATCGCTCGCTCAGCCGATGGTCCGCCCGGACCCCGCCTTGCGGCATGGCAAGATATCACACGCTAGCGACGCCGAAGGATGCGGTCAAAGCATTTCTGGTGGGGCTTAGTACTACAACGCTATTTCAACGCAGAGAGCGCAGAGGCCGCAGAGGGAGGATTGAGTAACAACGGCAAGGCAATTTCCGTCAGCGGCTCACAAAGCATGTTGTTTGCCGTTCCCCTATCTTTGCAGTTCTCCGCGCTCTCTGCGTCCTCTGCGTTGAAGAACACAGTTTATTAGTAGTATTAGTGCATCATCATATAGTGGATGGCCTCGTCAGCCTGTTTCAGTTCGCCCGCCTCGAGTTTCTCCTCCAGCGCCCCGCGCGGCGCGTCCGGCCGAAGCGGCGCGGCCGGTTCTCCCGGCCGGCCCACACGCTGCGCGAGTTCCCGCAGCGCCGCCGACCACCGGAACAGGTAATAGGCGGCCTTCTCGGCCGTCTGGCCGGGCGGGATCAGGCTGGCCGCATCGATCCGCCATCGGCCGCCATCCTCCCTCAGATGCATCGGCACGCGAGCCCGGGGCAGATATCCGACGGCAAAATCGCCCGTCCGGACGACGGTGATTGTCGCCGTCCATCCCGGGTCGCGCGGCCAAAGGTGCACGCGCGCGGCTCCGGCCCCCTCGAACGCCTTCCACGCGTCAGCCCCGTACTTGGCGACCACCGCGTTATAGAACCTGTAGTTCACCTGGACGGCGTCGAAGATCGCCAGGGCAAGAACGAGTTCCTCCTCGGTTCCGGCGAACGAGGCAAGGTACTCGGCCCGGTCGCCACGGAGGAGCGCCTGGTGCCACTGCCGCAGCGCGGAGCGCGGCCCGCCCTCTCCCGCCGGGACCGCGTCGCGCGTGTTCTGGCATCCCGGCGCGATGAGCATCAGCGCCGCCGCCACCACTGCCGCGATTCGTGCGCACCGCATGGCTTCCCCCTTTCCCGATCGCTGCCGAAAGCGTACCGGCGTCGGCGCGGCTTTGCAAGCCGCGCACTATCTGCGCACCTCCTTGGATGCGCCGCGCCGGCGTCGGGTTCCTTTTTCCGCGCCCGCCGGCGACGCCGCGGCTTTTCGTTTTCCCTGTAACCGCAGCGCCGAAGGGAGTAGAATCGCCCGTCGGCACAGAGGGAAGGGAGTTCGGATGGCCAAGAGAACCGGACGCAAGAACCCCAAGCGGAAAACCGCGACGCGCCGCCGGACGCCGCTCCGCGTCGGCGTCCTGACGGGCGGCGGCGACTGCCCCGGCCTCAATGCCGTCATCCGCGCCGTCGTCAAGACCCTCCTCCACGAGTACGGCGCCCAGGTCGTCGGTTTTCTTGACGGCTACGAAGGGCTCGTCCTCGACCGCACGCGCGACCTTGGCTGGCCGGACGTCTCGAACATCCTGACGCTGGGCGGGACGATCCTCGGCGCGAGCAACAAGGCCGACCCCTTCGCCTGGGCCGAGACGAGGGGCGGAAGAGTGACCAAGCGCGACCGCTCCGCCGACGCCCTGGCCGTCTTCGAGAAACTCCGCCTCGACGGCCTGGTGGTGATTGGGGGGGATGGCTCGATGGCCATCGCGGGTCGGCTGGCCGCCCTGGGCCTCCCGATCGTCGGCGTCCCCAAGACGATTGACAACGACGTCCGCGGCACCGACCTGACGTTCGGGTTCCAGACGGCGGTCAACATTGCCACGGACGCGCTCGACCGGCTGCACACGACCGCCGGCGCCCATCACCGCGTCATGGTGGCCGAGGTCATGGGCCGATACGCCGGCTGGCTCGCGCTGCACGCGGGGCTGGCCGGCGGCGCCGACGTCATCCTTATCCCTGAGTTCCCGTTCCGCTGGGAGGCCGTGGCCGACGTCTGCCGCCAACGCTACCGGTGCGGCAAACGGTTCAGCATCATCTGCGTCGCCGAGGGCGCGAAACCCGAAGGCGGCCAGCCCGTCGTCCGCCGCCGCGTCGAGACGAGCACCGACCCCGTGCGCCTCGGCGGCGTCGCCCACCTCGTCGCCGAGCGCCTCGAACGCCTGACGGGAATCGAATCGCGCGCGACGGTTCTGGGGTATGTCCAGCGCGGCGGGACACCCTCGCCCTTCGACCGCGTCTTCGCGACGCGCCTGGGGCACCGCGCGGCCGAGTTGGTCAAGGCCGGCTCGTGGGGCCGCATGGCCTCGTGGCAAAAGGGGCGCGTCACGGACGTCGTGCTGGAGGAAGCCGCTCACGGACCGCAACTGGTGCCTGCCGATGAACCGCTCCTGGCGGTCGCGCGCAGCGTCGGGACGAGTTTCGGGGAACCGGACGGACCTTAACCGCAAAGAACGCAGAGAGAGGCAAAGAAAGCGGAAGGCGGAATGCTTCGGAAACGCAATTCACGCCAAGTACTTACGTGTCATCAACACAATGAAAAGTGCCATTGTCAAGACGCCCGCCACCGCTTCTGCATCGGCAACAAACTTAAACCACCCTTCCGGTTTAGGTTGTAGGTCACCATATCCCAGGGTGGTAAAGGTCACAACGCTGAAATGAATGGCCTCTCCCCACTCGGTATCGTGAGCTGAGAGTTGTTCCTGACAAAGCGCGGACGGGGCAACAGCACCGTAGCTTGCGTAGAAAACAGTGCAACCCCCAATAATCAATACGGCGAATATGACCAGCCGCCACGGTCGGCACGCCAACCAAATCAGGGTCCGGCGAACCCAAGCCGAAGGAATACTCAACACTCGTTGCCATGTGGACTTAACCGAAGATTGCGCTAGCGACTCGTAATAGCCATACAGGTCGGCTTTCTCCAACTCTCTCCGTGCGTAAGCCGCTAGTTTTGCCAATCGATAGGCGCTTTCGCCTGCCGCGCGCGGGCGGGAGGGCTTGTCCCCAGGTGTTGGCTCGTCAAACACAACATCTCGGCCGGTTCTGTAAGAAGCTCCACAAAAATTAGCCCCACCAAGAAATGTCGCGCGGTCAAACCGCACATGGCCATCAAATTCCGTATTCTCGAACATCGCTTCCGAGTCGGGCCCAAATACCACATCAAAGAAGTGCGCGTTTCGCCTGATATACGCCCATTTAAAGCGAGCCTCCTTCTTGAAGACCGTGTGTCCACATCCCTCCTTGGTTCCAAACGACGCGGCGGTGTTAAACTTTGCGTTGTCGAAGATGGCTTTGTCCTCAAATGTGACGTTTTGGAAGAAGCCAGACTGGTAAAAGTCAGCATACCTAAAATCTGCTTCCTTTTCGAAAATGACGTTATCGAAGTGAGCCGCCGAATTGAACTTGGTGCGGAAGAACAGCGCATGGCCATGGAACGTTGATCCGTCAAACCAAGGAGTATCGGCAAAGAAAACATCTGTGAAGTACTTTTTACTTGGGTCTTCCGGGAAATGCCAGCCTTTGAAGTTAGCTTGGATGCGCGCGGCCGCCCTTTTTCTCGCCTCATCCCACACCTGTAGTGCGACTTGAACGTCTTGCCCGTTCTCCTCTGCATGATACATACAGAAACCGGCTTTTGAACCCGACCAAGCTTGTTCCGTGCAACCATTGTACGCGCACTGATTGCCACTCCCTTGCGTCTTTGACACGGACCATCCTCCGAAAAAATTGCGACATATCAATTATGCGGCGGAGGGCCGCAAAGCAAAAAACAATTACAGGCACCACGGGTGCCACTGGCGGCTTGCCCGCCAGTGCGATCTGCATTCACTCTAACCCGACAAGCCAAGAAAACAGTCACGGCGATATTCCTCCAGCCTTGTCCGGGCGCGGCGGCGGCGCTTCAGGTTCCGGTCCTCGTCCACTCGCGGAAACTTTCCCCGCGCGCGATCCGCCGGTAGAGCGTGTCGCGCTCGACGGGCTGGCACCCGGCGGCGCGCACCAGGTGCTTCAAGGCGTCGGGCGTCAGGCGCTGGGGCGTGCGGGCGCCCGCCGCGTGCGTGATCTCCTCCCGCACGACCGTCCCATCGATGTCGTCGGCGCCGAACCGCAGGGCGACCTGCGCGAGGTCCGGCGTCAGCATCACCCAGAAGGCTTTCAGGTGGTCGAAGTTGTCCAGCAGGAGGCGTGCGGCGGCCATCGTCCTCAGGTCGTCGGCGGCCGTCGGGCCTTCGAGGTCGGCCATCGCCGTCCCCTCCGGATGGAACGGCAGGGGAATGAACGCCTGGAACCGATGAGTCTCGTCCTGCAGTCCGCGCAGCGCCAGGAGGTGGTCCACGCGGTCGGCCGGGGATTCCAGGTGGCCGTAGAGCATCGTCGCGTTGGTCGCGAGGCCGAGGGCGTGTGCCCGGCGATGGACGTCGAGCCAGGCCTCGCCGCTCAGTTTTCGCGGGCAGATGCGCCGGCGGACGTCGGCGTCGAAGATCTCCGCGCCGCCGCCCGGCAGGCCCGCCAGGCCCGCCGCCTTCAGGCGCCCGAGGACGTCGGTCACCGAGAGGCCCGCTTGCCGCGCCGCGTACTCCACCTCCACGGCCGTCAGCGCCTGAAGGCACACCTCGGGAAACGCTTCGTGCAGGCGTCCGATCATGCCGAGGTAATAGTCCAACCCGACGTCGGGATGGAGGCCGCCGACGATGTGGATTTCGGTCGCTCCCGCCTCGACGTCGGGGGCGGCCCGGTCGAGAATCTCCTTAATGTCCAACAGATAGGCGCCCGCGTCGCCGGGGTCACGGGCGAACGCGCAGAAGCGGCACCGGTTGAGGCAGGCGTTCGTATAGTTGACGTGCGTGTTGATGATGTAAAAGGCGGCCAGGCCGTGGCGGCGCCGGCGTTCGGCGTCGGCCAGCCGACCGAGGGCCGGAACGTCGTCCGCCGCAAAGAGCGCCAGGCCGTCCTCGCGCGAGAGGCGCTGGCCCGCGGCGACCTTGGCTTCGATTCCACACAGCGGCGTCAATGGATAACCCGCACCTGGAGCCTCATGACCACGTCAACAAACACGCCCACCAGCCACATGATACTCACAAAGGCATTCAGCGGAAAGAAGGCGCCCGCGATCTCGATGTCCGACTGCCGCCGGGCACGCAGGTGCTCCAGGACCAACGTTGTGGCTATCCCCGCCAGGGCCAGGAGGCTGCCAAGGCCCAGGCGCGAAAACGGTATGCCCGACGAGTCCATGATGGCCACAGGTGCAAGCAGCGCCACCGTGGCCGCGTGCGAGGCGGCTGCCCAGCGCCGCGCTGCGTCGCGCCCGGTCCGCGCGGGCACGCTGTGCAGCCCCTCGCGGCGGTCCACCTCGATATCCTGGAACGAGTAGAAGATGTCGAACCCGGCCGTCCAGACCACGACGGCCGCGCCGATGAGCACGGGCACGAGCGCCAGCGACCCGCGCAGAGCGATCCACGCCCCCACCGGCCCGAGACCCAGGCAAAGGCCCAGCACCCAGTGCGAGAGAATGGTGAACCGCTTCGTGTAGGAATATCCGAACAGGACGGCGAGAAACGCCGGGGCCAGCAGGCCCGGCCAAGGGTTGCCGCGCAGAAACCAGAACCCCCACGCGCAGGCCACGAAGGCGGCCGCGCTCGCCAGCGCGAGCGCCAGGGCCGTCCCGCGCCCCAGCCTTCCGGCCGGGATCGCCCGGTTGCGCGTCCGCGGGTTGCGCGCGTCGAGTGCGGCGTCGGCGACGCGGTTGAAGCCCATCGCGGCCGTCCGCGCCGTCACCATGCAGGCCACCAGGAGCGCGATCGCGGCCGGCGCGGGGTACGGGGGATCGGCCAGCATCGCCGTCCCGAGCGCAAAAGGCAGCGCGAAAAGGGAATGCTCCAGGCGGATGGTCCGCGCGAACTCCAGAAACTCTCGCCCAAGCGACGGTCGCATCCTCGCGCTACGCCTCCGGTTCCGCCCCGGGCCACCGGACGTCCAGGTCGTGCTCGATGCCCAGCCGCGAGAGCACCTTGCCGACGACGAAGTCCACGAGGTCGGCAACCGACCGCGGCCGATGGTAGAAGCCCGGCATCGCGGGGATGACGGCGGCGCCGGCCCGCGCCAGGATCGCCAGGTTCTCCAGGTCCATGGCCGTCATGGGGGTTTCTCGCGGCACGAGGACCAGGGGCCGGCCTTCCTTCAGCGCGACGTGGGCGGCTCGCTGGACAAGATTCGTCGAAAGCCCGTGGGCGATCGCCGCCGCCGTGTTCATCGTGCAGGGGATAACGACGACGGCCTCGGCGTCGAAGGAGCCGCTGGCGGGCGGGGCGTCGAGGCGTTCGGCCGGCGTGTAGCGGACGTGCGCGAGGACCTTCTTCGGCCAGAGGGGCGAGAAGTCGGGCTCGTCGGGCGAGCCGGCGAGGCCCGCCTCGTCCGCCAGGACGAGCCGCCCGGCGCGCGTGACGACGAGGTAGACCTCTCGTCCGGCGCGGACGGCCTCCTCGACGAAACGGACGGCATAGGGGGCGCCGCTCGCGCCCGTGACGCCGACGATCAGGCGCTTAGAGGGCGGGGGGCCGCAGTTGCGCTTCGACATAGGCCATCTTCTTTCCCACGAGGTCGGCGAAGGCGGCGACGTAGAGGTCCTGCGGGTCGCGCGCCCGGCGCCGGCCCAGATCGTCGCGGACCTGGGCCAACTCGTCGCGCGCCCGCCGCCAGGAACCGGGGTCGGAGGCGGCCCGGGCGATAAGGCCCTCGGCGGCAGCGAGGCGCGCCTGCATCGCGCCGTCGGTCCCGGGGTACGCCTCGGCCACGCGGTTCAACTGCTCGATGCGTTTGTACTCGTCGGCCTCGAACATCGCCAGCCGAAAGGCGACGTTGTCGGCCAGCGGCCCTTGCGGGTCGGCCTCGCGGGCCTCGACGAGGGCCGACGGGTACGCGTTGGTTCCCTTCAAGGCGAAGGCCCGGAAAAGGAGGGCGAGCGCCCGCGTCCCCGCCGGCGTCGGCCGGTGGTTCTCCTCGAGGATCGCCAGGTGCAGGAGCGTTTCCCGGCGAACGGCCTGAAGGTGGTTCGCCCGGTCGCACACCTCCAGCGCGTCGCCGACCGTCAACAGATGCCCCAGGACGGTGAAGTCGGCCATGGGGTTCACGTCGGGCACCTCGAGGCCGGCCGTCCGGTCGAGGGCGGCGCGGAATCGGCGTTCGGCTTCGGGGAAGAGGCCGTCGGCAGCGTCGGCATCGCCCAGGTGCAGTTGCGCGTCCATCGCCCATCGGCTGTCGGGATTTTTGTCCAGGATCTCCTGCCAGACCTCCCGGGCCGCAGGGAACCCTTTCGGCCCAGCGGGACCCATCGAGGCGAGTTGCCTGGCCAGGTCGGCGCGGATCTCGGCCGACCGCCGGCTCGACGGATAGCGCGAGAGAAACTCGCGATACTCCTTCAGCGGCGGGACGCTCGGTGCCGCGCCGAGAGGCCGCTTCAGAAACCCGTACCGGACCTCGTCCATGCCGACGAACGCCAGGAGCGCGAGGACCGGCCCGGCTACGAGGACCGCCAGCAGCGCGCCGGGCCAGCGGACGTGCCACTTGTCCGCCCCTCCGACGGCGACGACGAGCGAGGCGGCCGCGGCCGCCAGCCCCACCGCCGCCACCGGCGCCACGTACACGACTCCCCACAAGGCCGGCGCCACGCGGCTCGTATCGCTCAGGGCTGTCGCAATGAACCAATACACCGCCACCGGAATAAGCCCCAGTAGGGCGCCCGCCAGTCGGCTCCGCAAGCGCAGGGTGTACCCGGCCGCGATCCATACGCCCAACGCCAGGACGCCGGCGAAGACAGCCGTCGGAACAACGAACGTGATCGACGATTCGCCCAGCCGCGACGGACCCGCCGCCGCGATGACGAGCACCAGCAGCCAGCCCCCGCGCTTGCCGTACATCACCCCCGTCAGGATCGGCGCCACCGCCAGCATCGCCAGAAACGCCCCGATCACCAGGCCGTAGGCCGGACGCTCGATGATTGAGACCGGCCACGTCACCCACGCCCCCACGTCCAGCGCCGGCCGGACAAACGGGTCCACCGACGCGGTCAGGAGCGCCCGAAGCGACCACGCCAGGCCGGCCGTCACGAACACCAGCAGTCCCAGGTACACGTTCGCCTCGGGAAGGTACGCCCGGCCGCAGCGGTTGCAGACCTCGTCGCCGACGGCCGTCTCGAAAAAGAAGCATTTGGCGCAGTGCATGGGACAAATCCGTATCAGCGAGGCTTTCGGCCGACGAAGACGGCCGCGATCCCGCCCGGCAACCGTTCGACGCTGACGGCCTCCAGGCCCGCG
Source organism: Phycisphaerae bacterium (assembly GCA_049678285.1). Lineage (GTDB taxonomy): Bacteria > Planctomycetota > Phycisphaerae > FEN-1346 > FEN-1346 > JAPLMM01. The sequence continues at coordinate 13,226 of JBAUDW010000174.1, forward strand.
GCGCGCATAGCCTCGGCCGTCGCCTCCGCCGGGCCGAACGCCTCGACCGAATCCACCAAGTACCGATACCCGCCGCGGTCGGGGCCAGCTATCCACCCGGCCAGCGTAGGCAGAATGCGGCGAAAGTAAAGGCCAAAGGCGCGGCCCCAGGGTCCCCGACCGGCCGGCGCGTGGAACTCCAGGACGACCACCCGGCCTCCCGGCCGGACGACGCGGACCATCTCCGCAAGTCCGCGCGCGGGGTCCTCCAGGTTCCTCAGGCCGAAGGCCGAGGCGGCCGCGTCCACCGACCCGTCGGCGAGCGGCAGGCGAAGCGCGTCGGCCTCCAGGACGCTGGCGCGCCCGGCGCGGAGGGCGTGGCCGAGTTTGCTTCGCGCGCGGGCGAGCATGGCCGACGAGAAGTCGCACGCGATGATGCGCCGTCCCCGCCGCGCCAGGAGTGCGCGGGCCAGGTCGCCGGTCCCGCAGCAGACGTCGAGGACGGTTTCGGCCCGGCCGCACGCCGACGCCGCACGCGAGCGCCAGCGATGGTCCAGCCCCGCCGAGAGGAGATGGTTCAGCAGGTCATATCGCCGCGCGATGGCTCCGAACATGTCGCGCACGAAGATCGCGCGTGCCTTTCCGCGCTCACTCAAGGCCGTATTCCTGCCAGCGGCGCGTGACGCGTGCGGCGGTGTCGGGGTCCGAGGCGAGGGGCTCGGGCCAGGGTCGGCCGCCGACCTCTTCGGGGAGTTTGCGTGTGGCGTCGATGCCGAGTTTTCCGCCCTCGCCGCCGGGCGGCGCGGCGTGGTCGAGGACATCGGCCCGACCGTCCAGAAGAAGCGTATCGCGGCGCGGGTCGGCCTCGGCCCCGACGCGCCACAGGACTTCGTCGGTGTCGTGGACGTTGACGCCCTCGTCCACGACGACCAGGAACTTCGTGTAAGCCAACTGCCCCAGGCCCCAGATCGCGCGCATGACCTCGCGCGCCTGGCCCGGCCGGGTCTTGCGGATCGAGACGAACGCCCAGTTGTGAAAGACGCCGAAGAGCGGCAGGTTGATGTCCACCACTTCCGGCACGACGGTGCGGATGACCGGGAGGAAGATTCGCTCGGTCGCCTTCGCCAGGTAACAATCCTCCTTCGGGAATCGCCCGACGACGGTCGCCGGATAGACGGCGTCCGCGCGGTGCGTGACGGCCGTCACGCGCATCACGGGATACTCGTCGGCCGGCGTGTAATAACCGGTGTGGTCGCCGAAGGGGCCCTCGCGGGCTCGCTCCTCGGGGTCCACGGTTCCTTCGATGACGATTTCGGCGTCGGCGGGGACCAGGAGGGGGACGGTCTTGCAGGGCACGACGCGGACCGCCTCGCCGCGCAAGAACCCCGCGAACACGAGTTCGTCCATGCCGTACGGCAGCGGAGCGGTGGCGGCATAGGTGAGAACCGGGTCGCCGCCGAGCGCGACGGCGACGGGCATCGCCCGGCCTTGCTCGGCCCACGCCCGGAAGTTGCGGGCCCCGTCGTGGTCGCGGTGCCAGTGCATCCCGAGCCGGCGCGGCCCGAACACCTGGAGCCGATACATCCCCACGTTCCGGTGCTTCCCGTCCGGGTCCGCCGTGACCACCTGCGGCAGGGTGATGAACGGCCCGCCGTCGCCGGGCCACGAGCGCAGGATGGGCAGGCGCGCGAGGTCGGCGTCGTCGGCGTGGACGACCTCCTGGCACGGGCCGGAGCGGACGGTCTTCGGCCGCAGACGCGCCAGTTCCAGGAGTTTCGGGAGGGCCTTCACCTTGGCGGCCAGCCCCGCGCCGCCCGCCAGGGGGACCGAGGCCGCTAGGCGGCCGACACGCCGGGCGACCTCGTCGATGCTCCCCGCCCCGAGGGCCCAGGCCATCCGCTCCATCGAAGCGAACGCGCCGACGAGGACCGGCATCGTGTGGCCGGCGACGTTCTCGAAGAGGGCGGCCGGCCCGTTGCGCGCCGCGAGTCGGCTCGCAATCTCGGCGATCTCCAGGTCCGCCGAGACCTCGGCCCGGACGCGCACGAGTTGCCCCGCCCCTTCGAGCCGCGCAATGAAAGTTCTCAGGTCCCCGCCGGCCATTCAACCTCCACTCTTGCCGGCCGTGCGCAGGCCGGCGGCGATTTCACGAAACTGCCTCGAACAGCGCCGCCGCCTCGGGCGAAACCCGGATAGTCTCCTCCGGATGCTCGGCGTGCCACCGCGCCATTTTCTCCAACACGTCCTCGGTCATCTGAGAGCCGTGGATTCGCAGAAGGTTCAACTTGTCGGCCGCGGGCGCGGCAGCAAGGCGGATCGGAACGAGGTCGCGCCCCGCGCGGGCCTCAATGTCTTTCAGGATCGGGGCCGAGTCGTGCGTGCAGGCGTACGGCAGGTCCTGGTAGAAGCCCGCGCGCGGGAGGACTCCGGTTCGGCAGGCCCGCGCGCCGACGCGCGCGAGGATGCGATGGTCCACGTGGTGGCCCACGCCGAGCGGGAAAAGCCAGACGCGATCCGCCAACTCCGCCCTCAGGGCCGGAATCGCGCGCCGGACCTCCTCGAAAACGGGATCCGCTTCCGGGTCCCTGGCCGGGTCCATGAAGTCCCCGGGGCCGTAGTCGCCGCGGACCATCGGCTCGCGAAAGGCGAGAAACTCGACGTCGGCGCCGACGCGCCGGCAGGCCGCACGTTCCTCCTCGTTTCGCCGGCGCGTCGTCTCTTGGACGTCGCCCGTGCCTGGCTGTGCCGCCGTCCAGTTCGATACGCTGAAGACGTTGAGAACCAGGGGCCGGCGGCCCAGGCTGCACGCGACAAGCGAGATGCCGAGCGAGAAGGCCGTGTCGTCGCAATGTGGGGCGACGATGACGGCCTGGGCGTCGCGGAGGTGCCTCGGCCCGGCGTCTGGAACGGTTGTCGCGTCCACGCCGGCGTGCCTCCTCGCTAAGGCCTCGAGCCGCCCTCGGTGCGGCCGGGGGGCGGCGGGGGCCGGCCCAGGTCGGGCGGCTTCTCGCCGAGGTGCGCGAGCAATTGGAACAAAAGGTTTCGCCGGATAAACAGGTCGTAGGCGAGTTCGTGCGGCAGGACGTAGGAAATCTCCGGCCCAGGCGGGACGTACTGGGTCCCCACGATCCGCCCCGTGTAGTGCATCAGAGGGATCTTCCCCTGGTCGAGGGTGCGGCTCCAGACCTTCGAGCCGAGGCTCACCGAAAGGTCCACGCCGAGCGTGTAGTTGATGGCGCCGCCCGCGCGCGTGACGCCGAACATGAAAATGTCATACTGCTGGCCGTCGAAGATCATGCGGTTTTCGGTGTCGCCGTTCGGCTCGTGCTCGAAGACGTTGCTCATGCGGTTGAAGTGGTACGTGGTCAGTTTCAGACCCGGGAGGAGCGCCGTGACGTAGTCCGGGGCCGCCGGCCCCCTGAGGAGTCCGTCCGTCAGGACCGTCTCGCCTCGGCCGACGGGCGTGGAGCCCGCCGCCAATTCCTGCCACATCGCCTCGGTGTGCGTAAAGAGGCCGTGCACTTCCAGCCCGGGGAAGGTACGGTCGATGAACGGCTTGAGGTTGTCGCCCATTTTCAAGTCCTGGGCGGCGTAGGCGACGGAGAGGATGGGCGGTTCGGCCGCAAAGTCGATCGCCAGTTTCCCCGAGACGGCCCCGTCGTTCAGGGTGCACGCGAAGCGCGGGACGTCGAACCGGCGCCGGCTGAGGGAGCACTTCGCCTCGAAGCCGCCGAGCGTATAACTTGCCCCCAGGTCGGCGACGGTGAGCGTGACCTCGCCGAGCGCGATGTCGCCGGAGACGTCCGCCCGGCCCAGCAGGCCGCGCAGCCGCCGCGCCAGACGGGCCGACAGGTCGTCCATCCGGGTCCACACCGCCGCCTCCGCCTGCCCCGGCGGGGTGGCCCACGACGCCAGCCGCCGGCTCGTCTCCTCCACCAGCGCCTGCACCTCCTCCAGGGCCACCGTCTTGCCGCGGATGAACAGCGACCCCCGCGGCGCCCGCCCCGGGTCCGACACGTACGCGACCAGCGTGACGTCGGACCGCCCCGCCGCCAGGCGCAGCCCGTCGGTGGCCAGCCGGCGGCCGTCGTACAAAATCGGGCCGTCCAGGAGCAGCCGCTTCCCGAGCCAATCCAGCCCCGTCTGGCGGAACGCGACCTCGCACCGCTCGAGCGAGAAGCCGAACGCATCCGCCGACGCCTCCACGTCCAGCGTCGCGCCGCCGGTCGCCTTCAGCGCCGCCACGCGCGCCGGAAACAGGGCCGCCAGCGAACGGACGTCCGGGACGCCCCCCTTCACGCGGAGCGACCAGGCCGTCGGCATCGGAAACGCCCACAGCCGCGGATTGTCGAACAGCACGCGTCCGGCGGCGTCGACCTTCCCGTCGGCCAGACGCACCGCCAGGGTGTCCAGAAGGATCTCGCCCGGCACCTGGCCGTAGCGCACGTCGAGGGAGACCGTCGCGAGGACTCCCGCCGGCTTGACGAGCGTCTCGGCCTGGAGGATGCGGCAATCGGTGGCGCTGGCGTCCACGTGGACCGTGCCGCGGGCCGGCGTTCCCGAGATCGTCGCCGCCAGGGCGATCGCTCCCTCCAGGTTGCACCAGTCGTAGAGCGGCGCGAGGAAGGGGACCGCCTCCTGCAGGGCCGCGTCGTGTTCCCACGTGGCGACGACCTGGACGGCGGCGGAGCGAAGGAGCGCTTCGGTCTGCTCGACGCTCTCCAGCGCGCCGAGCGCCGGCGGCGCGAGGAACTCCAGCCGACCCGTCGCCTGCATCGCCGACTCGCCCAGCCGGCCCTCTGCTTCCGTCTCGCACAGGAAGATCGGCGCGCCTGCCGCATCCTGGTCGGGCACGACGTCCGCCGACAACCGGACTTCCAGAGGCATCTGCCTCGGCTTCGCCAGGACGCCTTCCAGGTCCACCGACGCCTCCGTCAGGTCGGCGCCGGCCTTGAGGTTCAGGTTCTTCGGCACGGTGAGGAGTCGCAAGGTCGCGTGCCCGCCGCCCGCCAACCGGCCGGCGAATCGCCGGTTCAAGGCCGGCACGAGTTCCATGGCCCGGGCCAAGTCGTCGAAGTCCGCCGACACGTCGAGCCGCGCGATAGGACCCGCCTCGACGACGAGAGACCGCGCGGGTGGCGCGCCGGGGCCGCCGACCGACAGCGGCTCGGCCGCGGCGACGCGCAGTTGGCTCTGGCCCGTCAGCCGGACGATCGCCCCGGGGAGGCGCAGGACCGCCTGGCCCTCGAGGCGGCTCGGGCCGGCCGGTCCCATGCCGACCGCCGGCGGCCCGGGGGTCCACTTGCCCGTCAGCCTCGCGCCGGCGGGTCGCCCGTCGGGCTTCAGGAAGTACTTGCCGGCGTCGATGGCGATCTCGGCCAGGTCGGCCTCGATCGTGCCTTCGACCGCGCCGCCCGCGAGGTCGGCCTCGAGCACCAGCGCCACCTTGCCGCGGATGGGCGGCGTCTCGGGCGGAAACCGCCCGGGCAGGAGAACCGCGCCGGCGGCCTCGACGGCCTCGACGCCGAGCCGGCCGCTCAGTCGTCCGGCGATGGGGCCTTCGCCCTCGCCGGCGGGTCGGAACTCGGCCGTCCCGAGCCAATCGAGCGCCGCCTTGTCGAGGTGCACGCTGACCTTCTGGAGGTCCACCCGCCGACCGTCGCCCGCCACGAGGGCCGACCCGTCGAGCCTCGCTTCCATGCCCGCCGGCTTCGCGGCGCCTCCGGGCCACCGCACCGCCGTCGGCGTCAGGTCCAGGCGGAACGCGGCCCGGCAGGTCGCCACGGGCGACTCGACTGGGCGAGCGGGCGCCGCCGCGCCCGTCGGTTCGGGCGCCAGCGCGACGTGCGCCTCGAAGGGGCCGGTCATCTCGATGCCCCTG
>JBAUDW010000175.1:0-1543 GCA_049678285.1 Phycisphaerae bacterium
GTCGAGTGCGACGCGAAACTTGATTCGCTTCGTCTCAACTAGCTCCCGAATCGCGTCCGGATCAGCATCGGCGCTGTGCACCGCAACCACCTCAACGTCCGGGTGGTGCTCGACGGACGCGTTCAAAGCTTCAATAACCTCAGCAGCCGACTCTTGCCCCGAATCCCAGAAGGCAAGCACGACGATCGTTCCTTGAAGCGCCTCAAGACTCGTCGGTTCGCCATGAACCCATTCCGCGACATCGAGTTCGGTCGCTTGTTTGCCGGCGAGCCGACTTGCCCCGCGCTCTTCAGGACTTACCGGCCGCGATCCGGTCTCGAGGATCACGTCGGTCTGGTCCTCACCAGTCACGAGTGTAAGTTGCAGTTGGCCCTGCCCGTGGCCGGCGGAGGGCGTGAGACCGATCAAGACTATATCGCCGGGCGGCTGGCGAAATGAGAATGTCCCGTCCGACTGAACCTTTACCGGCGTCTGCCCCGACGGGTCCATCACGTCTCTTCGCACAACGATCACCTGACCCTCGGAGACCGGATCGCCGGTCTCCCCGTCGACCAATTTGCCTGATACTAGCACCCCTTTACCAAGGATGATATTCTGGCCCGTCATGTGGGCTCCTGCGTCAACCTCAATCGTTGTGGGCGCAACTGTTCCGTCGGGATGGCTCACGGTAATGCTGTGCGTGTCCGCTGTAAGGCCTTGGAGAACGTAACGACCGTCTGCATCCGTCAGCGCCTTGCCCGCCCCCGAGAGGAAAGCGGAGAAATCGGCGCGCTGGGGCATCGCTTGCACCACGGCGCCCTCGGCCGGTTCACCGGTTTCCTCGAGAGTGACCTTCCCCTCGATTGTCGCGCCGCGTTCCAGCTTGACCCCAACGTCTGTCGCGCCGACCGCGATTGTACCCATAGGCCTTCCCCGCACATTCTCAGGCACGCCTGCCGTGGCGACAGCGAAATCGGGATGCTTCACGCGCAGCATCACCGCGGCGTCAGCGGGAAGACCGTCCAGAACGAATGCCCCATCCGCGCTGCTTATCGCCTTGATCAGCGCCTCGCACGGAGGCAGAAACGGGAGGTCATCGTCGGCCCGTCCTTCCGGCAACGTGATCAAGGTCGAGAACTCGGCACCCTCAACCGGGTTGCCTTGGGAATCCGTCACTTTACCTCGAACCGAACCTCGACTCGGCAGCACCAACCGCAGGTCCGAGGGATCCCTGGCGCCCCGGCCCCACATTCGGCCAGCCGTCCACACCAGACCATAGTCCGGGTGCTGTGCCGCACAATAGGAGTAGCGGCCCTTCACGTGTCCATCGTCAACAGTCAAAGAGAACCGGCCGTCATCACCCGTCTTGGCCTGGGCAGCAACCTCGAACTGCCAGATGGTGCCCATCTCCATGGTAACGACGCTGAATGTCGCGCCGGGTACGGGATTGTCAGCTTCATCCACCACGATACCCGCAATCTTCTGGGTGTCTCCCCACACAGTCCCGGTGAACAGGGTCACCGCCGCCAGCACGATCATCATCGATCCGGTCCACGCCTTGTTC
>JBAUDW010000176.1:0-33358 GCA_049678285.1 Phycisphaerae bacterium
CTGTAGCGCGGGGGTTTATCCCCCGCGGCCTTGGGATATAGGGCGTTTTGCGCGGGGGGTAAACCCCCGCGCTACAAGTAAGGCTCTGATAGTCGGTTGTGGTTGACGATGCAAAATGTTCGTTAGCCGAAGCGCCGGTCGGCGCTAGTCGGTGACGCCGGCGCGGGCCTTGAGTTGCTCGAGACGCTCGCGGATGGCCTGGGCCTGCGGCGACTCGGGGTACTTTTCCATCAACTCGACGGCGAGGTTATAGGCCTCACGGTGTCGGCCGGTCTGGACGTGTTCGGCGATGCGGGTCTCCCATTCTCGGCGTTCCATGACGGCGGCGTTGCGGCGGAGTTCCTCGACTTGGCCGGCCAGCGCGTGGGACTCGGGGCTGTCGGGGTGTTTCTGGAGGAGGGATTCGGCCACGCGAAGCGCCTGGCGCCAGTGGCGGCGCGCCGCGAGGTGCTCGATCTCGCGGTAGAGGCGCTGCTGCTCCTGGCGACTGCTGCCTTCCTGTTCCAGTCGGACGGTTTCCGGCAACCGGGCCGCGTCGGGGTTCTCGGGGTACTGTTCGGCCAGGGCGCGCGCCATCTCCATCGCGCGCTCCCACAACCCCAGGCCCATGTACCGGTGGATCTGGTCGGTGATGGCGGTGATCTCGGTTTGTTCGTGTTGGCGGAGGGATTCGGAGAGACGGGCCTCGAGTTCGGCGACCTGGTTGGAGTCGGCATAGCGGGCGCGGAACTCTTCGAGCCGTTCCTGGGCGTCGCGGTACTTGGCGGCGTTGATGAGGGCTTCGATCTCGCGCCGAAGGGCCTGCTGGCGGTGTTTCTTCGCCAGTTGCCGCTTCGCACCCTTCTCGTCTTCCCCCAGGAGCGTGTTCTCCATGATCTCCGACAGCAGGCTGACGACTTCCTGGTGGGACGCGGTTTCCAGTTCCGTACTCCCCTGGCCGCCCTCGCGTTTCTGCTCCAGGGTGCGGAGCGTTCGCTCCATGAGTTTCGCGCTGACCGAGGCGCTGAACGCGTATTTCAAGAGCAGCGCCAGGCTCATCGGCAGGACGCCGAGCACCGCGCAGCCGGCGAAAACCCCCGTCGCGATGACCAATTCCACGAAGGAAAGGTGTTCCTGAACGGCTTCCAGGATGGCGGCGCCCAAGGCCACCGCGGCGCCGGCCCACGCGGCGACGGCGAAGAACCAGAGCATCAGCGCTACGGCGCCAGGCCGAGGCAACTCCTTACCGAGGGGTTTTCCTTCCGGGAACCGCGTCATGCCGTCTCTCCTTTTTCAAGGTTCGCCCGTCTGGCAAGCCACCACGCGCCCGCTCGCCTTTAAACGTAACGCCGTTCGAGCCGCCCGTGCCTCTTTGCGCCTTTCGAGCCGCCCGCGGAAGCGGGCGGGCACGTTCCCCACCCTGGCACGTGCCACGGTAGGGAACGTGGCCGGCGGCTCCCGCCGCCGGCTCGAAAGGCGCAAACTCCCGCCGCCGGCTCGGGGCGAATGCGCCCCTGCAGAAAAATCCTGACGCGCCCGCAGCGCCCACCCGTAACTGAGGCATTACACACTCGCGGAGATTTTGCTTGAACGCTCCCGGCCGGAATCCTAGCATGCCGTTCTTCATAACTCCGGCCCATCCCAGCGCAAGGGCCTCGCTCGGCGTCTTCGGACGTGTGGGCGGGGCCCGATTTTCTTGCGCCGGCGCCGAGCCCTATTCTAACACGGGAGGGGGTTGGAGAAAAGATTTCTGTGCGCGGATTTTCCCCGTCCGCAGGAAGGGGTGTAACGAAGTCAAAGGATCGGATTAGCCCTGCCGGCGCCGGCGGCCGGCCCAGGTGGCGATCGCCCCCAAGCCGATGAGCAGGAGCGACGCAGGCTCCGGAACTACCGGGACGATGGGAATAGGGCCGCCCCCGCCCCCGCCTCCGCCCCCGTTGCCCCCGTTGCCCCCGTTGCCGTCGCCGGGCAGTCCGCCGCCAATGCCGCCGCTCCCGAACGAATAGGGGTTCGACCCGAGGGTGTACGGGTAAATGGCCAGGCCGGTGGGATGGTTGATCGGGCGTTCGCGCGGCAGCCAGTCGATCGGCAGTTCTGCCGTGCCCACCAGGGCCACCTTCACGTTGCCCGTTTCCTGTCCTTGCGAGGCCACGACCGAGATGTTCATGCCCATCTGCGCGAGGAACGTCGGCAGGACGCCGAGGTCCAGCCCGACGGCCATGGCCGTCTGCGATTCCTGGGCGGGTGTTTCGACGGGTCGCCGGCCGAACGTGTCCGTTCCGGACCCGATGTCGGCCGAGTCCACGCGCGTCCGGTGGTCCACGGCCAGATAGGCGTGTGGCTCCAGGCCGGGACCCTCGAAGGCCGCCGTGCCGGCGGACGCCTCCAGCGCCAGCATCATCTGGACGTTGACGTGCGGCCGGATGTAACTGATGGCGCTTTCGTTCGCGAGGATCCAATTCGCGATGGAGCCGTCGGGCTTGCCGTTCATGTACCGGCCCATGCCGCCGGGACCGAGCGCCAGGACCGCTGCGTCCGAGAGGGGATTGGCCCGCTCGTCCGACGACGAATTCGCAAGACCCGTGACTTCCGGATACACGAGCGACACCAGGCCGGTGGGAGCGGGGAGTTCGGCCGGCGCCTCGAGTACCACGGTGCGAGGGGCGCCCGCCACCATCCACGCGGAATCCCCGGCCGCCAGATCCAGCGGGCGTGCGGCCCAGCCCCGGTGGATTCGGCCACCGGCCGGCGCCAGGTACACTTCAACGAGTTCCTGACCGTCGGCCGTTAGGGTCAGCGACGGTCCGAAACCGCCCGGAGTCTTGCCTTCAAAGAGGTTCCCGTCGGGGATGCTGGCGCCGGCGCCCACGCCCGCCAGCCAGAGGCCCGCTGCGATCCCCAACACCGCCCGACAGATGGACTGAAACATGGCTACCGTTCCTTTATGTCCTTCGGGGGAGCGGGGGACGACATGCTGCGCCGACGGCGTGGAGAGAAACCACGTGCCGCGCAAAGTCCCGCCACATTGGAGGGCTGTATCGCTTAGCCCGCTTTCCCCGGGTGCATCTCGGCAGAGATACTCAACCCTGCCGTTAGCATTATACACAAGAACGGCGGAAATGCAAATTCCCGAGAAGGATTCCGGGCCGGCGGGACGGATAAAGGGCCTCTGTCGGCTGAATAAACCGCTTTTCGGCCTTTTAGATTCTGCTCTTCCAGCCCAGCCGGTCCGGACGGGATGCCGGCGGGAACGTCCGATAATCCGCGGTCGGACCCGCCCGGCCCGACGCAGACCGGGCCTCCTCCGACAGCGCGCTCGCCGCCGCGCGTCGTGGCCCGGAAGGCATTCTCCTTCCGGAGCCGTATCCGCGCGGCCAGGAGAAATCCTACGCGCGATGGGGTCGGCGTCAAGCGCCGGGCACGGCCGCGCGAGCGGGATCTCATAACTCGTTCTTTCGGAAGAGGTTGCGGCGATGTCCGGCGAAGCCCCATCCGTAGCGATTGCGAAAGCACACGCGAAAAGACGGCGAAAAGAAAGCCGGAAGGTGACTTCGGCCAACGGGCGGAGAAACCGACCGCCTCAATCACGCAGTTCCACGTGCCAGTATGCCGCGTCCAGAAACTGCTGCCACGAACGGTACTTCGGGTCGCGCGCGTGCAGCGTGACGACCGGGCTGAAACGCGGGGCCTTCGGCTCGCGCACCAGGTGCAGGCCCGCCTCCGCGGGCGTCCGCCCGCCCTTGCGCACGTTGCACTTCAGGCACGCGCACACGACGTTCGCCCAGATGGTGTGCCCGCCCCGGCTCCGCGGGATCACGTGGTCTATCGAAAGGTCCGATGTCCGGAACCGCCGGCCGCAGTACTGGCACCGGTTCGCGTCGCGCGCAAAAAGGTTCCGGCGCGAGAGACGCACCCGCGTCTTCGGCACGCGGTCGTAGCGCACCAGGCGGATGACGCGCGGCACGGCCAGGTCGAAACGCACCGTCCGGATCCACTCCTGGTGCAGCGCCGGCTGGAACTTCCGCCGGTATTGCGAGAGTTCAGCCCACGAGGAAAAATCGTAGCAATTGTACGACTCGTCCTCGACCGACACGACCTCCGCCACCTCTTTCCACAACAGAACAAACGCGTGACGCGCGCGGACCACCCGCACCGCCATGAACAGGCGGTTCAGCACCAGGACGCTCGAGTCCAGGGCGCTGTGCGCCGGCCCACCCACGATAGTAGCCTCGCTCATCCCTGCTTTCCTCATGAGCGTGAATCGCCCCATACTATAGACCCAACGCCCCGCTTTGTCCACTGTCTCCTTGCTTTCTGTGGCGCCGAGCCCGCGCGTGCGTTGCCTGCCGGGTGCCACGCTTTCGCTTGCGAAAGCGTGCCTCCTTTCGCCGCCCCGCTTGCGGCTTAGCCCTTCATATGCCTATCAACCCCGCCGCGGTTCCGCAAGGTCCCTGGTCGCATCGGCCGGTCTCGTCCAATCGCCCGAAGGGCTGGACGCCGCGACCGCCGCAGATGCAGGGGCGGTGTCAGAATCTATTGGCAAAAGGCCGAATTCGTCGTATACACTTCCGGCGGGAGGCCAACTTGCCCTGCCGGACATGAACCAGCCTGGCCCGGATCGAATCCGCGATGGCAATCGCCGGCGTCCCGGTCAGGGTCATTCCTGTGCCGTTCCCGCTGCGTGGCTCGTTGCGGCCCGGGGTGCAAGCGGCTTTTGGTTCAGAGAGTCTAAGATGCGAATCCTGCAAGTTGTCTGCAAATCTGTTGTCTGGATGTTCACCCTCTTGGTGATCGTCCATTCATCCTTCAGCGCGTCCGACGCCGCATTCCAGGTCAAGCCCTTGTCCGATGAGCAGGCCGGGGAATACAAGCTGGATGCCTCCTTCTACAAGAAGTGCACGCGGGTTCAGGATATTCTCATCGCCAGTTCGGGCAGGGTTCCCGACTACGCCCACCTCGAAACTGCGTACTTGTTCGACATGATTATGAAGGAGATCCACCCGCAGGTCGCCCAGCGCATTCGCGACCGAAAGGTGTTGTGCATCCTCATCGGCCACGCCGAACTGCTTTCCGATTTGCCGCAGTTCGCCTCTGACAAGACCGGTAAAGAACTCGACTTCTACAACTGGCGAAACCGTGGAACGCTCGACACGAAAAATGGCCGTCTCACCGTCGTCTTCCCCGAGGAAGACGTGCTTGAGTACGAAGGCGGCATGCAACTCGAAAGTATTCTCATTCACGAGTTCGGCCACGTCATCCAAGGAGCGGGCTTCGACAAGGAGTTGCAAAGCCGTCTGGCCGAAACCTACGGACGCGTAAAAGCCAAAGGCATCTGGAACGACGGCTTTGCCGCCCAGCGTTTCCGGCGGGTGAAAAGCGAGAAACCGGTCAGCCTGTTTGATGCGCTGGTCCAATCGTTCCCGGACGAATCGCCTGAACTCATCCGAAAGTGCCTTGACGGTGGAGACATCCTCGTCAATGGCGAACCCACCCAATCGAAGGTCCGGATAACCAAAGCCGATAAAGTGCTCATCGTGTTCGGCGGCGAGAAGAAGTGTTACGCCGCAAAGAATCGCTCTGAATACTGGGCGGAAGGCGTGCAGTACTGGTACGACACCAACCGAACCATGGACCATGACCACAACCACATCCACACCCGCGCGCAGCTCAAGGCCTACGACCCGGACCTGGCCGAACTCTGCAAAGAGGTATTGGGCGACTCCGACTGGCGTTTCGTTTCACCCCGCAGCCGCGCTGGTGAAGGCCACCTCAAGGGATTCGACCCGGCCACAGCGCCGAAGGTCGAGAAACCCGACAATATCGAACAAGCGGATCAAGATTATTACGACAAATACTGGAAAGACTTCTGGAAGCGACTGCGCGACAAATATGCGGACAAAGCCGAATCCAACGGGCAAAAATAATCCACGGCGTATCGGACAACTTCAAGATCCACGGCTCCAAGGCCGCATACAGGGCATCGACATCTACGTGGACCGTGGCAACGGCACCTTCGTGTTCCTCGCGCGCGACACCGAGCCGGATTGCCCCCGCCCGTCCTGCGCTCAGTTATCCTCTGCCATGATCTACGCGGCCTGCGGGCTGCACGTCAATGCTGAGCATGGAATCTATTGGCAAATCTCCCATTCCCGTACTTCCCCAGTGTTTGCGTGTCTGAGGATGGGCCTTGCCATGAAAGAAGATTGCTCTCACTCAGAGCCTGCGGCATGATTACCAGCACATACGTGTCCCAAAGATTGGCGAGGTGTCGCGGGCATCCGCTGAAAGAGGGCATCGACGTTTCGTACACATCGGCGTTTCGTACTTGACAATTATTTAGGAGTGGCATAAGGTAACCTCATGCCCGCCGGGGTGGCGGGCCGGATTGGGCTTCGGAAACAGGTCGCGCCGGACCCCAGTTTTCACCCACTTCCGGAACGCGACCCGTTTGACTTTGTAACCGGCTTAAAGTATATTTTTGGCGGTCAAAAAGCGGCCACAGTGCTGCGGGCGGAAGAGGGGAAATCCGGCTGCGGCCTCTCGGAGAAGTTCATTGACCAGTCACTCGCTCAACGGCTCCAGGGCATGCGGCACGTCCAGGCCTCACCTGTCCTGGAGATACTGGGCTGTCCTCCTGGGCACCGCGCTTGCGGTGCGCCTGGCGATTGTTTTCGGCGCGCTGGTGGGCATGGGCTTCAAAGCAGACGCCGCATCGTATTATAAAATGGCGGTCAGCATGGCCACTGGCACGGCGGGAGGAGGGGCGTACTACTGGCCGCCAGGGCTTTCTTATCTTCTGAGCGCGGTCCTCCGGCTGACCGGGCCGTCAGAGGCGGCGGCCCACGTCGTGGCCATCCTCATCAGCCTGGGCTGCGTGGCTGCCACGGTGGGCCTTGCGTGTGAGGTGCTGAAGGACGTCCGTGCGCAGCGCGTTGCGGGGTGGATAGCCGTTTTTTATCCGCAGTTTCTGATGATAGCGGGCCAGACGTACTCGCATCCACTCGCGCAACTCTGCCTGACCCTGACGGTGCTATTTTCGCTCAGAGCGGCAAGAACGTGCGCGACGTGGGAGTTCCTCCTGGCTGGGGCATCGCTCGGCATGGGCGTTCTGGTCAGGCCGTCGGTTGCGAGCGTCGTCGTGGCCCTCGGTGCGGCGGCGCTGGTAATAATCGTACGGGGCCCCCGGCGATGGCAGGTGCTCATCAAGTCCGTCGCCGGCGCGGCCTGTGCCGCTGCGGTGGTACTGCCCACCGTGTACCACAATTACGTCAGCGGTGGTGGGCCGGTCGTCTCGACGAACAACGAGCGGAATTTCTTCCTGGGGAACAACCCCTACACGCCGGACTATAAGACAAGCCACCTGGGCCAGCGCAGTCTGGATAAACTCGACCCGCGGGCGCGGGAGTACCTGCTGCGATTTCAGACGCCGGACCGGAAACTGACGCGTGAGCAGCGCGAGGTGGTCATGAGGGAGGCCTGGGCGTTTATACGCGAGAAGCCGGGGCTTTTCCTTTATCGTACGTCGAACCGCATACGCGCTTTCTGGGGACTTGACTACTACATGGCGCGCGGCATCCAGGAACAGTACGGCCTCGGCGCGAAGGGCCTTGTCATGCTGGTGGGAGCCGAGGGGGGCGGGTATATCCTCCTGATGATGGCCGCCCTGGCGGGGCTGTTTGTCGCGCGGGACGTATTTTGGCCGGGGGCCATCCCGCTACTCCTTGCGGTGGTATTTGCCTCCGAGATACCTTATGCAATCGCCTTCTCGGGAGCCATCTATCATTTTCCGATCCTGGCGCTGCTGGTGCCCCTAGCAGCGGCGTCGGCCGCGCGTGTGGCGGCGAGGCCCGGGGAGGGGCGGCGCCTGCTCGTGAACGGGCGGTTCCTCCTTGCCGCCGCGTGCTTTGCAGTAATTCAAATAGAGCATGCGTATTACATGATACTTTCATATCCGTGAGCGGGTTCCATGTTCGGGGTTACAAGGTTCTTGGGAGTTTCGGGGACCAGAATACGGAATTGGGCTGACTCGGGGGCCGGCGTGGGCACCTGTGGCAGGAGCGGTTTTTCTCGTGCGTTCTGGACGGACCCCACGGCTTGGCGGCCGTGCGGTACGTGGAGCGGAATCCGGTGCGCGCCGACCTCGTGAAGCGGGCCTGGGATTAGCCGTGGTCGAGCGCAGCGGCGCACGTCGGCGCGGAGCCCAGGGCCTTTCTGGACGAGGCGGCCCCAGTACTCGCTCCGGCGGGAACTCCCGCACTTGGGACAGTCCTCCTTCGCCGCCCCGTCAAAGTAGCAGAGGCTACGGCGGCCGGGTGCGCCCGCCACAACCCGGGCATTAAACATTTCATTGTGTCGGCGATTTCGACCGATACAATTACCGGCGATGAGCGAGGCGGGCCGGAAGGTCTTCGGAGGGATGCCGCCTCCGGCTTGTCGCACGGACCTTATCCCATGATGATCAAAGACTGCTTGCGGTTGGCGCGCCCGGACCACTGGGTCAAGAACGCCATCGTCCTCCTGCCGGTGATCTTCGCGCAGCGGATGGGAGACGCCGGGGCCTGGCTCCTGGCCGGACTGGCCGCCACGGCCTTCTGTTTCGCGTCGAGCGCCGTTTACATCACCAACGACATCCGCGACCGGGAGGCGGACCGGCTTCACCCTCGCAAGAGGAATCGGCCCCTGGCCGCCGGCCGGGTGAATGTCCCGGCGGCGGTCATCGAGGCGGCCCTGTTCTTCCTGGTGTCGGTGGGGCTGGCCCTGGCCGTCGGCTTGGGTGTGGTCCTGCTCATTGCCGCCTACGTAATCCTGCAAACTTCCTATACGTACTATTTCAAGAACCGAATGATCCTGGACGTGATTTTTGTCGCCCTGGGCTTTGTTTTGCGGGCCGCGGCGGGCGCCGTGGCCATCCACGCGGCGGTCAGCGCCTGGCTGGTCATCTGCACGTTCACCTTGTGCCTCTTCATGGGGTTCTGCAAGCGATACACCGAGGTCGCCACGCTGACGGACCCGGAGCAGGCCAAAGGCCACCGGGTCACCCTGGACGGATACTCGACGGACCTCCTGACCCACCTGATCACCCTCTCGGCGACCATCGCGATCATTTCGTTCCTGCTTTATACGATCAGCCCCCGGACCATCCGGGAGTTCAACACCGGCTATCTCGTCGGCACCTTGCCGCTGGTCGTGTACGGCGTTTGCCGGTTCACCATGCTTTCGATGTTCGCCCGGTACGCCGACCCGACCGACCTGATTCTTCGTGACCGGCCGCTGCAAATGACGGCCGTGCTGTGGGTCCTGATGTCGGCCGCCATCGTCCTTTGGGGCAAGCATCTTCCGAACTACCTACAGATTCAATTTTGACGGCGAACCCATTGGAAGGGAGGCAAAATTCCCATGAAAGCGTGGACCTTTCTGGTCCTGGCGCTGGTGCTGAACGCGGCGGCGAACATCCTGATGAAGGTCGGGTCCAAGACCTCCGTCGTCCTGACCGACCAGGCCACGTCCGCCCAGAGGCTGTTTAACTTTCTGAACGCGGCCACCATCGCCGGTATTGTCCTCTTCGGCGCCAACGTCCTGTTCTACCGGAAGGCCCTGGACGGCATGAACATCTCGATCGCCTATCCGATCATGGTGTCGGTCGGGTTGATCCTGGTTACGCTAGCGGCGGCGTTCATGCCGATCCTGAGCGAGCGGATCCGGGCCTGGCAGATCGTGGGAATGGCGCTGATCGCCGCAGGCGTTTGGCTGGTGGCCCGCTCGTCGAGTTGACCTTATTGAATCGCAAGCCGGCGGTCGAAAACGGCGGGGCGAAGCCCGGGGTGAGGAGGAGGCACGTCGCGGTACCTGATGACGGGGGGAGCGGGCTTTCTGGGGATCAACCTGATCCGACGGCTCCTGGCCGAAGGTCACCCGGTCACCTCCCTGGACATTGCCCCTTTCGATTTTCGGGGAGTTCCGGGAATAGGATTCACATTTCCGAGGCCGTGAAAGACCCTCCCCGCCCCCTTTTTCGCGGCGGCGCCGGACGCCGCCATTCGTCATTCGGATTTCGGGTTTGATTCGTCATTCGGTCCTCGGATTTCGTCATTCCCCCCGGGAATTCGGGGGACACAATCCTATTTCCGGCGACAGGCATTTCCGGCCACCCCATCCTGCTTTCCCCCTGCCGCTTCAACGGCAGGCTTGAGGCTGGAGGCTTGAGGCTGCAGCCTTGGACCTTGGACTTTGGACCTTGGACCTTGGACCATTTTCGTCCCCAATCCTGCTTTTCCCCCCGCCTGCCTCAAGGGCCGCAATTTTACCCGCCTGTGGCGGGCGAAAATGCCCCCCCAGTCCCCCAGCTTGCCCCTATCCTTCGGGGTCACCCAGTCACCCCCAGTCCCTCAGTCACCGGCCGTCAAACGCTGTTTCTTTGTCAAACGCGAGATTTGCCCCGCCCAGCCTCAGGCACTCAGGCCCTGTAGTGTCA
The DNA here is from genome assembly GCA_049678285.1 of Phycisphaerae bacterium. GTDB lineage: Bacteria > Planctomycetota > Phycisphaerae > FEN-1346 > FEN-1346 > JAPLMM01. The sequence goes on from JBAUDW010000176.1 coordinate 10,451, forward strand.
TACTACAGGGCAGGCACTCAGGGACTTAGGGAGGCCGTTCCCCAATCCCCCCTCTGCGATCTCCGCGTCCTCTGCGTTGAAGGCTGTGCCGTTTCGCCGTTTCTTTAGAAGCGCGAGATTCCCCCGCCGACAACCACTTACGCGCGTCCGCGGGAAGTTATGCACATAAAGGTATGCACATGACATGGATGGAAAGAGTGCGAAATAGGGCACAAAAACCGGTAAAAACCGCACCAAAAACGTGAAAAAAGTCGAAAAAGGCACCAATTCCGCGCTAGCCCATCTTACCAATAGCACCCCGTCCGCCGAAAAATCCCCCCGGACGCCACCGCCAGGGCCGGTGACCTCCCAAAAACCGTCCAAAAATTACCCCCAAAACTCGCGCCAAAAAGTTATCCACAATCTTGCCCGCCCGTAAGTTGAACCTCGGCGGTTCCGAACGTGACCGCGACCTCACGGTCGCGGCTCGAACGACACGCGCGGGACGGCGTCGGGCTGGGCCGCGCGGTCGCGCTCCGCTTGATACTGCCACTGGCGCCACTGGAAGAGGTTGTAGCCGAAGTCCCGGCCGGTGATCTTCTTGAGGGCCTCCAGGACGGCGGGCTGCTCGACGAGTTTAATCTTCGTTTTCTCGACGGTGACTTCCTGTGGCCCGGCGGTCGAGCCGACACTCACGCCCGAGCCGATGTATCCGATGACGGGGTCGAAGGCCACAGCGTTCCCCGAGACGATGGGGTGGACGTCGGCGACGTACGGGATGATCGTGCCGGAGAACATTCCCATCGGTTCGACGCGTTCGGTCACGGTGACGGTGCGGGCTTCGGGGGCCCGGAGGTGGGCGATGAGGGCGGGGATGGCCGACTCGGCCCGGAGTTCCCCCAGGGCGTAGGCCGCTCGGCGCCGGGCCTCCGTCGGCGCGTCGAGCGCCGCAAGGAGCGGTCCGACGCGGTCGCCGTCGGCACGGCTGCGGAGCCTCTCGATGGCCGCCAGGAAGGCGCTCTTGGAGTTTTCCGTCAGGATCATGCGGACGAGGGCCCGGCGGGCCTCGTCGCCAGGGATGCCGGCGAGGGCTTCGGCCTCGAGGAGGCGGTGCTCGACGGGGCCGAGGGAGAGGATTCGGCTCAGGGGTTCGACCGCCGCCGGGTCGGTCATCGAGAGGATCCGCTGGCGGCCCTCAGCCCAGGCCTGCTCGTTGGTCGGCACGAGGTAGCGCCAGGCAATTTCGCGGATCTGGTCGGCGTAGGCGCGCTGGCGCTCGAAGAACGCGGGATCCTGGGGCGGGGCGAGGCTCGGCTCGGCCGCTTCTGCCGCGACCGGCGAGTCGAGGCCGAGGGCACGCTTCGCCTCCGCGCTCGTGGGGTCGCGGAAGAGCGCCTCCTGCCAGTGGACGAGGGCCCGCTCCGCCAGGCCCTGCTGCTCGCACCACTTCGCGAGTTCGACGTGGGCGGGCGCCGAGTCGTCCATCTCGATCAGCCGGTCGTTGTAGGCTTTCTGGAGGGCGAAATCATCCTGGGCCGCCGCCGCGGCCAACGGTAACATGATAAGGACCGCAAGAAGGGCATGTCGCATTTCGAGTCCCCATCCTCGTCTTCCATATTATACGCCGTGAAATGCGCAAGGTCTCGAAAAAGTGGAGGATGGGGAAACCCGCCGTCAGACGTTCAAAGCGTCGAGTTGCCTGACGAGTCCTCGGACGTGTTCGACGCTGCGGTCGAAGGCGGCCCGCTCCTCGGGCGAAAGGTCGAACTCCAGAACGCCCAGGACGCCGCCCGCCCCCAGCCGCGCGGGCACGCCGACGAAGTAGCCCCCGACGCCGTACTCGGAGTCGCAGTAGGCCGCACAGGGCAGGACGCGCCGCTCGTCGCGGAGGATGGCCTGGGCCATTTCGACAGCCGCGGCCGCCGGGGCGTAGAACGCCGACCCGGTCTTCAGGAGCGCGACGATCTCGGCCCCCCCGTTGCGGGTGCGCTCGACGATTCGCTCGAGTGTGGCTTTCGGCAGGCGCTCCGGGAGCGGCACGCCGCCGATGCTCGAGTGCCGCACCAGCGGCACCATCGTGTCGCCGTGACCGCCCAGGACGAAAGCCTGAACGTCTTTCGGGCTGACGCCCGCCTCCATCGCGACGAAGGCTCGCATCCGCGCCGAGTCCAGCACCCCGGCCATCCCGACGATGCGCTCGGGCGGCAGGCCGGAGATCTTGTGTGCGAGCGCCGTCATCGCGTCGACGGGGTTCGAGACGATGATGAGGATGACCCCCGGGCTTGCCTTGACGAGTTGCCGAACGGCCCCGGCCACGATTTCCGCGTTCCTGGCGAGGAGGTCGTCGCGGCTCATGCCGGGCTTGCGCGCGAGGCCGGCGGTCACGATGGCAAGATCGCTGCCAGCCGTCGCGGCATAGTCGGTCGTCCCGGTAATTTTGTGCGTGAAGTCGGCGATGGGCGCGGCCTGGGCGAGATCCAGGGCCTTACCTTCCGCGAGCCCGGGGACGACGTCCACCAGACAGACGTCGCCCAAGTCCCGCGCCGCGGCCCAGAGGGCGCATGTCGCCCCGACGTTCCCCGCCCCGACCACGGTGATTTTCGGATGCGCCATGCGAATGCTCCTTGCGAGCCAAGAGTCGTCAGAAGGCGGATTATAGACTCGCCGGGAGTGGGGTCAAGCAAACCCTGTTGCAGGCCGGGACTACGCCCTTGGATGGTATTTTTTGTGGATGGCCTTGAGGCGGCTCTGGTCGACGTGGGTGTAGACCTGCGTCGTGCTGATGTCCACGTGGCCGAGCATCTCCTGGACCGCGCGGAGGTCCGCGCCGCCTTCCAGGAGGTGGGTCGCGAAGGAGTGGCGGAGCGTGTGGGGGCTGACGCGCGGCGAGACGCCGGCGCGGACGACGTACTTTTTCACCAGGCGCCAGATGCTTTCGCGTCCGAGGCGCCGGCCGGAGTGGGTGAGGAACAGGTAGGGTTCGCCGCGGCGGTCGAGCGCCGGGCGTTCGTTCTCCAGATACGCCGCGAGCGCCTCCAGAGCCCGCCGGCCGACGGGGACGATCCGTTCCTTTCGTCCTTTGCCGATGCAGCGGATGAAGCCGACCTGCGTGTTGACGCTCTCGGTTCCGAGGTCGGCGACTTCGCTCGCGCGGGCGCCGGTGGCGTAGAGCATTTCCAGGACGGCCTTGTCGCGGAGCGGCCAGCGGTCGTGCTTCTCTTCCGGCGCCGCCAGGAGACGGTCCACCGCTTTGCGGTTGAGGACTTCGGGCAGGTTCTGCCAGAGTCGCGGGCTCTCGAGGTGTTCGGTGATGTCGCGCTCGGTGAGTCCCTCGCCGGCGAGGAAGCGAAAGAACATGCGTATGGCGACGAGTGCCCGGCTGACGGTGGCGACCGCGCAGCCGCGAGACTTCTCAGCCATGAGGAACTCGATGACCTCATCGGGGCGGACCTTCCGCCACTGGTCGTCCTCGTCGGCCTCGACGAAGGAAGCGAATCGGCCGAGGTCACGCTGGTACGCCTGGATGGTGTTGACGCTCAAGCCGCACTCGACCGTCAGGTAGTCGAGGAAGGCATCGATGGGCTTGGCGGCGGCTTGGAGCAAGGCCTGTCCTTGTCATGCGGCCCCGCCGACGGAAACCATCGTCCCATGGCGGGCTGGCTCGGGGTGTCGCGCGAGGCACGTCGGGTCGCCACGGGCGACTCGACAGGGTGAGCCGGGCACCGATACCATCGTCGCGGCCCGGCGGGGGGCTTGAGGAAAAGTCCGATAACTTGCGGCGGGGCGTGGTTTCGGGCCGCCCGGCGGGTTTCCGGGTGAATGGCGTGCACCGGCCGGTCGTCGAAGGACATGGGGCGAAACTTCCGGCGCCGCGGGGGTTTTAGGAGGCGCCGGGGCGGGCGTCCTGCCCCGGGAGAAAGGTCCGGAGACGCATTTGCGGTTGACAGTCGTTTTTTTCAAAGGTAAGTTACAGTTTCGACGGCGGCAGGGCATGTTAAGGACGGTGCGATGGCGCGGGGTGTGTGGCAGATGAAGATTCGGTGGGGCGCCCCACCGGCCTTTCTTGCGGCGATCGGTTTCCTCTTGGTAACCGTGGGTGCGTGTTCGATGGTTCGCGCCGGCGAGGCGCCGGCCGATGCGGACGACCTTCATCAGAAGGAACTGGAGCGTCTGCGGGATTTTCTGGCCGGTCCGAACCGGACGTTCGCCACCCGCCGCGACGCCGCCGCCGGCCTTCTCGAAAAAGATTCCGACGACGCGCGCACAATCCTGGTGGAGGTGCTGGCGGCGCCGTCGGAGGCGGCCCGCGCGGTGCTGGAAGGAATCGCGGCGCGCGATTCGGCGTCCGAGGCGTTCATCGATCCGGTGTTTCAACTCCTTTGGAGCGAGGATGAGGCCGTTCGCCGCGCCGCCGCGCTGGCCTTCGGCGCCTACCAGGGCAACGAGAAAGTGCTGGCGGGCCTGAAGGACTTGGCGACGGACGCCAAGGCGCCTGTGCCCGTCCGGCTGTCGGCCGTCGAGGCGCTCTCGCAGATCGTGGACCCGCGGGCCGTGGCGGCACTGGTGGAGGTGACGTCGGCAGCGCCGGGAGACGTGGCGACGGCGGCGGCGCGGGCGCTGGTGGACATGACGGGCCTGGCGGAATTCGGCACGTCGTCCGAGCAATGGGCCGCCTGGTGGAAACGCCATAAGGACGAACCGGAAACAAGTTTCTTTCGGGGTCTCTTGCGTCGGTTCCGGGCGGAACTGAGGCGGCGCGACGCGGCGCTTGCGGGCACGGAAGATCGGCTCTCGCGGCTCCTGAACGAGATCTATGAAGTCGCCGACGCGAAGCAAAAAGGCAGCCTGATCCAATCGCACCTGGAGGACGGCCTGCCGCAGGTCCGCCTGGTGGCGGGACGGCAGGCGACGGCCCTGGCGCGCGAGGTGGTGGGCGCGAACAACGGCGGCCGGCAGGCGTACCAGCCGCTCATCCAATTGCTGCTGAAGCATGCGGCGGACGAGGTGCCGGCCGTCCGAGCCGCCTGTGCGGACGCGCTGGCGGCGTGGCAGGAAACGGCGGCGGGCCCGGTGCTGCTGGCGCGCCTGGAGACGGAGAAGTCGCCGGAGGTCCGGGCCGCCCTGGCGGCCGCCTTGGGCGCCTTGAAGACGGGTGAAGCCATCCCGAAGTTAACCATGATGCTGGAGTCGTCGTCGCCGGCGGAGGTGGTGAAGGCGGCCAGCGCGCTCGGGGCGCTGGGCGACCGCAGCACGTTGGGAGCGGCGGCGGTGGATGCGGCGCTGGAACCGCTTGGCCGGCTGGCGCGATCGTCGCCGGACGCGGGGGTGCGCGAAGCGGCCTGCCGGGCGCTGGCGAAGATCGCCCATCCCTCGGCCGAGCAGGTCCTCGTCGAGGCGCTGGGAGACCAGGCGGCCGGGGTCCGGTTCAGCGCGGCCCAGGGGCTCGGGAACCTGGGCAAGGTGGGCCCCGGGACGGTCGAGGCGCTCGGCGCGCATCTTCAGGACGACAGCAAAGGTGTGCGGCAAGCGGTGGCGGCAGCGCTGGCGAAACTGGGCGGCCCCGATGCCGCCCGCAAAATGGCGGACCGCCTGAAACCGGGCGCGGAGGCCGAGCCGGCCATCCGCAGCGCGCTGTGGACGGCGATTCAGGGGCTGGCGCAACAGGGCGACCCTCCGGACCTCGCCCAGGAGTTGGGCGACCGCTTTTTCTCGCTCGAGGGCGCGGAGGCGATGCAGCGAGCGGCGGCGCTCTATGAGATCGCCCAGAGCAAGTATCCGCCCTCCGAGGCGGGCAGCCAGAAGTTGCGGGCACTGCTGGAGAGACTGGTTGACGCCTACGTCGCCGCCGGAATGTTGGAAAAGGCGGCGCCGGTGCTTCGGCAACTGCTGGCCGATACGCCTTCGGAAAACCGCGAAAGGCGGCAGGAACTCCAACAGCAGTTAGGACGGATCCTCCTGGAGAAGGGGCCCTACGGCGAGGCGGGCCAGATCCTGGCGCAGGCGATCGAGGCGCTCGAGCCGGCGGACCGCGGGCCGCTCGTCAAGGCCGTCCTCGCGCGCGCCGAGGTCCTCGTGCGCACCGACAAGCCGGAGCAGGCGCTTGAACTCATCGACGCCTTCAAGACCGCACGCGCTGACTGGCCGGCGGCCGAACAGGCGCAGGCATTCGACCAATTGCAGGGCGAGGCCGTCAAGGCAGCCGTCGCGCGGGCCATCGCCAACCTCAGTGGATCCGATGAGCCGGTGCAGACGGCCATGGCAGCGCTGAAGAAGATCGGCCGGCCGGCGGCGGGCGGGCTCCTGGAGGCGCTCGAAAGCGCCGCTCGCGAAGGCCGTGCCGCCGCCGAGGGGGGAATTCTGGCGGCCCTGGAAGCAGTCACGGGACGGACGGACCACGGATACGATCCCGCCGCACCCCTGGAGAACCGCTTGAAGGCGATCGCCAAGTGGCGCAAGACTCTTGCGGCGTCTTTGGCCAAGAGAGATTTTCCTGAGGCGGGCGCCCGCCCGCCCGAAACGGAACCCGCGCCCCCCGAATCGCCATGAGCAAACGATACGTCGGCGTCGACCTCGGCGGGACGAATCTGAAGTTGGGTCTGGTCTCCGCCGAGGGCGAACTGCTGCTTCGCCATTCCGCTGCCACCGAAGCCGACCGCGGGCCCGACCACGTCCTGGCGCGCATCGCCGACGCGGTCCGCGCGCTGTGCGACGCGGCGCCGATTGGCCTCGCGGACGTTTCGGCCGTCGGGCTCGGGGTGCCGGGGCCTGTGGATTGGAAGGCCGGCGTAGTGGTCTTCGCGCCGAATCTGTCCGGTTGGCGAGACGTTCCCGCGCGCGATCGGCTTCGGGAGGCCCTTGACCGGCCGGTGGTCCTGGAGAACGACGCGAACGCCGCCGCCTACGGCGAGTTTCGATGCGGGGCCGGACGCGACGTCCGGAATCTGGTTCTCCTGACGCTCGGCACGGGGATAGGCGGCGGCATCGTTCTGGACGGGCGCCTGTTTCGCGGTCCGACCGACACGGGGGCCGAACTGGGGCACATGGTCATCCGGCACGGGGGTCGGCAGTGCGGCTGCGGGAACCGGGGATGCCTCGAGGCGTGCGCGTCGGCGATGGCCGTCGTCGCCCGCATGGGCGAACGCATCGAGGCCGGTGACCCGTCCGCCCTGGCCGAGCGGCCCGACTTCACCTGCCGCGATGTCTTCGAGGCGGCCCAGAAGGGCGACGCCCTCGCGAAGCGCATCGTGGAGGAGACGGCCGACTACCTCGCTTCGGGGATCACGAGCATCCTGCACATCCTCAATCCGGAGATGGTGGTGTTGACGGGCGGCATGATGGGGGCGGGAGACGAGTTTTTGAACGAGGTTCGCCGCCGGGTGCGCGAGACGGCTTTCGAGCGGGCGTCGAGCGCGTGCGAAATCTGCTGGAGCACGCTGGGCGGCGACGCCGGGATCCTGGGAGCGGCGCTCGCGGCTGAAGCGTTCGACCGCACGGGGCGTCCCGCTTGAACCGTCGGTCGTCTTTCCATTTCGAGCGGTCCACTTTGCGCCTTGCCTGAAAACTCGCCGCGATTTAGAATGCGTGGCGAGAAGATTTCCGCCGGCAGAGCGCACGTCCGGCGGCGCGAGGTCGGGGCATGAGAATCCGTTGCCCGAAATGCGGCGCCGAGTGGGAAGGGAAGGACCGCATCGGCGTGCGGGACGAGTGCCCGGAGTGCGCGGCCTACCTGCACACGTGCACCAACTGCGTGAACTACGACGCGGCGCTGAACGATTGCCGGATTCCGACCACGGATCCGGTTCACGACCGCCAGGGCCAGAATTTCTGCGGGGAGTTCACCTTCGGTCCGCCCTCCGCCGAGAAGCCCTCCGGCAAGCCCGCGGAGAAGCCCGCGGAGAAACGCCTCTCGGCCGAGGAGGCCCGCAAGCGGTTCGACGATCTGTTTGGGGATGGTGGCACGTGATGCACGAGTCCTCTGGCCGCCTCGGCTGTGGGCCTTTTTGGCGCCGGGCGGCCTTCCTCTTGCTGATCTTTTCCGTTTCGCTCGCGGTGGCGGGCTGCACGATTTTTCCTCAGGGCGCCTATTGGCCCTCCTCGCGGGACCACGTGGTTCGCGTGTCTCCGGAGGCGCCGACGGGAGCAATCAGCGGGGGCCGTCCGCGCGCGGATCTGGTGGCGACGGTGGGGCGGCGATGGTCGGACGAAGCGCTGGCGGGCTCGGCGCGCCGGATGAACGGATGGGTCGGCCGCGCCGTCTATGCGGATGTCGTGCAGGCGGTCGTCTGGCTGTACGTCGAGCGGGTGACGTACCGTGACCTGGTGGTTGCGGGGATGGAGAGCCTGCGCGCGGCGCTGGAGAGCGCGGAGTTTCGCGAGCGTTTTCGCGGGGCGCGCGACGAGGAGCGCCGACAGCGATTCGCCGAGGCGCTCGACATCCTGATCCTGAAGTCGCGCGCGAATAATCCGTGGTTTGCGTGCCAGGCGGCGGATTGGCTTGCGGTGGCGATGGAGAAGAATCGCGCGCTGCTCGGCGTGCCGGACGGTGCCGTCGTCGCCGAGTTTCTCTTCGGCGCGATGGACAGCCTGGACCCGTACACGCGGTTTCTGACGCCCGAGATGTTGGAGGTGTACGAGGAACAGATCGAGGGGCGGTACACGGGGATAGGCTTGGGCGTCGAGAAGCGCGACGGACGCATTTTTTTTATGAAGGTTTTTGAAGACGGCCCGGCGGAGGCCGCCGGTCTGAAACCGGGCGACGAACTCCTGAGCGTGGACGGCGATCCCGTCGCGCCGCTCAGCGTGGGACAGGTTACGCGAAGGCTCCGCGGCAAAGCGGGGACGAGCGTCACCCTGAAGGTTCTGTCGGCCGGCGAGGCGGAACCGCGCGAGGTCGCGGTCGTCCGGCGCGTCCTCTCGGTGCCGGCCGTGCGGGATGTCCAGATGGTGGACGCGGAGCGGCGAGTGGGGTACCTGCGGCTGGCGGACTTTCGTGATGGGGTGGCGAGGCCGTTTCGCCGGGCCGTCAGGCAATTGGCGGACCAGGGGGCCCAGGCCCTTATTCTGGACTTGCGGGACAATCCCGGGGGGTCGCTGTTTTCGGCCATAGACGTGGCTGGAGCCCTTTTGGAGGGGGGCCGGGTGGCCCGGACGCGGGGGCGGGCTCTGGGGGCCACGTGGACGTACGACGTGCCGTGGCTGGCGCGTCCGGCGTGGCGGGGTCCGCTGGCGGTTCTGGTGAACGGGCGGACGGCGAGCGCGGCAGAGATCGTCGCGTCGGCGCTGGCGAGGCACGAGCGTGCGACGGTCGTGGGGACGACGACGTTCGGCAAAGGGGCCGTGCAGATCTATCTGCCGATCGGGTGGGGCGCGAGCGCCGTGTCGGTCACAATCGCGCGGGTGCACGACGCCGAGGGCGAGTGCCTCGACGGTCGAGGCGTCGTGCCGGATGTGGAGGTGGCGGAGGCGGAGCCGCCGCCGGAGAAACTGGCGGACGATCCGGTCGTGCGTGCGGCGTTGGAGTCGTTGGCGGCGCCGGCGCGGGAGCCTTGACGACGCGCATCGCCCGGTCTGCTGGCGCGCGTCGAGGTGAATTTTCTTAAGAAGGGGCGCGCGGCGGGCCGATAACGCGCTATGAGAGCGGAGACGAGGTCGTGCCGGACGCGACGCTAAAAAAAAACGCAGCAATTCCAAAAAAGTTGTTGACACGGTTTCCGGCGCGGTCTAGGATCAAGTCATAGGCGTTGTCGTTGAAGTGTAACGGGTCTCTCTGAAAGGAGGACTGGTGATGGCGAAGAAGAAGAAAGCAAAGAAGAAAAAAGCCAAGAGGAAAGCCGCAAAGAAGGCGAAGAAGAAAAAGTAGTACGACTTCAGCCGGTCACCGTTGAAGTCACAGCGTTGAGAAACTTCTTGGGGAGATCCGACGTGACTGCCGGATCTCCCCGGCTTTTTGTCGCGGCGCCGGTCGCTCGCAAGTTTTCAAGCGGCCTCGGTGAGGGGATTGACACCCGTCGCCTCTCCTCTTATACTTCGTCCCATTAAGGGCCCGGGCCTGCCGGGCCGCATGTCCTTCCGGGGGCCGCAGAAATCCTTGGCGGGGCGGCCCCAAGAGGCTGCAGAAGGGTTTTGGACCAAGGGGCGAGCGTTGATGGGCAAGGCATACGAGGCGGTTCTCAAGGAGAAACTGGACGCGGCGAACCTGGGTCGGCTGGAGGTGCTGCGGAACGAAGCCCTTCTGACCTTCGTCGCCGATGCCGTCGCGCTCTGCGAGCCGGACTCGGTCCTCGTCTGCGACGACTCGGAGGAAATGGTCGACCTGACGCGCCGCAAGGCCGTCGAGACCGGCGAGGAGATTCCTCTGGCCATCTCCGGCCACACGGTTCACTTCGACGGCATTCAGGATCAGGGCCGCGACCGCGAGGCCACCAAGTATCTTGTGCCCGAGGGCGAATCGTTTCCGAAGGCGTTGAACCAGGTTGAGCGGGAAGCGGGGCTGACGGAAGTCCGCGGCCTCTTGAAGGGGGCGATGCGCGGGCGGACGATGATCGTCCGGTTCCTGACGCTTGGGCCTCTCGGTTCGGTCTTCAGCATCCCCTGCGTCGAATGCACGGACTCGTTCTACGTCTCGCACAGCATGAACCTCCTGTACCGGCTCGGTTACGAGGAGTTCAAGCACCTGAGCGGCGGGGATTTCTTCAAGACGATTCATTCCTGTGGCCGCATGGACGAGCGGAGGATCAGTGCCGACGCCGACAAGAAGCGCATCTACATCGACTACAGCACGGACACGGTGTACAGCGTCAACACGCAGTACGGCGGGAACACGATCGGGCTGAAGAAACTGGCGCTTCGGCTGACGATCCGCAAGGCCGACCGTGAGGGATGGTTGGCGGAACACATGTTCCTGATGGGCGTGCGGGGCCCCGGCGGCCGGAAGACCTATTTCGCCGGCGCCTTTCCGAGCGCCTGCGGGAAGACCTCGACCGCCATGCTGCCGGCCGAAACGATCCTCGGCGACGACATCGCGTATCTCCGCGTCCTCGCAGGCGAGGTGCGGGCCGCCAATGCCGAGGCCGGCATCTTCGGGATCATCCAGAACGTCAACCAGAAGGACGACCCCCTGATCCACGACGTCCTGACGAAGCCCGGCGAGGTGATCTTCTCGAACATGCTCGTCAAGGACGGCCGGCCGTACTGGCTCGGCATGGGCGAGGAACTCCCCAAGGAAGGCGAGAACTTCTCCGGCGCCTGGCGCGAGGGCAAAAAGGACGACGGGGGGAAACCGATCCCGGCGGCGCACAAGAATGCCCGCTATGCGGTGCGGCTGGAGGCGCTGGCGAACTGCGACCCGGAACTGGAGTCCGTGCGGGGCGTGCCGCTCAGCGGCGTCATGTACGGCGGGCGCGACGGGCACGCCTCTGTGCCCGTTCAGCAGGGGTTCGACTGGGACCATGGCATCATCGCGTACGGTGCGTCGCTGGAGACCGAGACGACCTTCGCCACCGTCGGCCAGGAAGGTGTCCCGGAGATCAACCTGATGAGCATCCAGGACTTCGTCGCGATCCCGCTCGGGAAGTACGTGCGGAACAACCTGGAGTTCGGCCGGAAGGCCAGGAAGCCGCCGCTCGTGTTCGGCGTGAACTACTTCCTGCGCGACAAGGCCGGAAAGTTCACGAACGGCGTGCGCGACAAGCACGTGTGGGTGAAATGGATGGAACTGCGGGTCCACGGCGACGTGGACGCGATCCGCGCGCCGACGGGCTGGATTCCGAAATACGAGGACCTCGTGTCGCTCTTTCGCGAGGTGCTGGGCGCCGCTTACTCGCGGGAGGACTATGTCAAGCAGTTCACGATCCGCGTGCCGGAGAACCTGGCGAAACTCCAGCGCGTCGAGAAGTTCCACCGGACGCAGGTGGCGGACGCGCCGCCGGTGCTCTTCGAGGTGCTGGCCGAGCAGCGCCGGCGCCTGGAGGTTTGCGCCGCCAAGGGCGACTACGTCTCGCCGTTCGACCTTTAGGCGAATCGGTTTCCGCTTCGGTTCGGAGGTTTCCGAGGTTGGCCCTGAGGCCGGCCTCGCTTTTCTGAACGGAACCTGCTGGAGAACGGAGTGGTTCGCATAGTTGGAAGGGGATGGGAAACGGCTTGTCCGGCATGAGGAGAACCCGACGAACGGCGACGCGGGACGCAGGCGCACCCGGCGGGAGTTCCCGAGAGAGACCGGAGGACTTGGCGTTGTCCTGGCGACGGCCCCGGTGCTCGCCGAGGCCCTGGTCGGGGAGATGAATATACCTATTCTCTTGCGCCCGCCGGCGGGCGTTAACGCCAAAGGGCGCAGGCAAATTCGGCTGCCCGGGTCCTAGGCAAGCCCTACAGTGGCGGCGGAAGGAGGCCCCATGCCGGACGTGCGGATGGACGTCATCGCCATCGGAAGCCTGGCGAAGAACAAGTATTGGAAGGAGAAGTCGCCGGCCCGCGAGGAGTATGCGACGGCGACGCTCATCCGCGCGGGCAAGATGGCGCTCCTGGTGGACCCCGGCTGGCCGGCCGAGGTCCTTCGGTCGGCGATTTTTTATCGCGCGGGCCTCGAGCCGGGGGCGGTGACGCACGTCTTTGTGACGCATTTCGACCCGGCCCACCGGCGGGGGATCGCCCTCTTTACGAAGGCTACGTGGTGGATGTACGAGGAGGAGATCCGGTACGCGGACGCGGAGTTGCCGGACGACGCGCCGGACCGGCAGGTTCTCGCGCGCCTGGAGGCGGCGCCGGAGCACCTGGCGCCGGGGGTGGACCTGTATCCGACGTTCGGCCACACGCCGGGCCACGCGTCGCTGCTGGTCTATTCGGCCGTCCAGAGCACGATCGTGGCGGGCGACGCGGTTCTGACGCGCGACCATTTTGAGCAGGGCGACCTGGGCGAGCCGCCGTGGGACCTCGTGAAAGCGAAGGAATCGTTCCAGGAAATCCTCCAGATCGCGGACGCCCTCGTGCCCGGCCACGACAACCTGTTTCTGTGCCGGACGGGCGGGGGGTTGGTCTGACGGCTTGAATCCCGCGCGGTTCGTTCTACAATTGAGACGGCAATGAAGAGCGAGGAAGGCGGGTCGGGGCTGCGGGAGGGCTGCGAACCCGCTCGACAATTCGCCGGATCCATCCTTCGTGAGGGCACGCCGCGAACGGGCCGCACGGTCCGCAAGCGGCGCGGGGGTCGGCCATGCTAGAGGTTCTGGCGTCGTTTGCCTTCCATCTGGCGGCGATGGCGCTGCTCCTCACTGCGTCGGCATTCTTCTCCGGGGCGGAGACCGCGCTATTTTACCTGTCGCGCGACCAACTGCGTCGGTTCCGCACTTCGGGAAGCCCGCTGCGGTACCTTGCAGCGAGGCTGATGGACGATCCGCGCCGGCTCCTGGTGACGGTGCTGTTTGGGAACATGACGGTCAACGTGGGCTTTTTTGCGATGAGCGTGATGCTGGCCCACCAGATTGGCGATCGATTTCCGGGACAGGCGTGGGCGTGGCGTGTCGGCATCTTCGTTGTCGCGCCGCTGGTGGTGATCGTGTTCGGCGAGGTGACGCCGAAGAGCCTGGCGGCGACGAGGCCGGCGCGGATCGCGCCGTGGGTCAGCCTGCCCTTGACGTTTCTCGGTTGGGTGGTGCTGCCGCTCCGCTGGATTCTCGGCTACGCCGTGGTGGGCCCCTTGCAGCGTCTGATCACGGGGCGACGGCCCGTCCCGCGTGCCCTGGTGACGACGGACGAACTCCAGGCCATCGTCGAGGTGTCGGAGCGCGAGGGGGCCGTCTCGCGCGACGAGAGCGAAATGCTCACGGAAGTCCTGGAACTCGCGGAACTGCGGGTCCGCGAGGTCATGACGCCGCGCGTTGAAATCGTCGCCTGCGACGTCCGCACGCCGACGGCCCGGGTGCTGGACCTCTTTCGCCGGTCGCGCCACACGAAGATCGTGGTGTACGAGGGTGGGATTGACGAGCCCTGCGGCGTCGTGTACGCGAAGACGGCGTTCCTCGCCCCGGGTAGTCCGCTCGCGACGCTCCTTCGCCCTGTGCACTACGTGCCGGAGACCAAGACGGTCGAGAGCCTCCTCCAGGAATTCCGGGCGAAGCGGATACAGTTTGCCCTCGTGGTGGACGAGTACGGCGGGGTGGCGGGTCTGGTGACGCTCGAGGATTGCCTCGAGGAGATCGTCGGCGAGATCGAGGACGAGATGGACCGGCCGGGCCTGGAGCCCGTCCGCCGGCTCGGCCCCGCGGAGTACCTGCTGGCGGGGAACCTTTCGATCCGCTCGTGGGCGGACCTGTTTGACCAGGATCGGCCGGACGTCGGCGGCCGGTACTCGACCGTCGCAGGGTTCGTGACGAGTCTCCTGGGTCGCGTGCCCCGGCAGGGCGACGCGGCCACGTGGCGGAACCTGGAGTTCACGGTGGAGGAGGTTCGCCGGCGGCGCGTGATGCGCGTCCGCCTCCGCCTGCTTGACGTGGCCGGCGGCGCGCCGGCTGAGGAGCCAAACGCCTGATGGAAACGCTCCGGATGTTTCTCGTGCGGTTCGGGCCCTACCTGGCGGCGCTCGCCGGCATCCTGGTGGCGGCGGTGGCCAACGGCATGGAGACGGGCATCTACCGTCTGAACCGGATTCGCCTGCGCCTGCGGGCCGAGGCCGGCGACCGTCGCGCTCGCGCCCTGGTTGGTCTCCTGGGAGACGTGCGGGGACTCATCGTCGTGTGCCTCGTCGGCTACAACGTCGGCGTGTATGTGACGACGGCCTTTGTGACGACGCTCGTCGAGAGCGCCGGGTGGGCCCGGGGTCCCGTCGGCGTCGAGGTCCTCGCGACGATGCTGCTCGCGCCGATCTTTTTCGTCTTCACCGACGTGACGCCCAAGAGCATTTTCACCTACGAGGCCGACCGCTGGATGTACCGCCTGGCGGGCCTGCTGCGCGGGGGTTACGTCGTGCTGCGGGCGGTCGGGCTTGTCCCGGCGCTCAAGGGCGCGAGCACGCTGGTGCTGCGGATCGCTCACGGGCGCGAGGGCGCGCGGGCCAACCCGTTCCATCCGCGGCAGCGCCTGCGGGCGTTCCTGCGCGAGGGCGCCGCCGAAGGCGTCATCACGGGGTACCAGGATGAACTGGTGGAGCGGGTGCTCGCGCTGCGCGAGCGGCAGGTGCAGGACGTGATGATCCCGCTGGCGCGCGTCACGGCCGTGGAGGCCGGGATCGACCGGGAGCGGTTCGTCGAGCAACTGCGCGCCCATTCCTACAGCCGGTTGCCCGTCTGGGAGGAGCGGAAGGACCACATCGTCGGCATCGTGCACATCAACGACGTCCTCGGCGCCGAAGCCGGGCCGTTCGACCTGGCGCGCGTGATGACGCGCGAACTGGTCGAGGTTCCTCCGGAGATGCCGGTCGGCCAGGCGATGTTCCGGATGCGGGCAGAGCGGGCCGCCATGGCCGTCGTCCGCAACCCCCGCGGCCGGGCGGTCGGCATCATCACGATCAAGGACCTCGTCGAGGAAATCGTGGGTGAACTGGCGGTCTGGTGATGCGGTGCGGCCCGCCGACGCGGCCTACTTGACGAGTTTGACCTCAACGGCTGTCTCGCCGGGCGTCTGAATCTGCATGAGCCCGCTGCCGCCCGCGTACTGGACCGAGTAGTCGCCCAGGAAACCGTGGAACTTCGCCCGGCCCTGTGCGTCCGTCTTGAGTTCGAGCGGCCCCGTCCACCATTCCTTCTTGACCATCCGCATCAAGGCCTCGTAGGCGGGCTTCGGCGACATGTCCTTGCGCACGAGGCCCGACGGAGCGCCCTGCCACGAGTGCTTGTCCGAGAAGTCCCACCACGTGATCCCCTCGACGGCCGGATGGGAGAAGAGGATCCGGTAGAACTCTTCCACCTGCTGGGCCTGTCGCGTCTCGCCCTCGGGGGTCGTGTTCCAGTCGGGCTGGGTCGTCTTCCAATCCATCTTCGGGTGCTTGTCGGCCGAGAGGATCGTGAGCTCGGTGAAGTGCAAGGGCTTGCCGAACTTGGCGAACCGCTCGCAGACCTGCCACGCCTGGGCCGCGCCCCAGTACCCGCCGTGCATGTGCGACTGGATGCCGATAACGTCGATCGGGACGCCGGCCGCCAGGCAGTCCTTGATCAGGGCCTCGTACTTGGGCGATGTGTCGTAATCGTTCAGGAGAAGCATCGCCTTCGGGTTGGCCTCGCGGGCGGCCGCGAAGGTCGCCTGGATCAGCGCGACGTTGCCCATCTCCTTGCACAGGTTGCCGATCGAGTTCTTCCCGCCGCCGTAGCCCGACATGACGCACGCCTCGTTGACGACGTCCCAGGTGTCGATGCGGCCCGCGAAGCCCTTGACCTCGCGGGTGATGCGGCCAAGCTGGAGCGCCTTGACCTCATCGAGGGGTTTCCCTTCGAGCCACTTGCAGGGGACCTCGTGCCAGCAGAGCGGGTGGCCCTTCGGCCGGATGCCGTTGGCCTGGCACCATTCGGCCATCATGCGGAGCCGGGCCGTGTGGGGCTTGCCCTCTTCGGGCTCGAAGGCGCCCCAGTAGAACGGCAGCGTGGCGTAGTTCAGGAGTTCGGCAAACCGCTTCTGGTAGGCCAACTGGTCGGCGGACTTGTCCTGGGTGTTGATCAGGAACGCGTTGCAGCCGAAGAGGAACTTGTGGCGCGTCTGGCGGACGGTGACCGTCTGATTGGCCAGCGGCTGGCCGCCCGGGGCGAGCACCGTTACGGTCACCTCGGCGGTGCGGTGCTTCTGGATCCGATGGTTGACCTGGTCGGCGGCCAGCGGCGCCGGGCCGCCCTCGGCAAAGGCCGGACGCACGGACACTAGCACCAGCATCACAGCGATCAGGGATAGGGACGGACAGCGGGTCGGCAGGTCCATGGGCTTCCTCCTTGCGGGATGCGGCCGCCCGCGTGCCCCGTCCGCGTGGCCGGTGCGGCGCCCCCTCAGGATATCCCCTGCCCCGGGGCGTGCAAAAGAAAATGTCTTTCTTCGCCCCGTCTCTCTTTTTGGTTTGAGCCGGGCCGCGCCGGCGCTATAATCCTGGCCTGCCTCTTGGTTTGAGGAGATGCTCGGATGCGTCTTGGCGGTCTGATAGCCCTGGTAATCGGCCTCTCGGCGGCGTGGGCGTGGGGGGAACTGGCCCCCGAGGAAGAGATCCACAATCCGCTCGGCCTGACGCAGGCCCAGCGGGAGATGCTTCTTCAGGTGTTTCGCCGTCACGTCTTCGCCGAGCCGGCGGCGGCGCCCGACCCCGGCGCGCCGGGGCTCGGCGTCCGTCTCGAGCCGACCGTCCCCGGCGGGTTCTACCGTCTGGACACCGACCTGCCGCCGAGGCTTCGCGTGACCGTCCGGTCGCCCGGGTCGCTGGAACCGGTGCGGCTCGAGTACCGGGCGGAGGATTTCTACGGCCGGAAAGTGGCCGAGGGGACCCTCGTCTCGGCGGTGCCGGATGCCGCCGGCACGGCGACCGCGAATCTTGTGCTGAACGAACTGAAACGGTTCGGCTATTACCACGTGGTGGTGACGGCGACGGCGGGCGATCGGAAGGCCGGGGCGGCGAGCGGCATCGTCCTGGTGCAGCCGGCCGACGAGACGCCTCAGCCCAAGAGCCCCTTCGGTCTCGTGGCGCCGGAGGGGGTGGCTTCCGGCGACCTGGCGGAAGTCTGCCGCCGGCTGGGCGCGAGGTTCCTGGCGTTCGACTGGACCGGCGACCCACTTGCCCTCGATGCGGTTCGTGAGGCCAGCCTTCTGCCCGTGGTCATCGCCCCGGTCCCGCACAAGTGGGCGATGATACCGGTTGACATGATGGCACAGCATGTCGAGACGGCACCCGACTGGCAGATTGGCCGCGAGGTTGATTTTGGACCGGCGTTACCGGCCGAATCGCCAGAGGTGTACCGCCGGCTGATCTCGTCTACCCTTGAGATCGTCCGGCGCCGCGAGGTCCCGGTCCGGCTCTGGGTGGGCGCCTCGCCCCACGTCCTGGCCGACGTTCTGACAGAAGGGCCGGTCCTGGCGGGCGCCGACGGCGTGAGTCTGGTGCTTGATGCCGGGGCCCGGGCGCCAAACCTGCGAAGCGGGGCTTACCGGCGGAGCCTGGACTACGCGCGGCAAGTGGCGAAGCGGATGGGCGTCGGGCGCGTCGCGGTCGGCGCGACGGGCGACGACCCTGCCGCCGCCACGCCCCAGCAGCAGGCCTGGAAACTCGTGACGCGCCACATGATTGCGGTTGCGGAAGGGGCCGAACGCGTCTTCGTGTCGTCGGGCGAGGGCGTTCCGACGCCGACGGCCAGCGCGGCAGCGTACGCCTGGATGACGCACCTGCTGGCGGGCGGCAAGTACGAGGGCAACCTCTGGCGCGACGTCCCGCTTCTGGAGGCGCACCTCTTCTCGACCCCCGAGCGCGAAGTGGCTGTCGTCTGGTCGTGGATCGGCCCGAACCCGGCCGAGCCGGAGCAGGGGACCCTCGTCTTCGAGGAGGGCACACGCCTGGAGGCGTGGGACGTCGTCGGCCGGCCGGTCGGCATCTGGAAAGGGCCTCGCTTCGTCGTCCCGCTCGGCGAGGCGCCCGTGTACATCACGAGCAAGTATCCGCAGACGGGTTTTCTGCGTGACCGATTGCGGCGGGCGGACGTCGTCGGCCTGGAACCGGCGACCGTCTGGATCGAGAGCGTGGCGCGCGGCTCTCTTCCCGGCCGGGTCCGCGTCTGGGTCTGGGTGCAGAGCCAGCGACCGTACCGCGCGGACGGCATGGTGGGCCTCCTGGTCCCTGCGGGCTGGCGTTCCCGGAAGGCGAAATACGGTTTCGCCCTCGACCCGGGCGAGGCGAAGGAGTTTACGTTCGAGTGCGATGTCTCCGAAGAAGCGGGCGCCGGACCGTACACGCTCGAAGTTGCCGCCACCATGGACGACACCTGGGTCCGAAGGACGCAGTACGTCCAGTGGGCCCAGACGCCGGAGCGCACGGTCACCGTCGGCGACGGCCTGCTGAACTGGGACGGCATCCGGCCGGTACGCGTCGAGAGCGAGTCGAGCGGCACGTTTGCCGACGTCTGGACCGCCTGGGACCGGCAGAACTTCTACTTCGCCGCCGCCGTCCACCGCCGGCGCGCAGGCTACCGCGGCGGCGCGAACGCCTTCGACCGCGACGCGATTCAACTCGGCTGGGGTACGGGAACTCGAGCGGACGACGACTTCGGCCACCGCGGTGTCGGCAAAGCCCTTCCGGCCGGGGCTTTTCGTGATACGGACCACCTCGTGGCCCTCGCGTTCGGCCGGGAAGGCGCCCGGGTCGTCCGTCTGCGTCGCCCGGGCGTCGCCTTGCGGGCCCATCTTGCGGAGAACATGGATCCGTGGTATGGGCCGGTCGAGGGCGCGCGGGTGGTCATCGGCCGCGATGAGGAAGCGGGCGTCACAATCTACGAGGCGGCGATCCCGATGAAGGAACTCGCACCCCTGCGGGGCGGGCGGGACCGCCTCTACCGGTTCGCGTTTCGGATCGGCGACGGGTCGAATCCGCCCCTCGATTGGGCGCGCGAGGCGGGGGTGCCCGATTACCTCGCGAACCCGGCGAGTTTCCTGCCGGTTTCCGAAGCGAGCCTCCCGTGCCAGACGTACTGGATGATGGTGGGCCCAAGGCCGAATCCGTCGGCCAAGTGAGCGGGCCGGGGCGGGTGCGAAGAAGGAGATTCGATGAGATTGGTGCGATTCCTCGTCGGCAGTGAGGTGCGCTACGGCATCGTCGAGCAAGACCGGGTGCGCGAACTGCTCAGGCCCTACTGGGAAGGCCTCGTGCCGATGCAGACGACGCACGCGCTTGCAGAGGTGCAACTTCTCGCGCCCTCGCGGCCGGCGAAGATGCTTTGCATGGGCCTTAACTATCGCGACCACGCCGAGGAAATGGGAAAACCGCTCCCCGACGAACCGGTGCTCTTCATGAAACCGACAACGGCCCTCCTGGGCCCCGGCCAGCCGATCGTTTATCCCCGGATGGCCGGCCGCGTGGATCATGAAGCCGAATTGGCGATCGTCATCCGCCGGCGCTGCCGAAGCGTCCCGATCGAGGATGCCGACGCGTGCATCCTCGGCTACACATGTTTCAACGACGTGACGGCGCGGGACCTGCAATCGAAGGACGGCCAATGGACGCGCGCCAAATCTTTCGACACGTTTGGCGTCGCGGGCCCGTGGATCGAGACCGAGGTCGGAGACCCGAACCGCCTGGCCGTCACGTGTCGCGTCGGCGGCGAGGTCCGCCAGCGGTCGAGCACCGACCGGTTGGCATTCAACTGCCAGTTCCTCGTCTCGTGGTGCAGCCGCATCATGACCCTGGAGCCGGGTGACATCATCGCCACGGGGACCCCCTCGGGCATCGGCCCCCTCGAGCCGGGCGACACCGTGGAGGTCGAGGTCGAAAACGTCGGCGTCCTTCGCAATCCCGTGGTCGCCGAACGCCAGAACGGAGCCAAGCCGACACGGGTGGTCTGAGAGCGAAGCACTCCCCGTGACCGAGAAGAGGATCCCATGCGACGTGCCGCACAAGTGCGACGATACCTGACGGCGTTTGACACGACCCGCTTGCCTCAGGTCTTCACCGACGTCGTGGTCGTGGGCGGGGGGGTGGCGGCGCTGCGTGCGTGCATCGAAATGGCGCCTACCCTCCAGATAACGGTCCTCCTGAAGGACCGGACGAGCGACTCCAACAGTTACTACGCGCAAGGCGGGATCGCGGCGGTCGTCTCCCCGGAGGATTCGATCGAGAGCCACGTCGCCGACACGCTGGCGGCCGGCTGCGGCCTGTCGGACCCCCAGGTCGTCCTCCGCGTCGTCGCCGCTGCTCCCGACTGCATTCGCGAACTCATGAAGTGGGGAGCGGCCTTCGATTCCGCGGGCGGCGCCCTGAGCGCCGGGCGCGAGGGTGGCCACTCCGCCGCACGCATCATCCACGCGCGCGGCGACGCGACCGGCAAAGAAATCACCACCACCCTTCTTCGCCGCGCCCGAAAGTTCGAGCGCCTGGAACTGCGCGAAGACACCTTCGTAGTCGATCTCCTGTCGGTCGGTCGGACCGTCGTCGGCGTGCTGGCCCGGCATCCGAAACAGGGCCTCTTCGTCGTCCGGGCGAAGCGAACCATCCTGGCCACCGGCGGCATCGGACGCATGTACCGCGAGACCACCAACCCCGACGGGGCGACCGGCGACGGCCTCGCCATGGCCTACCGCGCGGGCGCGACCCTCGCGGACCTCGAATTCGTTCAGTTCCATCCCACGACCCTCTACATCGCCGGCGCCAGCCGCCATCTCATCTCCGAAACGGTCCGCGGCGAAGGCGGACGCCTCGTCGACAAGGCCGGCCGGGCCTTCATGGCCGATTGCTATCCCCAGGGCGACCTGGCGCCCCGCGACGTCGTCAGCCGCGCCATCCTCGACCACATGCGAAAGACCGGCGCCACGCATGTCTTCCTGGACCTGGCGTCGCTGGGGCCCGGCGTCCGCCAGCGGTTCCCCGGCATTGCCGAGGCGTGCGACCAGTTCGACATCGACATCGCGCGCGACCGCATCCCCGTCCGCCCCAGCGCCCACTATATGGTCGGCGGTGTGCGGGTGGACGGCGACGGGCGCACGGATCTGGAGAACCTGTATGCGTGCGGCGAAGTGACCGCCACCGGCCTGCACGGCGCGAACCGGCTCGGCTCTAACAGCCTCCTGGAGGGCTTGGTCTTCGGCCGGCTGGCCGGCGGGCGAATTTGCGAGGAACTCGCCCGAGGAACGGCCGGCTCCAGCGGCCCGGAACGCATCGCGAGCGACGTCGCACGCTCCACCCGCGGGGAACTGAACCTCGGCGACGTGCGGAACAGCCTGCGGGCCGTCATGTGGCGGAACGTCGGCATCGCACGTCACCAGGACGACCTCGCCGAGGCCGAGGGCCTGATCGAGTTCTGGCAAAGTTACGTCCTCGACAAGGTCTTCGAGGCCCCGAGCGGATGGGAACTTCAGAACATGCTGACGCTCGGACGCCTGATGGCCCACGCGGCTTTCTTGCGGACCGAGACGCGCGGCGTGCACTATCGGTCGGACTATCCTGACCGCAACGATGTCGAGTGGCGAAAGCACATCCTGATGACGCACGGCGAGGCCGTCCGCATCGTCTAGCCGCCGGCGCGGGGGAAGGCCCGTGAGCCAGGAAATCGAAGCAAAGGTCCGTATCGCCGACCCGGAGGCTTTTCGCCGCCTGATGGCGGAGCGGGGTGCCTCCGAGGGCGAAACGGTCTTTGAGGACAATCGCCTTTTCGACGACGCGGCGGGAACGCTCCGCCGGCGCGGCGCCGCCCTGCGCGTTCGCGAGGAGCGCCCGGCTGGCGGCGGCGAACCGCTCCGCGCGACGCTCACCTACAAAGGCCCGCGCGCGGAGAGCGAACTGAAGCGCCGCGAGGAAATCGAGATCGAAGTCCAGGCCGCTCCCGGCGCGCCGGGACTGGCCGACATTTTCGAGGCGATGGGCCTGCGGGAAACCTTCCGATACCAGAAGCGGCGCTCCGTCTGGCGCGTCGGCGAGTGCGAGATCGCCCTCGACGAACTCCCGTACCTCGGATGGTTCGTCGAAATCGAAGGGCCGACCGAGCGGGCCGTGCGGGCAGGGCTCGAGGCCCTCGGCCTGGCCGACGCCGAACTCCTCAGCGCCGACTACATCCACCTCTTGACGGAGCGGTTGAAATCGCTCGGCCTCGACCCGTCGCGAGCCTTGTTCGAGGCCTGATTCCACCGTGCGGCTTCACCGCAGAGGACGGCTTCACCGCAGAGCGGCTGTGTTCGGAGTCAAGCGTTTTTGACGAGTTGCGGATGCCATAGGGTATTGTTCCTGACCATGGTGTTAAGGGTGACGAGCAGTTTACGCATGCAGGCCGTGATGACCAC
>JBAUDW010000177.1:0-1640 GCA_049678285.1 Phycisphaerae bacterium
CCGCGAACGTTCCTTCATGGGACAGGTCTCCTTCCATGGCATGGGCGTCGCTCCTTTCGCCCATCCATCGGCAACCTGTCAACCATGTGCCCGGATTATTCTGTCAACTATGTACCCGGTTTGTACCGTTCTCTAGCCACGGGTGCAAACCCGTGGAGCCCAAAGGCCCCTATCCTCCTTCCTTTCGTCTTTTTTCCAGAGCCCCGAAGGGGCGATTGAAAAAACTACCGGTTGCGGTACGCGTGGCACCGCCTGCGGCGCTCAAACGCCCCGCCGGGGCTCGGACGAAAAAAGAGGAAGGGGCGTTGGGACGTTTCCGTTCCACGGCCTTGCGGCCGTGGCTAGAGTACACGCCGCCCCTCCGGGGCTCACGGCTCTATTACTCCGTCCCGGAGCCTGCCCCGATCGCAGTCGAGGGGTCCCTTCGTCCCTCGCCGTCCTCCCACTTATGTTCGCCCGGCGATACGCCGCCGGACCTTGGCCCAGGACTCCGTGGTGAGGAAACTCTCGTCCATGTTCCCGACCATCCGCTCGAACTTGGCTATCGGAACGGCGAAGGTCAGGACATCCTCTTCGACGAAGGGTCGGGCGGACACGTCGAACAGGCCGAGCACCGCCCGGGGGGCCTCCATCTCGCCCTCAAGGTAGGGGTACTGCCCGATGGTCGCGCAGCCGGCGCCAAAGGGGGCGATGACCGCCTCGATCCGCGTCTCGTCGAAGCCGGCCAGCGTGAAGAGACCCGAAAGAACATCGGGGGAGGCGAAGAAAATGACGACGCCGGGCGCATCGCCCGGCGCGAGGATGTCCCACCGTTTGAAAATGGCGTAGCGCGCCGGCGCACGGAATGCCGGCACCTGGGCGAAAGACTCCCGCACGATCTGGGGCGTCTTCTTGTACCGCTCGCCTTCCATCTTGCCGGGGATGCCGCACGAAAGAAAGTGCTCGAAGCCGGGCATGACCTCGTCGGTGAAGCCCATATACCGTTTGCCGCCGAAACAGCCGAAACTCTCCGCCTCGAAGCACAGCACCTCGCCCCGGCGGGCACGAGAAAGTTGCCCGATCATGCACACGTGGCCGGCGGGCTTGACCAGGGGTCGCGTTGCCCCAGGGTCGTCGCAGTAGAGAAGGCAGAGGGGTAACTCGGCGCCGTCAAAGTGCTTGTTCCAGAGCGACAGGAACCTCTCCCGCAGCGATGCATCCGGCATGGGGCACCTCCATCCCGCCTGTTGCGTGCGGCCTGAATCCTACGCCGACAGTCCTCGGAGGAATTCTTGCGGACGACCGGCGGCGGCGTTCTCAGGGATTCTACCGCATCCTGAGCCTGGGACAAGCCCGTTCGCCCTCCCGCCGACCCGCAACGTGTTGCCGTTGAGCCCGAAGGGCTCAAACATCGCAGCCCAGGCCCGCCCTGAGCGAAGCCGAATGGGCCAACGGCTCGCCTCGTCGAGTCGCCGTGGCGACCTGGGTAGGCGGGAGCAAGCAAAGCATAATCTTTTTTCATCACCAAGCCCTGAAAGGGCGGAACAAGAGCGCTAGGTTGTTTCGCCCTCCCGAAGGGACCCCTTCGGGGCTACAGGGCTCAGGCCCCTTTCGCGATCTCCGCCACCTGGGGCGGCGCCCCAGGCTGGATTGTCTCAGGC
>JBAUDW010000178.1:0-34105 GCA_049678285.1 Phycisphaerae bacterium
TACCCTCCATTCTGATCCGGACCGCGAGGTACCCGTCCGCCAAGCGGTTGGCCCCCTCCCGCAAACGTTCGATCCGGCGCGTGACGTACCGCCCGAGCGACAAGGCCTCGACCATGAGCAGAAGGAGCATCAGAAGCACGACCGTTCCCACAAGCCGCGCCCGCGACTGGGCCATGCTGCGCAGCCTTTCCGCCTGAAACGTCAAGCGCCTGGCCACCTGGGCCTCCAGGCCTTCGATGATCCGAGCCGACCGTTCCTGGGCCGGCCGGAACCCGTCGCTGTAAATCCGGTTGGCGTCGTCGGCGTCGGTGCGAACCGCGTCGATGGCGCGCTGTCCCTGGGCGAGGGCCTCGTGGCTGGCCGTTTGCAACTCTTGCATCATTTTCTGCATCTCGCTCACATCAAGCGGGTCGTAACTGGTCATCGCATCCAGCAGTTTCCCCGTCCCCTCATGCAGGAGGTCCATTTCCGCCTTCAGCGTGTCCACGCGCCGCGTGCTCCACAAGGGGTCTGCTCCCGAGAGCCCTTGCCGCACCAGCACCCCGAGGCGCTCGTGACAGTCCTTCAGGCGCAGCAGATTGGCATAGGCGGGCATTCGCTCCCTGACTACGCGCACGAACTCGGCCGACGAGCGAGAGAGCGTCTCCGTCAACAGGTAACTGGCCGCCAGGCAGACGATTAGCACGCTGCCGAACCCCAGCGTGAGTTTCGAACGCAGTTTCATGTCGCCCTCCCGGCCACCTCTGCCGCATCACGGCAGAAACGGACCCTGTTGCGGCCGCCACGCTTGGCGTCCCGGCAGGCCGCGTCGGCCAACTCGAACAGTTCCTCCGGCGTCCGCACCGGGCAGATGTCGGTGGACGCCAGCCCGAGACTCACGGTCAGCGGGAACGCGCCTTCCGGGTGCTCGACGGGCGCATGTTCCACCGCCTGCCGGACGCGCTCCGCAACAATCTGTGCCCCGGCCGAATCCGTCTGCGGAAGCAAAAGTACGAACTCGTCGCCGCCGAAGCGGACGGCAACGTCGCTGCCGCGACGAGAGCCTTCCAGGACGCGCCCCACCGCCCGGATGGCCGCATCCCCGGCCAGGTGTCCGCGGTCGTCGTTGATCCCCTTCAGGTTATCCATGTCGATGACGACGATCGCCAGCGCATACGCATACCGCCGCGCGCGGTGAAACTCCTTCTCCAGGAACGCCCAGAACACCTGCTTGCCGTAGAGCCCCGTCAGCGCGTCGCGGACAGCCTGCTCCTTAAGGGCGCGCACGTTCGTGTAGCGCCGTTCGCCGGCCCGCACCCGGGCGAGCAGTTCGTTCAAGTCAAACGGTTTGACGACGTAGTCGTCCGCGCCGGCGTCGAGACCGTTCACCCGGTCGCTGACCTGGCTCTTGGCCGTCAGAAAAATCACGTAGGCGTGCTGCACCGCCGGCTGGCTCCGGACCCACCGGCAGACTTCGAGCCCGCTCATCCCGGGCATCATGACGTCCAAGAGCACCACATGGGGCGGCGACTCCGCCATCTTGCGACAGGCTTCCGGACCGTCGCTCGCCGTTTCGACCGTGTATCCCGCCGCCCGCAACTTCGCTGCCACGACGTAGCGAATGTCCGGCTCGTCATCCACCAGCAGAACGGCCGTGCTGCCGGTCGCCACGGCGACTTCACCCACCGCGGCCCGCTTGGAATCTGTGCTCACGGCAACCCCCATCCCGTCGCGCACGGCCAGAGATTCAACGTGGTTATAGTTATAAGACGGCTCGCCTGGGGTGCACAGCGACCGAACTGGTAGGGGAAACCGGTTTATTATCGGCCAATAGGGCCTTCTGCGTCCACTGAAACGCGGATGGAGGGCTCCGGGCGCCCCGATTCAGGCCCGGCGGGGTGGGCATGGCTTGACCGGGGCGGGTCAATCACTCGGCTTCGAGAACCGCCATGAAAGCCTTCTGAGAAACCGCGACGGTCCCGATCATCTTCATCCGTTTCTTGCCGGCCTTCTGCTTTTTCAGGAGTTTCTGTTTGCGGGTGACATCGCCGCCGTACAACTTGGCCGTCACGTCCTTGCGGAAGGCCTTGATCGTCTCGCGGGCGATGATACGCGACCCGATGGCCGCCTGCAGGGCAATCTCGAACTGGTGCCGCGCGATCTCCTTCCGGAGGCGTTTCAGGATCGCCCGCCCGCGGGTTTCCGCCTTCGACCGGTGGACGATCCGCGACAGGGCTTCCACCACCTGGCCGTTGAGCAAGATGTCGAGTTTCACGAGGTCGTTCGCCACGAAGCCCGAGACCTCGTAGTCCATCGTCCCGTAGCCGCGCGTCGCGCTCTTGAGTTTGTCGTAGAAATCGTACAGGATCTCGGCGAGCGGCAAGTCGTAGGTCAGGATCGCCCGGTCGGCCGAGAGGTACTCCGTCCGGCGGTACGTCCCGCGGCGGTCCTCCGCCAAGGCCATGATCGAGCCGATGGCGTCGGCCGGCACGATGAGGTCGACCCGTGCGACCGGCTCGCGGATTTCGGCGATAACGCTCGGGGCGGGCAGGTCGCCGACTGAGTCCACCTCCTGCAACTTGCCGCTCGCGAGGAGCACTTGGTACGGCACAGTGGGGGCGGTCTGGACAACCTCGACATCGTACTCGCGCTCCAGCCGCTCCTGCACAATGTCCATGTGCAGCAGGCCCAGGAACCCGCAGCGGAAACCGAAACCGAGGGCCTCGGAGTTGATGGGGTGGAACGTCAAGGCGGCGTCGTTCAATTGGAGCCGTTCGAACGCCCCGCGCATCTCGTGGAACTCGGTCGAAGGGCCCGGGTAGAAGTCCGAGAAAACCATCTGCTGCGGCGCGCGGTAGCCCGCGAGGGCCTTCTCGGCCGGCTGGGCGACCAGGGTGATCGTGTCGCCGACGTGGACGCTCGCCACCGTGCGAATGCTGGCGATCACGTAGCCGACCTCCCCCGCCGCTAGCGAGTCGACCGCCGTGGGCCGCGGCCGGAACTTGCCGAGTTCCGCCACTTGGTATACCTCGCCCGCGCCCATCATCCGGATCTTCTCGCCTCGGCGAAGGCGCCCGTCCACAACCCGCACGTAAACGATCACGCCGCGGTGACTGTCGTACGCCGAGTCGAAAATAAGCGCCCGCAGGGGCGCGTCCGGATCCCCCGCGGGGGGTGGAAGATGCTCGATGATCGCCTCCAGCATCTCCTCGACGCCTTGGCCCGTCCTGGCCGACGTGAGGAGACAATCCTCCGCCCGCGTTCCCAGAAGGCGCTCGACCTCCATCGCCGTGTCCTCCGGCCGCGCGGCAGCCAGGTCCACCTTGTTGACGACGGGCACCAGCTTCAGGCCCAGCCTCTGGGCGAGATGGGCGTTGGCCACCGTCTGAGCCTCCACGCCCTGGCTCGCGTCCACCACCAGGAGCGCACCTTCGCAGGCCGTCAGCGCGCGGCTGACCTCGTAGTGGAAGTCCACGTGGCCCGGCGTGTCGATGAGGTTCAGCATGTACCGCTGGCCGGCGTGCTCGTAATCCAGCGTCACCGCGGAGGCCTTGATCGTGATGCCTCGCTCACGCTCCAGGTCCATGGCGTCGAGCATCTGCTCGCGGAACTCGCGCGGATTGATGGCCCCGGTTCGCACGAGGAGCCGGTCGGCCAGCGTGCTCTTGCCGTGGTCGATGTGGGCGATGATGCTGAAGTTGCGAATGAAAGCCTGATCCATCAGGGCATTCTAGCGGCACGGCCTGCCGGAGCAAGGGGGTGCCTACCCCCGTCCCTCGTGAGGCTTCCGTCCGTGTGGGTCCCGCACGGCTTACAGTTCTTGCAGAGACGCCGTTTCCGTCTTAGCATTTTCCCCACTGTTCCAGCGCAGCACCGAAACCCGCAAGAGACGGGTTCGAGCGCAAAGAAATGGTGGAGGCGGTGGGAATCGAACCCACGTCCGGATACCCGTGACCTGAGGCCTCTACGCGAGTAGTCGGTCTATTGATTGTCGGTCGCCGCGGCTCCGCCCGACAGGATCCACCGCAACCCATCCGGGACTGTTTCTCGCCGACGTCGCACCCGGCGGACTAGTCGGCCAGCCCGTGTGGTGACGTCCGTTGCAGGCCCACGGACAAGCCCGCAGGGACGTGGCCACCCTATTTAGGCAGCCATTAGCATGCCAGTGTTGGCATTTTGCGTTTTGCCGGCAGTTTAAAGAGGTGGCCGACAACCTCTTCGCGCAACCTCAGACCCTCTAAGGCCCCGTCGATACCAGTCGCCCCCACGAAGTCCTTTCCAATCCAAGTATAGCACATTCCGGCCTTCCCGGCAAGCCCGGCCGGCCCTTCTATTCATCGGCCGGGGGTGGCCCACGCCAACAGCCGACTTACGCCTTCCTGCACGTGCGATGCTGCTGAAGTGCCCCGGCGCCGCCGCACTTCAGTCATGGTCCTTCTCCCTAGAACAGCCGCCCCTGGCCGCCGGGCTCCCGCTCCTTGGCGGCGATGGAGTCGAGGAACGGGAACGCGTGGAGCAGAGGCGACGGGGCGGGAACCCGGCGACCGGTCAACTTGGCGACGATCTGAAGGGCATTCGCGGGCGCCTGGCTGCGATAATGGTTGTTCGTGAAGACGTAAGTCCTCTCCGAGGCGCGAGCGATCTCGTGAATCCGCTGGATCCACTCCTCGAGTTCGTCCTCGCGGTAGAGGTAATCGTAGCGGGCGTCGCGGCCGGCATCCTTGGCGAACCATGCCTGACGGTTGCGCCCGTGCAGGCGCACATAGCCGACCGGCCCCGTCACGAGTGCCGTGGGCGGCACGCCCGACCGGCTGGGCGGCTGGTCGATGTTGGCAAAGCCGAGGCCCTCGTCGCGGATGACGTTGACGGCAGCGTCGGAAATCCAGGATACGTGCCGGACTTCCACAACGAGCGGCAGGTCGCCGAAGTCCCGCTTCACGGCGGCCAAGTGCCGAAACGCTTCGTCGCCCGCGCGGAACGACCACGGGAACTGCACGAGCACAGCGCCCAAGCGTCCGGCCTCGCGGACCGGGTCGATGCCGCGGCGATATTCGTCCACCTCTTCGTGCGTCCACGGGCGGTCGCGCTCATGTGTGAAACGCTGGTAGAGTTTGAACGTGAACTGGAACGTCTCGGGCGTCCGCCGAAGCCAGGAGGCCGCGAAACGTGCGGTCGGCGGCCGGTAAAACGACGAATTGACCTCCACGCAGTCGAAATAGCGAGCGAAGTATTCGAGTTCGTCGAACCGCGCCGGTTTCTTCTCGGGGTAGAAGCCTCCCGCCCAGTCCGGGTAGGACCACCCCGAAGTGCCGACAAGCACTTGGCCGGGCGTGCGGCTTCCGGCGTTGGATGAGGGAGGCGCCATGTGGCGGCCCGCAAGGTTGCGACACGGGCAGGATCGCACGCTCGCGGGTGAATATCAAGCGAAAGAAAGGAACCCAGGAATCGTTCGCGAGGCATCCACGGCGCTTTCGGCGGGCGTTAGCGCGGTTCCGGAAGGCGCAGCGTTTGTCCGACGTAGAGGATGGCGTTGAGGGAGGGAAGGACGTCCCGGTTGACCTCGTAGATCTTCCGGTACATCGCCGCATCGCCGTAGAAACGGCGGGCGATGCCGATCAGCGTGTCGTTCTTCTGCACGACATAAACCTTGGTTTGCGACGGCGTCGGCGCGACCTTGGCTTCTTGCGGTTTCGGTTTCTCGGGGAGGATCAGACGACCGCCGATCTTCAGGGCCCGCGCGTTGACGCCCGGATTGGCCGCCTCGATCAGGCGCACGAAGGACGCGTCGCCATAGCGCTCCCGCGCGATCTCAAAAAGAGTATCTCCCGGGCGAATGACGTGAACCCGGCCGGCGTCCTCGTCTTGAGGCAGCCAGCGTCTCTGGACAACGATGCCTTCCGCGCCCTCGGGCTTCAGGAACGGTCCCGGCGGGTCGGCGCCGACAACCGGATGCTGCGTCTGGAGGGCGATGACCGTGCCTTCGTCCTGGGCACTGGACTGCAGATCCTGGGCCGGCGGCCGGCCGGTTGCGCCTTGGCCGACGGATTCAGGATGCCCGTTGGCCGGGTTGCGATTTTCCTGGGCCAAGCGGTCGCGCCATCGCTCATAGGCCGTCAGGGGATCCTGAAGGACGCGCGAGCCACTGTCCGAGGGCTCGACGCGCGGGCGCGTCTGGCGGTCGTTTCGCAGACCGTCCCGTCGGCTGGCGAGACAGAGGACGACGACGCCAACGGCTACGAGGGAAAGCAGCAAGATCGCCTTGGTCACAAGGCGCATCGGTCACCTCTGAGATTCAACCAGAGCCGCGCTTATCCTTCTCCCGCCCAGTCTATCGGTGATTGACGTCAAAGAACATCACTTTTTTCGTGGCGCGGCTCCCCAGACCAACTGGTAAAGCGCGTACGAGGCGGGAAGCGTCGTCAAGGCCCTGACAGCGGCGGGCCCCGCCCACGCCGTCCTCTCCGGCGCAAAGAGCATCAGGAGGCAGAAAACCACGAGTGCCGGCACCATAAGCAGGCCGAGGCCCGCCAGGGCCGTCGCCAGCCAAGGGGCCTTCTCCTTCAGACCCCAGGGACGCTTGTAGGCGAACG
The DNA here is from genome assembly GCA_049678285.1 of Phycisphaerae bacterium. Classification (GTDB taxonomy): domain Bacteria; phylum Planctomycetota; class Phycisphaerae; order FEN-1346; family FEN-1346; genus JAPLMM01. The sequence goes on from JBAUDW010000178.1 coordinate 6,570, forward strand.
CCCACAGGGCCCAGGTGGCCAGCACGATCCAGGCTATCTGGACGCCGGCCCACACCCAGCCGACCCAGGTCCCGAAAAACTGCTGCGGCGACTGCCACACGGCCGCGTAATACCCGAGCACGAGGAATCCCAGCACCGGGAACGCCCACACATAAACCCGGAACAAATACCCCCGCAGGACAAGGATCGGAGACGCAATGGCCATCGAGGAGTACGTCCCGACGATGACGCCGAGGGTCAGGACGAAACTGAAGCCGTGGATCGTCGACGCCGTCCCGCCGCGGATATACAGCACGGCCACCACGACGAGGGTCGTCAGGCTCGTCCAGATGGTTCGGGAGAGGGTCTGGTTGATGCTACGGTTCACCACGTCCACGGACAACTCGCCGAACTTGCCCCGGTTCTCGCGGATGCGGTCGAAGACGACGACGGTGTCGTTCACGGAGTAGCCGATCAGCGTCAGGAACGCGCCGACCATCGGCAGGTTGATGCGCATGTCGGTGATGAGGAGCGGGTTGCCCGTCCACCACGCCGCCACGGCCGCCGTGCACGCCACGGCGCCGAGGGTGATGAAGACATCGTGGACGAGTGCGGCCACGGCCGCCACCCCGTAGCCGACCTTCGCAAACCGGAACCACATGTACAACACAATCGCGATCAGGGAGAAGACAATCGCGATGACGGCTTTGTTCCAGGCCTCGGCGGCCATCGTGGGCTCGAAACTCGTCGTGGAGGCAAAAGCCTCCTCCGCCCCGAGCGACGACCGCACCACGTCCGTCCAGAAGGCCGGGGCGGGCATATTCGCCCGCGACCCTTTGAAATCCTCGGCAATCCAGACCTCGCACGAAGCGTACTCTCCTGCCCTCTCGCCTGGCCGCACGCCCTCCACGCGATACAGCGTGCCGGTCAGGTTCGGATACCGGTCGCGGAGGAAGACGTCGATTCGCCGGCGGACCTCCTGAAGCGTCCTCGGCGGCGCCAGCGTGACCGCCAGCCGGATCTTCCCGAAGTACTGCCGATACGCCGGCGGAATAAAGCGGACGCCCGCCGTCGTCTCCGGACTCTCAGGCCCCGGCGTCACGCCGACCGCGGTCGCCTTCGTCTCCAGCAGGCGCGCGCGAATCAGGTCCTCGGTTATCTCTGAAGCCCTTGCCTCGGCCGCGCCCGTCCGGGACTCGGGCCTTAACTCCACAAAGGCGTCCGTGAGGGCGGTCTTGACCGACGCCTCGTTGGCCGCCGCCCCGGCGCTCGTCGCAACGCTGATCAGAAAGCGGTTCAGCCGCCGAGAGGTTTCCTCCCCTGTCTCGTGCCGAATCGCGGACTGCTCGTACTGGAGTTCCTGGACGGTCGCCCCGGGCCCCAGCGCCGCCGTCACGCGCTGCCGAACCTCTTCGATTCCGACCTCGCTTCGTCCCTGGGGCACGCGAAGGGCCAATTCCACCTGCGTGCCGCCCGTGAACTCGATGTCGTACTTGCTGTCGTCGCGTTTGTAGAAGGCTATCGCACCGGCGAGAACCAGCACGCCGGAAACCACGATCGCCGGCCGCACCAGCCGCATCCAGTTGATGTTCGGGGCGCGGAACAACTGGAGCATCGCCATCTTCTTGACAACCCCGAAGCCGATGACCGTCTCAAAGATCATCCGCGTGACAATCAGCGCCACGAACATGCTCGACAGGATGCCGACGATGATGACGATGGCAAACCCCTTCACTTCCTCGGTCGCCAATTGGGGAAGGAGCAGGATGAACGCCGGAATCAGCGTCGTGATGTTGGCGTCGAGAATCGTTCGGAAGGCGCGGCTGTAGGCTCGCTTGAGAGCAAAGGCGAGGCTTCCTTCCCTTCCCTTTTCTTCCCGAAGGCGTTCGAAAATCAGCACGTTCGCGTCCACGGCCATGCCCATCGTCAGGATCAGGCCCGCGATGCCGGGCAAGGTCCAGGACTGATGCATCCAGTGCATGATGCACACGATCAGCAGGAGGTTCAGCAGAAGGGCGAAGTCGGCCACCAGTCCCGCGAAGAGGTAATAGACGACCATGAACACGACCACCAGCGCCAGGCCGATGATCATGGCCTTCGTGCCCTTCTCAATATTGTCGCGTCCGAGTTCGGGGCCGACGGTCCGCTCGGCAATCGGGTCGCCGAGGCTGGCGGCCAATTGGCCCGAGTTCAGAATCGTCACGACATCGTCGCGCTCGCGGACTTTGTTCGCGTAACCCTCGATGATACCGCCTTTCGACAGTTGTGCCCTCAGAACCGGCGCCGATTGAATCACGTCGTCCAAAATGATCGCCAGTTGGCGCCCCTTGTTCTCCGGCTGCGTGAGGCGCGCAAACCGGGCCTCGGCTTGGGGCTCCATCCAAAAGCGCACGATCGGGTACCCGTCCTGCGTGTCGCCGCGCGCCCGGCTCAGGTCCTGGCCGGTCACATCCTGGCCGTCGCCCACGTCCACCAGCACCTCGACCGTTTTGGTTTCCTCATCGACGACGTAGACAAAGTTCCACGCGTCGAGCGCTCCGTCCCGGTAGCGCTCGTACCCTTTTTTCATCGGATACCAGCGATAACGGGGATTGTCCGGCGCATGGCCGGCCTGCTTCAGCCGCACGATGCGGTCGAAGTTGGCCTTGTCGCGGTCCTTCACGCGGTCCGCGACGATCCGAAACTCAAGGAACCCCGCCTGCTTTACCAGCCGCTTGACGCGCGACACGTCGCGCTGCGTCCTGAGGGCACGCTGGATCAGGTCTTCCCACCGGGCGATGCCTTCCTTGTCGCTCAGCGTCAGGGGCAACCAGACGGCGATCTCCTCGTACTGGTCGCCCGACGCCTTGGCGCCCAGCACCCGCCAGGCGGGCGCCTCGCCGACCAGCCCTTGCCGAGTCTCCTCCTGGATTCTGTTTCGCACGTCATCCAGGTACAGCGGCGGCTTCAGGCGAATCACCAGGCGCGACCCGCCGGCAAAGGGTTTCAGTTCCTCCGGCACCTGGGCCGCGCCGGCCTTCAGGTCCGCCTCGGTCAGCGCTTCGACGCTCATGACCTTCAGTTCGGTCCGCCGGCCCGGCAGCACGATCTCCAGCCGGCGCTTGCCCACCGGCCGGACGATGTACCCCCGCGTGCCCTGGGGGTCGATGCGGCCCAGGATGACGCGCTTCGCCTCGGTTGCCAAAGGCGGCTCGGCGTCGGGCGACGGCGGCCGAAGTTCGTAAATCAGGCTGGTTCCGCCTTCCAGGTCGATGCCCAGCCGGAACAGGTCGGAGAGAGAGCCCTGGGGGTCCGTCCCGATGAGGATGAGCGGAACGCCCACCACGACGGCGATGAAGATCAGGCTGACAACGTAAACGCCTCGGTTCATGTCGGCCTCGTTTTGCTGGAGCAGACATCGTTCCCGCGTTCCGGTCCGCGCCGGCGTTCCGCGGTCCGAAATGGCCTTCGAAGGTCCTACGCCTTCTTGTCTTTCTTCTCGTCCTCGCCTTCAGGCCCGATCACCTGGTGGATGGCGCTGCGGGACACGCGGATCCGCACGTCCGACTTTTCGTCTATCTTCAGGATGACCTCGTTCTCCCCGACGGACGCCACGATCCCGTGGACGCCGCCGATCGTCACCACGTGAGCGCTCTTCTGGAGCGACGTCAGCATGTCCTGCCGCTTCTTTTCTTCGTCCTTGCGCTTCTTGCTCTGCGGCCGCCAGACCAGAAGATAAAACACGCCGAAGACCAGCGCCATCATGATGAGCCAGTTATAGTTGGCGCCGGGCTGTTCCTCGGCAGGCTCCGGGGCCGGTTCCGTCGTTTGAGCCACCAGTGCGTACGTTTTCACGAGTCCGATCCTTTCCAAGTGCCCTCGCGCCGGCGAAAACCGGCGCCCGAGGCAGGTTCCAGGGCCTCCCTTTTATGCTTTGCCGCCGTATCTGTCAAGTAACGCCTGGCCGACCGCCTCCAGGCGACCTTCGCGGATCCCCTCCCGCAGGCGCTCGAACAGGCGCGTGTAAAACCTCAGGTTGTGCGTGCTCAGCAGGATCGGCCCCAGCATTTCACCGGCCATAAAAAGGTGCCGAAGCGCCCCCCGGCTGAACCGCCGGCAGGCCGGGCAGTCGCAGTCCGCCTCCAACGGGCTTTTGTCCGTCCGGAATTGCTCGTTGCGAACCCGTAGGGGCCCGTCCCACGTGAAGGCGCTCGCGTTGCGCCCGTTGCGCGTGGGGAGGACGCAGTCAAAAAAATCCACGCCCCGCGCGACGGCCGCCACCACGTCGCGCACCTCGCCGACGCCCATCAAGTAGCGCGGCTTGTCCGGCGGCAGGCACGGGGCCGTCCACTCCACGACCTCCACGAGGTGGTCGTGACCCTCGCCGACGCTTACGCCGCCGATCGCATAGCCGGGAAAATCCATCGCCACCAGCCGCTTCGCACACTCGAGCCGCAGATCCTCCTCGACCCCGCCTTGCACGATGGCCCACAAGGCCTGGCGCGGATCCTGGTGGACCTGACGGCACCGCTCGGCCCAATCGAGGGTCCGGCGGACGGCTTCCGCCACCTCCGCGCGCGGGCACGGATACGGCGGACAAACGTCCAGTGCCATGATTACGTCGGCGCCCAACTGGCTCTGGATTGCAACGGCTGACTCCGGCGTCAGCGTCATCTCCGCGCCGTCAATGTGGCTCCGGAACGTGACCCCCTCGTCGGTCAGTCCCCGAAGGTCGGCCAGGCTGAACACCTGAAAGCCGCCGCTATCCGTCAGGATCGGACCGTCCCATCCCATGATGGCATGCAGTCCGCCCAAGGCGCGCACCACGTCCGCCCCCGGCCGAAGGGCCAGATGGTATGTATTGGCCAGGACCATTTGGACGCCGAGGTCCCGAAGCGTTTCGGGGCCCACGCCCTTGACGGTCGCTTTCGTGCCGACCGGAATGAACGCCGGCGTCTCGACGGCGCCGTGCGGGGTCGTCAGTCGCCCGATGCGCGGCCCCGCGGAGCCGCCCGGCGCCCGGAGAACGTCCCACGCGAATCCCACAGGCTGGTTCATAAACGGAACTTCCCTGGCCGGCAGGACGCCCACCGGTTGCCACCCGCCTAATGCTACTTTGTCAACTTCGCGCCCCCGAGAGAGGGGATAGCGCGGCGGGCATTCTTGCCCGCCGCGCGGTGGCCAAGAATGGCCACCGCGCAGAAGGGTCAAGTGGCGCTGTAGGGCTAATAAGCCCGAACCAACTGGACCCCCGGATAGTAATGCCGCAGGATTTGCTCGCCCGTCAGGCCGTGTTCGGCAAGATACTCGGCGCCCCACTGGCACATGCCCACGCCGTGCCCGAACCCGTGTCCGTTCTCCAGGACGATCCGTTCGCCGTCATCTCGGATGGTGAACCAGGTGCTGGGCACCTTCATGCCGCCGATGAATCGGCGCCAGGAGTTTGCGTTCACCAGGATCGACAGTCCGCCGGCGTCCACGACACGGATTTTCGTGGCCCGCCCGGAGCCGATGGTTGCGGCCACCTCGACGCGCCGGACTTCGCCCAGGCGGCGGAGTTCGGCCACCCCGCTTTGCCGAAGCGCATCAGCGATGTCCTTCTTCTCTAAGACCACGCCCGACCAGCGGTACCATTTTGCCCGGCAGCAGTACGGGCATTCGACGCCGGCCAGCGGCCGGACCGTCTCGCCCCCGAACACGGTGCCCGACGGGCACGTCTCCCCGCCGCACGTCGAATGGTAAAACGTGTGAAGCAGACGCAGGCGCCCCTCCTTGTCACGGTGCGCCGCCACAATCCCCTGCGTCGCCGCCACCGCGTTCCAGGCCCGCTGGGTCTCCGTATCCTTGCCGCCGTAAACCTGGCTCTGCTGCGAATCGTAAACGTCGAACGGTTGGCTCAAGCGGCGATTGCGCTCCGCCAGCGCGTACGTTCGTGCCGCCACCGCCTGGGCCTTGTACGCCTCGGCGTCCCACGACTTCAAAAGTTCGTTCCGAAGCACGCCCGCCAGATACGGTTCCATCGGCAGGACGTTGACGGCCTGGAGATTTCCCTCAGCCGTAGCGATGAGACGCAGGAAGCCCCGGTAGGCGCGCTCCCGCTCTTTGCCATTCACCCGCTGGCGTACCGCCAACATCCCGTCTTCCGCAGGGTGAATTTCAATGGGCGGCGTGCCCAGCGGCCCGCTTTCCGTCGCGACCTCGCCCCCACGCAGGTCGAACGTCATCCACTCGAGACGGTCGCCCGACACGAGGGTCGCGTTGCCCCTCTGAAGACGGTACGGCCCGGCGACGGCCACCGCCAGGCTCCGGACATCGAAACCCAGTTTCACCCGGATGAGGGGAATTTCCTTTGCCGGCGCGGGACCCACCCTCGGCTTCGGCCCTTCGCACGAGCAGCCGCCCAGCACGACGGCAGCCAGGCCCAGCCCCAACAGGGCCGGGAGGGCAGCCATCCACGCGGCGGCTCGATTTGGGTTGGACTCTGCGGTCACGTTTCGCCTTCCCGGATCTGCTCGGCCGTCTTGCTGCCGCGATACAGGTGCAGCGACGTCGGCGCGAACCGTTCCTCCTCGCTGAAGAGGCAGCCGCAGTATTGTTGCCGGTACAGGCTGCGGCGTTTGGCTTCCTCGCGGCCGCGCCCCGCCAGCGCGCGCCAATCCTCATAGTGGAACCCCAGGCCCCGCCCGGCGGCGGCCTCCTCGCCCAGGCGGCGAACGGCCTCGTGATCCTGGTGCTCCGACGCCAGTAGGGTCGTCGTCATCGCCGAGATTCCTTTCTCCGCCGCCATACGCGCCGTCTCGTCCAGGCGCATCCGATAGCACGCCAGGCACCGCTCAGGCCGATCCCACGGCACGCTGCGGAGAAAGCCGCGGACGTCGTACCGCTCGTCCGCAATCAAGGCCAGCCGCTCCCGCTCCGCCAGGACGTGAAGGCTCTTTGCGCGCCGGCGGAACTCGATCAACGGCTGAATGTTCGGATTGTAGAAATACGCGGCCCAACAGCCCAACCGACGTAGCGGGTCCAGGATCGCGGCCAGGCACTGGGCACAGCACGCGTGGACCAGCAGGGTCGGTTCGGCCATGGAGGGACCTAGCTGGCAAGCGAAAGCCCGTAACGCCTGAGGACTTGCTTGATTTCGTTGAGCGACGTTTCGCCGAAGTTCTTGCAGCCCAGGAGTTTCTCCTCCGTAAGGCGGCTCACGTCACCCAGCGTTTCGATGCCGAGGCGCTCGAGGACCTTTCGACTCCGGGCGCTGAGTTCCAGGTCGGCAATGGACATGCTTGCGCCTCGCGCCGCACCGGAGAGCGGCGCCGCACGCGGCGCCGGGGGGGCCACGAACTCCATGCGACCTTCCAGTCCCTCGGTGGCCATTCCGAGGTACAGCCCTTTCGAGGTCAGCACGTCCTTGATTTCCAGGAGGCTCGTTTCGCCGAAGTTTTTATAGGAAAGCAGTTCCGGCTCCGTGTGTCGGATCAGGTCGCCGAGCGTTCGGATGTTCATTTTGCGGAGGCAGTTGCGGCTGCGGACGCTGAGTTCGAAGTCCGTCACGGGGATTTCGAGCACCTGGCTCCGCTTGTCGCGGCGCCGCTCGCTCTCCTCGTCGTAATACATGACCGTCGAGGCCTCTGCATCGCGAAGGAACAACCGGGCCCGCATCTGGTTCGGATTCACCGCCAGAACCCGCTCGAAGCACTCGATCGCCTCGTCGTAGCGCCCCACATCGTCATACAGGACGCCGAGGTTCACCAGCGCCCCTTCGTGAATGGGCGGCTGCTGGACGCACTGCTTGTAGTAATCGATCGCCAGTTGCTCTTCGCCGCGCATGTCATACAGGAACGCCAGCCGAAACAACGTCGCCCGATGCGTCGCGTCCAGTTGCAGGGCTCGCTCGTAGGCCTCGATCGCCTGTTCGTAGTCCCCCTGAATCTCACGGACGTATCCGAGGCGGAACTGGTACACCGCTGTCTCGGTCTCGTCGCTCGGCACCTTGGCGAGCAGGGCGGCGGCCTCGTCGCCCCGCCCCTCCCGGCAGGCCTTGTCGATTTCCTCAAACACATCGGCCACGGTTCTTACCTCCCACGTGTTCTGTTCGAGCCTCGGCGGCCCCAGCCGTCCGAGCGGAGGGCACATTGTAACAGGAACTCCCGCCATTGCAACCCCCTCGGCCCCGCGGAAAGGGCTTCTGAGGCGTTTCCAATGGGGTCGCCTCCGGCTATAATTGTTCCCATGTCGCCTGAGACCCCGAGCAAGGGACGTGCGAAAGCGGGCTCCGGTCTCACCCGCCGCCGCCTTCTCGCGGCGGGGGCGGCCATCGCCGGAACCGGCTTCGGCGTCGGCGCGTATTCCTGCTGGGTTGAGCCCACCTGGGTCGAGGTCATCGAGCGCGACCTTCCGGTGCCGAACCTTCCACCTGCGTGGGACGGCCTGCGCGTCGCCCACGTCGCCGACCTCCACCATGCACCGAACGTGCCCTTGGACTACCTGGCCCGATGCCTCCGGCGCGTCGCCGACCTTCGGCCGGACCTCGTCGCCGTGACCGGCGACTTTGTCACCGACTCCGACGCGCGCTACGGCTCCGCCGTGGCTGAACTCTTCGACGGCCTCTCCGCGCCTCTTGGGATATTCGCGTGCCTGGGCAACCATGATTATGGGGTGCGGCGGCCGGTGCGTCCGGGCACCGTGGGCGTGCGGCAAGTGGCTGCGGATCTGGGGCGCCACGGCGTGCGCGTCTTGAGGAACGAGGCCGTCCGGCTCGAGCGCTGCGGCGAGGGTCTGTGGATGGTCGGCGTGGACGACCTTTGGGCGGGTTACTGCGATCCCGAGAAGGCCCTGCGCGACGTGCCGAGCGGCGCCGCCAATCTGACCCTCTGCCACAACCCGGATGCGGTGGACGCCGTCGCCGATGCAGGCGGCGGCGCGATTTTGGCCGGCCACACGCACGGCGGCCAGGTCCGGATTCCGCTTCTCGGACCGATCCTCTTGCCGGTGCACAACAAGCAGCGCTATGAAGGTCTGCATCGAGTCGGAGGGGCGTGGCTCTACATCACCAGAGGTTTGGGCTGGCTTATTCGGGTTCGCTTCGCCTGCCGCCCGGAGATTTCGCTTCTGACCCTTCGCGCGGCCTCCGACGGCGGACCATCAACAAGATGAGGAGGATTCCCCACGGACCGGGCATGCAGGCTGAGAGCCTGCCCATCGGCGAACTCAGCCGGCGCCGCGGTCAGGCTAGCCCTGGGACGGCGGAGTCTTGTCAGACTTGTCGGACTTGTCGTCCTGGCCCGCCTGGTTGAGTTCGTCCTCGACGCCGCGCAGGCCCTTCTTGAACTCGACGATGCCCTTGCCGAGGCTTCGGCCCACCTCCGGCAGCCGGCGGCCGAACAACAGCAGCGCGACCACGACAATGATGATGATCTCCCATGGGCCCGGCATGTAAAACGACAGGCATTCCATCGCACGCCCTCCTGAACCAGTTCGTCCCCATTATACCGACCGGCGGGCGTCAACCCAAGAAATCCCTGGGCATGGCGTCAACCTTTTTTCGCCGCCGCCCGTTCCGCCCGCAGCCAGTCCAACCACGCCTCAAGCCCCTCACCGGTCCGACACGAGAGTTCGAGAATCCGGGCCTTCGGCACCAGGCCGCGGACATACTGCCGAAATGCCTCGCACGAAAAGCCCGTCGCCTCCAGAAGGTCCGTCTTGTTCAGCACGACACAGTCCGCCGTGTGGAATACCACGGGGTACTTGACCGGCTTGTCGTCGCCTTCCGGCGTACTGGCGATGACCACGCGTCGGCGCTCCCCCAGGTCAAACTGTGCCGGGCACACAAGGTTCCCCACATTCTCGATGAAAAGCACGTCGAGCGAATCCAGGTTGATCGGCCGGCCCGGGCCGTCGAAGGCATCGAGCGCATCGGCCACTTGGGCGGCGGTCAGGTGGCACCCTCGGCCGGTGTTAATCTGCCGGGCGGCCATCCCAGCCCGGCGGAGGCGTTCGGCGTCCCGCTCGGTCGCCAGATCCCCCTCAATCGCCGCCAGGCGCAGTTCGCCGCCCAGCCGGCGCGACGTTTCCTCCAGGAGGCTCGTCTTGCCGGCGCCCGGGCTGCTCATCAGATTCACGGCCAGAATCCCGGCCGCACGGAACCGCTCGGCCAGTTGCTTCGCCACCCGGTCGTTCGCCGATACGACTTTTTTTTCAAGACGAATCTGTCGTCTCATCGTCCTGGACGATCTCCAAGGATTCCAGTCGCAGGTCGCGGCCGCCCGTCACTTCGACGTCGAATCCGCCGCAGTCCGGGCACGCCAGGTCGAGCGTCTCGGTTTCGTAGTTGCGGCCGCAGGCCCGGCACTTCAAGGCGACGGGCTCGGTGCGGATTCGTACCTCCGCGGTCGGCCAGGCCGATCCCTCCGCCATCAGTCGCACCGCGAACTCGAGCGATTCAGGGTCCGCCCCGCTGAACGCCCCGACAACGATACTCAGGGCCGCCAGCCGGCATTCCGGGCGACGCTCCATTTCACGGGTCACCTGCCGCCAGATCGCCTGGGCCAGCGAAAGTTCGTGCACCGGACCCCGCCCCGCGCCAGTGGAAACAGCCAGGACCCTTCCTGGCTGCTGGTTTCTCCAGGCACTTCGGTTAGTCAAACACCAGTTGCGTCCCCGTGTTCACGTTCAGGACGTAGAATTGGTGCTCGCCCACGCGGCGTCCGGCGCCCGGAACTTGAATGATGGTCAGCACATTCGGATTCGGCGGGGTCGCGTCCGTCGACAGCGTCCCCGTCGCATCGAACGTCACCCAGAACTTGTCCTGGCTGAAGGAGTTGCCCAAGTAGGGGCTGCTGCCTGTGGCATACTGGGCTAGTTTCTCGCTCACGTCGTCACGGTACTTTTGCCAGGCCTCCACGTCCGACGCTTTCAGATTAGCCGGGTCGGCGGGCGATGGAGCCGACGGAAGGTTCGGCGGCGCGCCCTTCAGAACGAAAACCTGCCTGCCGGCGTTCAGGGAACCCCGCCCCGGAACGCGTTTCTTCTGGAACAAGGGCCTGACCGAATCCTCGTCGTACTCAAGGTACATCGTCGTGCCGTTCTCGATATTTGCGAGGTCGTTTTCAAACACGACGCGCGTCATCACGCCGTTCGACACGGCATATTCGCGTGCGCCGACCAACATGGCCTGGACGACAGACGTCGCCTGCCCCGGTGCGACGGTCCCTGCCATCGCCAACCAGACGCTGATGCTGCCCGCTGCCACGATGAGCACGATGGCGAGAACCGCGAGAAGTTCCGTAAGCGTAAAGCCTCGCGGGGCCCGCCCATCGGCCGGCAACCTCGTCCGTGCGCGTTTCCGCGGCTCAGTCGTTCTTGAAAACGTAGTAAACAATGTCGTCTCCCTCGCTTCCCGTGTCCTCTACTCCGTTCTTGCCGACAGAGCGGACCTGAAGCTCTTTCAATGTTGGGTCGTACTTGTAGAGAATCGGGCGTTCCCAGCCGTCCGCAAACAGGTTGAACTCCTTGGTGCCCTCCTTCCGAACCACGGCCTGTCCCGCACCGCCTTTGTAGTAGGGCCCACGGCGCCTCGTGCTCGTCAGGGCCCCGTACAACACGGCCTCCTCCTTGTACTCCGAAGGAACGCTACTCAGATCGACTCCGAGGATCTCCGTTTGATCCACTTTAACCATAATTTTGTCGCTGCTGTCGGAGGAATAGGGGAACTTGCCGCTGTAATCCTCGGCATAGGCTTGGAGGGCGGCCACGACGGCCAGAAGCCTCGTCCGCGTGATCCGGGCCCGCCAGGCGTCCTGAATCCGCGGCGCCACGCCGACGATCATCGCCATGAGGATCGCCATAATCGCCATCACCGTAATCAGTTCAACCAGGGTGAAGGCGCGCCCGCCCCGGCGGACTCGTGGGGGGAACGCGGCGATCCCGCCGGCCCACGGACTAGTACTGCTCGTATTTGAAGTTCGCGACGTCATCACAATACGCTCCCATGTAATCACTGGATGTCGGCTTCATGCTCGCGGGTACGAACGTGTATGCTCCGGCTGCGTCGGGGCCCTTCCGATAGCCGAACACGCGGTCCGGTCCGGCCGAGATGAGGGCGTAGTCTCGCCGCACGTATTGGTAGGTCCCTTGGCGCCTCAGAAGCATCATGAGGTTGCCCTGGTTGACGAATCCGTCTTCTCCCTTGGCGGTGTCTGTTGCCTTGTTGTCGGTGAAGTCGTAAACGGCATTGGCGGGGCTCGTCGCCTCCGGGTCGCCGGATTGCTCGTACCGGAAATAGAGGATCGGCTCGGCGGGCTTATAGGAATCCGTGGTCGTGCCCTCGAAGTAGGGCCCGAACTTCTCCGTACCGGCCCCGCCGAACGGCATCTTGTTGTGCACCGCACCGGCTCCCCAGCCGGTGCCTTCCGGCCCTCCCAGGGCGAGGGGAAGGTTTTTGTAGCCGTACGCTGTGCCACCTGTAAGCGGCTCATGCCCCTGGTCGCTGGGCGGGTACACGCCGAAATCCCCATAAAACCCCGCCAATCCCGCCTCGATGCGATTGATCGTGCTGCGCGTCGCCACCCCCTGGGCCACCACAATCGCATAGTTCACCGCCGGCAGGAGGAGCATGACCAGCAAGCCGATGATGCCCATGACGACGAGCAGTTCGACCAGCGTGAACCCGCGTTTCACCGAAGCCGCTGTTTTCATGGCAGTCCTCTCCTTTCGGCCGGCGCGGCGCTAGCGCACGTACCAGATGTCGTCGAGGGGCAGCGTAGCCTCCGCATCCCCGTCGGTGTCAGGCACTATTTCCCCGTCTGTTTCGGATAGATAGACCCTACCGTATCGGCGGTCGAACCCCGGCGAGACGAGCAGATACCGCATCGCCCCGCTCTGCGTAGTGCCGGTCTGCGTAGCGAAGTATTCGCCGGCCTGCTGCTGGCTCGTGTACCCCATGAAGGCCTGTTTGGTGGGGTCCGTCGGCATGGGATCCTCGTTGTCATCCCAGTCGAAGGGGGTGTTTCCGGAAGACGCCCGGAAATAGAGGATCCTTCCGACCACCACATCGTCCCTGAGGCCGACCGGGTTGATGGTATCCGTGAATCCAAACCTCTCCTCGTCCGCAGAATAGACCACCTGCGATTCGTAGTATGGGCCGTAGGCCTTCCGGGCGCGTCCGCCAAACGGCATCAGGCCGCCCGCGGTCGTCCCCCACCCCCGCGCCGCGGGCCCGCGCAGATAGTACACGAGGTTGGAGGCGCCGTCCAGCATACGGCCGGTGCTCGCGTCCCCGGGTATGTACGGCTTGCTGGGGGGATAGCACTGGAAATCGTTCCGAAAGGCCTCCAGCCCCAACGGGATCTCCTTCTCGAGGATATTTTTGGTCTGGATCGTGATGATGATTGCGGTGGCCTTGGTCACGGCCGGCACCAGAAGCGTGATCAGCAGGCCGATGATGGCGACGACGATCATCAGTTCGACCAGCGTGAAGCCGCGAGTTTCCCTTCGATCCGCCATCCGGCGCTCCTCGCCCCCCGGTTGCTCAACCCTGCCCGACCTGTTTGATAAGTTCGACGAGCGGGAGGAACAGCGCGATGACAATTGAGCCGATCGTCGCACCCAGGAACACGACCAGCAACGGCTCCATGGCACTCATCAGGCTGCCGACCAAGTGGTCCACTTCGCTGTCGCAGGTGTCGGCCACTTTGAGGAGCATCTTGTCCAGTTCACCGGTCTCCTCGCCGACGTCAACCATATTGACCACGATGGGGTCCACGACGCCGCTCTGCCGTAGCGGCCCGGCGATGCTTTCACCCTCGCGGATCGAATCGTGGACCTGGCCCAGCGCCTGCGACACGACGGCATTGCCCACCGTTTCGCGGGTGATGTTCAGGGCTTCGAGGATCGGCACGCCTGAGGAGATCAGCGTCCCAAGCGTGCGTGTGAACCTCGCGATTGCCGTCCGGTTGACGATGCTTCCGATAATCGGTATGTGCATCTTCACCCAGTCGAGCATGTACTGCCCTTTGCGGCTCGCCTTCGTCATCCGCAGGCTCGCCCAGAGCAGGACCGGCACCAACACCAGCACGTACCAGTATTCTCCGACGAAGTGGGAAACGCCGACGAGGATCCTCGTTGGAAGCGGTAATTGAGGGATATCGAACTTGTCGAAGATTTCAATGAACCTCGGCACAATCCATTTCATGATCGCAACGAGAATGATAATTGCAATTCCAATCACCATGACGGGATAGATCAGCGCGCCGACGATCCGGCGTTTCAGGGCGACGGCCTTTTCCATGAAATCCGCGAGTTTCCTCAGGATCTGGTCCAGGACGCCGCCCGCCTCCCCCGCGCGGACCGTGTGCACGTACAACCGGTTGAATGCTTTCGGATGCTTCTCCATGGCTTCCGACAGCGTCGATCCCGCCTCGACGTCCTCGATGATGTCCTGCAAGGCGTTTTTCAAGACGCCGGGCTTCGTCTGGCCTTCGAGAATCCGAAGGCTTCGCAGAATCGGAAGGCCGGCGTCCTGAAGCGTGGACATCTGACGCGTGAACTGCGTCAGTTGCTTCGTGCCGACCCGCCCGATGGTAAAGGTCTTACCCTTCTTGGAGGGCCCCGCCGCCCGTGCCGTCCGGCCTTTCAGCCGGATGTGGGTGGGGAATTGGCCCTGCCCGCGGATCCTCGAGATCGCTTCTTCCTGGCTCGAAGCGTCAATCTCCGCGCGGACTTCCTTTCCGGTCGCGTCCATCGCCTCATACTGGAACACTGGCATCGCGCGTCTCCTGTACCTCGCTATTGCTCGACCGCGGTGGCTTTCACCACCTCTTCGATCGTCGTCACGCCGTCAAAAACGTCCAGCAGCCCGCTGTCGCGCAGGCTCCGCATGCCGCGCTTCCTCGCCTCTTCCCGCACCACGTTCGTCGAGGCCTGCTTCAGGATCAAGTCGCGCAGCGCGTCGTCCATCTTCATAATCTCAAAGATAGCCGTTCGGCCGCGGTACCCGGTGTTGTTGCACTGCTCGCATCCTTTGCCGAAGTAAAACGTCCGGCCGCGGACTTCTTCCGGCGTCAGCGAGAGTTCCCACAGCATGTCCTCGGTCGGCTCAAACTCCGAGCGGCAATGGACGCAGACTCTGCGGACCAGGCGCTGGGCCACCACCGCCTCCAGTGTCGAGGTCACAAGGTACGGTTCCAGCCCGAGGTCCAGCAGCCGCGTGATCGCCGTCGGCGCGTCGTTCGTGTGCAGCGTCGAGAACACCAGGTGCCCGGTGAGCGACGCGTGGATCGCGATCTCGGCCGTCTCCATGTCGCGGATCTCGCCCACCAGGATCACATCCGGGTCCTGGCGCAGAATGTGCCGCAGGCATCGCGCGAACGTCAGTTCGATGTCCGGGTTGATCTGTACCTGGATGAGCCCCTCGATGTCGTACTCGACCGGGTCCTCCGTCGTAATGATCTTCGTCTCCACCTTGTTGATCGCCGACAGCGCCGAATACAACGTAGTCGTCTTCCCGCACCCCGTCGGGCCGGTCACGATGACGATGCCATTCGACAGATGAAGCAGTTCGTTCACAGCCTGCTGCTCGTCGAGGCGCAGGCCGAGTCTCGCGATGTCCAATTCCACCTGCGTCCGGTCCAAGACGCGCATCACGACACTCTCGCCGAACATGGTCGGCAAGACCGAGACTCGCAGGTCCACCGGCTTCCCGCTGACCGTCAACTCGATGCGGCCGTCCTGTGGCAGCCGGCGCTCGGCGATGTCCAGGTTCGCCATAACTTTGATGCGGCTGGCGACGGCGAGTGCAATATGCCTCGGCGGAGGCACCATCTCGTACAGCACGCCGTCGATCCGGTAGCGCATCTTGAACTCGTCTTCGAACGGTTCGAAGTGGATGTCCGACGCCTTGTCGCGGATCGCTTGGAGCAGCACCAGGTTGAGCAGTTTCTTGACCGGCTGGCTTTCGCTCATCACCCGGATGTCCTCCAGGTCGAAGGACTCGTCGCCCTCCGGCAACCACTGCACCGTGCTCCCGAGTTCGCTGATGACCGACTCCACCGACTCCGCCTGCGCGTAGTACTTGTCCAGCGCCCGCACGAGGGCGGACGGTTCGGCCAGCGCGCCGGTGATGTCGTAATCCAGGAGCATGTGCAGTTCGTCCATCGCCCGGAAGTTTGTCGGGTCCGCCATCGCGACCGTCAGCCGGCCCGCCTCAAACTCGATCGGCACGACGCTGTAACTGCGGGCCGTCATCGCGTCCATCTTGTCGATGACTTCCGGCGGGATTTCCAGTTCGTCCAAGTCCACGCGGCGCATGCCCGCCTGGATCGCCAGGGCCGCCGAAATGTCCGCCGCCTCGCAGTAACCCATGTCCACGAGCACGGCGCCGATGGCTCCGCCGCGATTCTTGCGGATCTCGAGGGCCTCGGCCAACTGCTCCTTCCGGACCTTACCCATTTCCAGGAGGATGGCGCCGAGAGGCTTCTGTCTCAGCATCGCCTCCGCGGCGATATCCGCCGCACGCCCTGCGGTCCCCGTAGAGCCCTGCTTTGGGGGTTCCGTCGGCCGGCCCGTGTCCCTTTCTGCTTTCGGTGTCCCGCTCACAAGCCTTCCTCTCCGCCCGTCAGGCGCCCATCATTCCTGCCCCGGTCGATGAGCCTCCCGCAGTTCTTCGGCGTCGACCGGCCCGCCGATCCGCTTCAGGACCTCGCGCCCCTCCGGCGTCTGGGCCAGTTTTTGTTCCAGTTCCTCGCGCCGCTGCGCCCGCTCCAGCATCTCCTCCGGCGCAATGATCTCGCGCGAATACAGGTCCCACAGGGCGTCGTCCAACAACTGCATGCCCCATTTGCGACCCGTCTGAATCACCGATTCCAGGCGAAACGTCTCGTTCTTCCGGATCAGGTTCTGCGCCGCCGGCGTGATCCACAGGAACTCGTAGGCGGCAATGCGTCCGGGCATGTCGATCCGAGGCACGAGGGTCTGTGAGATCACGGCCATCAGCGACCCCGCCAACTGGATCCGGATCATCTCCTTCTGCGCGACCGGGAACGCGTCCACGATCCGGTTCACCGTCCCCGCGGCGCCCGTCGTGTGCAGCGTCGAGAACACGAGGTGCCCGGTTTCCGCCGCTCGAATGGCCGCCTCCATCGTCTGGATGTCGCGCATCTCGCCGACGAGGATCACGTCCGGGTCCGCCCGCAGCCCCCGCCGGATCGCCTCCTCGTACGAAGGCACGTCCGATCCCAGTTCACGCTGGTTGACGATCGATTTCTTGTGGGCGTGATAGTACTCGATCGGCTCTTCGACGGTGATGATGTGGCGATCGTATGTCTCGTTGATGTAGTTGACCATCGAGGCGAGCGTCGTCGTCTTGCCCGACCCCGTCGGACCCGTCACCAGAAACAGCCCGCGCGTCTTCCCGAGCAGCGACTCCACGATCGAAGGCAGGCCGATTTCCGAAAGCGTCATCAACCGGGTCGGAATCAACCGCAACGTCATCCCCACGCAGCCTCGCTGCTTGAACACCGCCACGCGGAACCGCGCTTTATCCTGGTACGAAAACCCGTAGTCCGCCGACCCCACCTCTTCCAGTTCCTGCTGATACCGGTCCGGCGTGACGCTGCGCATCAGCCCGACCGTGTCTTCCGGCTCGAGCATTTTCGTCTGCAGCCGCTTCAGCCGGCCGTGCAGCCGCACGACCGGCGGCTGGCCCACGTGCAAGTGCAGGTCGGACGCATTCTTCGACACGACAAACTGCAGCAGTTTGTCGATCTGAATGCTTGCGGCGCTTTCCGTGGCCACGGTTCGGCTAACTCCTTTCCACATCCCGCCTTAATTGTAGCGCCGGGGCCGCCCTTGCGGCAACCGCCCCCGCCCGTCCGCCAACCCCTACTTCACCTGAGTCACCTCGCGTTGGGCTCGGGCCAGAACCTCGTTCAGCGTCGTCATACCCCGCATCATCTTGATTAGGCCGTCCTCCAGCAGAGTCCGCATGCCCAGGGACCGCGACGCCCGCCGAATTTCGTTCAGCGGACGCCTCTGAAACGCCATTTCCTTCAATTCCGTACTCATGACCATCAACTCGAAGATGCCCAACCGACCCCGGTAGCCCATGCCGTGGCATTTCGGGCATCCCACCGGCCGGTAAAACGTCGCCTCCGCCAGTTGCCCCTCCGTCACCCCCAGGCCGCGCAGTGTCGCCAGGTCCACCGCGTCGTCGGGTTCCTTGCATTCCGGACAGAGGATCCGCACGAGGCGCTGCGCCATGATGGCTTGGACCGAACTGGCGACGAGGAACGGCTTGACTCCCATGTCGATCAGTCGCGTGATAGCACTAGGGGCGTCGTTCGTATGAAGTGTACTGAATACCAGGTGTCCCGTCAGCGAAGCCTGCACAGCCATCTCCGCCGTCTGCAAATCGCGGATTTCGCCTACCAGGATGACGTTCGGCGCCTGACGCATCATCGCCCGGATGATCGATTGCCACGTCAGGCCGATCTGCTCGTTCACCTGCACCTGGTTGATCCCCGCGATGTGGTATTCGACCGGATCCTCGGCCGTGATGATCTTTCGGTCGGGCGTGTTCAATTTGTTCAGGGCCGAGTACAGCGTCGTCGTCTTGCCCGACCCCGTCGGGCCCGTCACCAGAAAGATCCCGTTAGGCCGGCCGATCAACTTCTCAAACAGTTCAAACTCGTCCGGCAGAAAGCCCAGTGCTTCCAGGCCCAAGTTGATGGATTCCCGCCTCAAAATTCGCAGGACGACGCTCTCCCCGTGGTACCCCGGCAGGGTCGAGACGCGGAAATCCAGGTCCTCGCCGTCCAGGCGCATGCGGATACGACCGTCCTGCGGCAGGCGTTTCTCTTCGATCTGCATCCCCGCCATCAACTTCACGCGGGTTGTAATCGCCCCCTGGAGGCGTTTCGGCGGCGGGTCGCGCTCCAGGCACACGCCGTCGATCCGATACCGGATCCGCAGGCGACTCTGGAGGGGCTCGATGTGGATATCGCTCGCCCGCATTCGCACCGCCTCCGTAATCATCAACTGCACCAGCCGGATGATCGGCGCCGATTCGGCATGCGGTTCCCCGTCCTTCCCGCCCCGCTCCTCGTATTGAACATCCGACGCTGTGAACTCCTGCAGCATCGAGTCCACCGACTCGGATTCCGTCCGCTCCGTGTAATTCGAAATGATCTGGCTCACCTGTTCCCGCGGCGCCAGGACGCAGTCCACGTCCAGATTCAGCCGGAAACGGATCGCGTCCACCGACTCCAGGTCCAGCGGGTCCGTGATCGCCACCTTCAGCCGACCGTCCTCGTACGCCAGCGGGAGGATCTGGTACTCCCGCATCATCTCCTCCGACATCATCTCCATCACCTGGGGGTTGATCGTCCCGATGTCCAGTTCCACGTACTCCATGTCGAACTGCATCGCCAGCGCCTTCGTCACGTCCACCTCGGTGCACGCGTCCATGGCGATGAGCAGTTCGCCCAGGCGCCGGCCGCCTCGGCCCTGACGCTCCAGCGCTTCCTTAATCTGCTTATCGGTGACGAGCCCCAACTCTTTCAGGATCTCGCCGATCTGTTTGCGCGTTCCGACCATGGCTTCCTCACTCCATGCCCAAGTCCTCCAGCAGCCCGGCCCCGGCTTTGGGCACAGGCGATATTCCGGCCTGCGGGGTGGAATAGCACTCGCGCCGGGCTTCCGTCCGCTTCGGCATGCACGTTGCGGTCTGCCTGATGGTAAACCCGACCCCGTCTCTTGCCCTTCGTCAGTTTACCCCCCCGCCCGCAGGCCCGCAAGCCCAAAGCCCCCAGCCCGACGGGCCTTCAGACGTGCAGTTCAATCACGTCCTTGTCCGCCAGGACGTGGTCCCGCTGGACCGCCTGGCCGTCGTACTTGCCTCCCCCCCAGATTCTAGCCCGCTTCAGGTGCTGCGCCAGTTCCCGGTGGATCGTTTCCGCCAGGTTCATCACCGTGCTCCCGCGCGGGACGATGAACGGCTGATTCAGGTCGGCCGGTTTGCCCGGCTCCTTGCTGTACACCCGCACCACGTCCAGCATCGCAAAGAGCCGTTTCCCCAGGTCCTCGAGACCTTCGCGGGTTTCGGCACTCGTCACCACGAACGGCTCCAGGTCTGTCCGCAATCCCCGCAGTGCCTCCAGGTTGTCCTTCGCCCTGGGGGCGTCCGCTTTCGTCCCCACGAAGATCGTCCGCTTCGCAATCGCCCCCTCGGGCCCCTTCTGCCCTTCCCGCTCGCCTCGCGTCGAAGCGGGCACGAGTCCCCTCGCCTCCAGGGCCCTCAGGCACACCTCCGCCTGTTCCAGCACATCGTCTGCCGACAGGTCCAGGCAGATCATCAGGATGTCGGCGTTTCGCAGGGTCCCCGTCATGCCCGGCACAAGTCCTTCCGCCGAAACGGGCGGAAGGTCCACGAGTTGAATCTGAATGTCCTCGAACGGCATCATCCCCGGTACGGGCGCGTGCGTCGCGTACGGATAGGGCGCCACTTTCACCTTGGCGTGGCTGACGGCAGCCACGAGGGAACTCTTGCCGGCGTTCGGCGTGCCGACGAGGGCCACCTGCCCCGCCCCCTGTTTCTCGACGAAGAAGATGTCAACGCCGCCGCCCTTGCCCCGCGCCTGCGTCGCCGCCACACGCGTCTTGGCGATCCGGTGCTTGATGTCCGCCTGCATCTTCTCCGTGCCCTTGTGTTTCGGAATGGTCGCGAGCATCTCTTCCAGCGCCGCGATCTTCTCGGGCGCCGTTTTGGCCTGGCGGAAGACCTTCTCAGCGTTCCGGTAATCCGGTGTCAGGTTGGCCGGCATCGGTCCTCTCTCGCGTCAACCAGTATGGCCGGTTTATTTTATCCATCCGCCGGCCGCTTGCAAAGCCCCCGTCCGCGGCGAAACGCTTGCATCCCGCCCTTTGCCTCGGCACAATACTCCCGGCATCCGGCCCAACCGAGAGGACGCCCATGCTCGACCTCGAAACCATCCGCACGCGCACCGACGAGGTTCGCCGAAACACCGCCGACCGCAACATGAAGGCCGACATTGACAAGGTCCTTCGCCTCGCCGACCGGCGATCCGCCCTCATCCAGGAAGGCGACGGCCTCCGGAACCGCCAAAAGGAACTCAGCCGGCGGATCCCCAAGGCCTCCGAGGCCGAACGGCCGGCTCTCGTCGAAGATGCCACCGCGCTGAAGAACGCCATCGCCCGGAAAGAGGCCGAACTCGCCCAGGTCGAAGAGGAACTCCGCAACGAGCAGGCCCGTATCCCGAACCTCACACATCCCGACGCGCCCGTCGCCAAGGACGAGACCGGCAACCGCGAACTCCGCCGATGGGGCCAGATCCCCCGCTTTGACTTTCAGCCCAAGGACCACGTCGCCCTCGGCGAGGCGCTCGGTCTGATTGACTTCGACAGCGCGACCAAGGTCACCGGGGCCAACTTCTTCTTCCTCAAGAACGAGGCGGTCCTTCTGGAACTCGCCCTGTGCCGGTTCGCCCTCGAAACCCTGGCCCGCGAGGGATTCATCCTCCACACCACGCCGGACCTCGCCCGCATGCGCGTCCTCGAAGGCACCGGCTTCAATCCCCGCGGCGAGGAGACCCAGATCTACCGGATCGACGGCTTCGACCTCGGCCTCATCGCCACCGCCGAGATCACTCTCGGTGGCATCCTCATGGACGAGATCGTCCCCGCCGAACGCCTGCCCATCCTCGTTGGCGGCCTCAGCCATTGCTTCCGCGTCGAGGCCGGCGCCTATGGCCGCGCCAGCCGCGGACTTTACCGCGTCCACCAATTTACCAAGGTCGAAATGTTCGCCTTCACCCGGCCCGAAGATTCCGATGCCATGCACCACCGCTTCCTCGCTATCGAGGAAAAGATCTACCAGGCGCTCGGCATCCCGTACCGCGTCATGGACATCTCGACCGGCGACCTTGGCGGCCCGGCGTATCGCAAGTTCGATCTGGAGGCCTGGATGCCCGGCCGCGGTGAGGGCGGCGAGTTCGGCGAAATCACCTCCGCCTCCAACTGCACCGACTACCAGGCCCGGCGCCTCGGCATCCGCTTCCGACCCGCCCAAGGCAAGAAACCCGAACTGGTGCATACCCTCAACGGCACCGCCATCGCCACCAGCCGGACGCTCATCGCCGTCCTCGAAAACTACCAGCAGGCCGACGGCTCCGTCCTCATCCCCGAGGTCTTACGCCCGATGACCGGCTTCGACCGCATCGGCCCGCGGTCCTGACGCCGCGACGCCTTGCCGCTTGCGGCTTAGCGTCCGTCATGTTTCCGCCTTGGCGGGGCGCGTTTGTGCCGTCCACGTTTAGCCGTCGGCGGCACGCCGACGGATGCAACCCATCCTCCCGCCGCGACGCCACCCGAAAGTATCCTTTGCATCTTGGGCTACGGTTTCGTAAAAAACAGGGTGCCCCGGCGCGCCGCGCTTGCAAGGAGATTTCCTTTTGTTTGCTCGAAAGGCCAAAACCGCCCCGGTCGGGATGAGGCTCAGCGAATTCCTCAAGGCGCCTCCCGCCCAGCCCAAACCCATTTACGTCCTCGCCGGCTCCGACCCTTACCTTCTCCACGAAGGACGCCGCGCCGTCCGCGCGAGCGTTTTCGGCGACACCGACCCCGGCACCGGCCTCGAGGAACTCGACGGCCCCGAAGCCGACCTCGCCCGCGTTCTCGATACGCTGCGAACGCCGCCCCTGCTGGCCCCACGACGCCTTGTCTTTGTCCGCGACGCCGACGTCTTCGTCCAACGGGCCCGCGACGCCCTCGAAAAGTACCTCAAGGCCCCCGCGCCCGATGCCGCCCTCTGCCTCGAAGTCGCCAAGTGGAATCCGGGCACTGAACTCGGCAAGCGCGTCGCGCGCCTCGGCCTCTGCGTCCAATGCGAAACCACCCAGCCCCACAGGATCCCCGCCTGGCTCACCCAGCAGGCCCGCAAGCGCCACGGCAAGGAACTCCCCTTCGCCGCCGCCCAGATGCTCGTCGAGCATCTCGGACCCGACATGGGCGCGCTGGTTTCGGCCCTGGAGATGCTCGACCTGTATACCGGCCAGGCCCGCGCCATCGACACCGCCGACGTCGACGCGCTCATTGCGCGAGGCCACCACGAACGCGTCTGGGCCATGGCCGACGCCGTCGCCGAACGCCGACTCCTTCGCGCCCTCGAACTCCTCGACGCCTTCTGGGCCGAGGGCATGGCCGCACCCCAGATCGTCGGTCTGCTGCGCGTGCAACTTCGGCAACTCGTTCGCGTCTTTGCCTTCGGACGCCGGATGGGTCTCGATGCCGCCATGGCCAAGGCGGGCGTCCCGCGCGGCGCCTTCGCGCGGGTGCGCCGCGCCCTCGAAGCTTTCTCCGCCGACCACCTCGCGGCCGCGTATCAGGCTCTCGTGGATGCCGACCTCGCCGCCAAGACCTCCGCCCACGAACGCCTCGCCATGGAAACGCTCGTCCACCGCCTCTGCAACCCCGAGGCGGCGCGCCTCGCGGCCGACACGGCCGACGCCCTGGAGTAGCCCATGCGCGTCTTCCTCGTTCAACCCGCCGCCGACCTTGACGCCCAGCGAAACCCTTACCGCCACGAGGTCGCCTTGCTGGGCGCCGTCTTGCGAGCCCGCGGCCACGACGCCTCGCTCCTCATTCTCGAATCCTGTGACGAAGCCGCCCTCGACGCCGCCCTCACCGGAGCCGCTCCTGACGCCGTCGCCTTGTACGTCGAAAGTCTTTCGGCTGACCTCGCCCGCCGCGTCGCCGACCCCCTCGCTCGCATCACCGGCGCCCCGCTCCTTCTGTTCGGCCCCCATCCCGCTCGATGCCCCGACGACTGCCTGAGCATGAGCGGCGTCCAGGCCGTCGCCATCAGCCCGGCCGACCTCGCCATCCCCGCCTACCTCGACGCGCCGCACGAGGGCCTCGAACACCTGAAGACCCCGGGCCTTTGGATCAAGTGCGAAACCGGCATCATGCGCAACGCCCCCGGCCGCCCGCCGGAATCTCTCGACGACGAACCGCCGCCCGCCCGCGACCTCTACCTTTCCGATCTGGTCCTGGATTCGGGCGGCTACGCGGAGGTTTGCGTCGCCCGCGGCGGCGAAACACGCCAGGCCGCCGCCCCCGTTCCCGTGCCGCCCCCCCAACCCGCCGCACCCTGGCCCGTCCTTCACCGTCCCCTGCGCGCCGTCCTTGACGAAATGCTCCTTCTCGCGGACGAGCATCTCGACATGGCCGGTTTCCGCATCACCAATCGCCGCTGGGTCTCCGCCCCCGAGTGGTTGGCCAAGTTCGCCGACGCCTACGCCGCCAACATCGACCTGCCCTTCCGCACCGTTCTGGAACCCCGTGACGTCACCGACGCCGTCGCCCCGCTTCTCGGTCGCCGCGGCGACTGCGAGGAGGTTCTCATCGAGGTCGGGAGCGGCTCGACGCTCATCCGCAACGACATCCTCGGCCTTGAGGTCTCCGCCGCCGACCTTGTGGACGCCTTTGCCGCCCTTCGCCGCGCCGGCGTCCGAAGTGCCGCCCGGGTCGAAATCGGCGCGCCCTACGAGACCGCCGCATCCCTCAACGAAACCCTCGCGCTGTTGAAGCAGCTCGACCCCGACCGGGTGGAAGCGGTCCCGCACTTTCCCGCGCCGGGCACGCGGTCCGAGAAGGCCGCCCGCGAGAACGGGTGGCTCGTCGGCGACCCCGCCGCCGCCTATCGCGACGGCCGGCCGGCCCTCGCCCTCCCCGCCCTCTCCGAGGACGACCTGGTCACCGCCCGCGAGGCCATTCCCTATGCCGTCCACCGTCCGCGGGCCGCGGCCTTGATTCGCCTCGCCCGGCGCGCCAAAATCGGCAAGGGGCGGACCCTGTACGAACTGGTCGTCAAACCGTTCCTCGGCCCGCCCGTGCGGCGCTGAACAGCCGCTTGCGGCTTATACTCCCTCTCCCTTGATGGGAGAGGGATGGGGTGAGGGTGAATGCCGTGCGGTAACACCTTTCCCCCTCACCCTACCCTCTCCCGCAAGGGGAGAGGGAATTTGAAACAACAACGATGAAGTCTCACACAACACAACCTGCCGCCATTGCCGAAAAAAAAGCCCGCCTCCTCCGCGCCTACTTCGCCCGCACCCCCGTCTGGTGCGCCTGGCAAGTCACCTACCGCTGCAACTTCCGCTGCCGCATCTGCTCCTACTGGCAGGAGAAACACTCGGCCGAAGAGGAACTCTCCGTCACCGAGTTCGCGCGAGGGGCGGCGAACCTCGCCCGCTCCGGCTCCCTCCTCGTGAACCTCGCCGGCGGCGAACCGCTTTTGCGCGCCGACCTGGCCGAGATCGTCTCTCGGATCGCACGCTTCCACTTTCCCTTCCTTACGACCAACGGCTGGCGCCTCCAGGCAGACTCGGCCCGGCGCCTCTGGCAGGCCGGACTCTGGGGCGCGAGCGTCTCGATTGACTATCCCGACGCGGCACGCCACGACGCCCAGCGCGGCCGGCCGGGCGCCTTCGACGAGGCCGTACGAGCCCTCGAAACCTTCCGCGACACCCGGACCGCGCCGCACCAGCGCGTCAACCTGATGGCCGTCCTCACGGCCGACAACCAGGGCTGCATCGAGGACGTGGTCGCCCTCGCCTCTACGCTAGGCGTCCATTTCATGGTCCAGCCGTACGGCGTGCTTAAGACGGGAGAAGAGTCGCACCGCCCGCGGCCGCCCGTCTCGGCGCGGCTGCTGGACCTTCGCCGGCGATACTCCGGCTTCCTGTCGAACCCGTCTTTTCTTTCGCGCTTCGACGCGGCCCTCGACGGCGGCATCGCCGGCTGCCGCGCTGGCCAGGCCACGTTCAACATTGACGAGCGCGGCCTGGTGGCCAAGTGCGTTGAGGATCGTGCCAATCCCGTCGGCTCCGTCGTCGAAACGCCGATGCCTTTGCTGATTGAGCGCCTCCGCCGCCGCTGGCGCGCCAACACCTGCCGCCAGTGCTGGTACAATTGCCGCGGCGAAGTCGAGGCCCTCTACACCCCCCGCGGCCTCCTCGCCGCCCTGCCGCTTCTTTTCACCAGACCCCGGCGTTGATAGCGCCCACAAAAAAAGCGTGGCGGGCATTCCTGCCCGCCACGATCGTCCTCCGCCTGGACCGCATCCTACACCTGCCCGCTACGCCACGACGCCATCTCTTCCCGAATCTTCCCGCGCAGGAACCAGACCAGCAGGAAGACCGGGTAGGCCCGCGAGAAAACCACCCCGATACACATCCCTACCTTCATCAGTGCTGTCTCCTTTGGCATTGTCGTCATCCTCGCACTCTCCTTTTTTCACAGCACAGGCCCACGCCCTATGCCTGGCAGGACGCTATCTTGGTTCATGCGTACCTGCAACGATTTTCAGCCCCCGCGCCATCATATACTCATCTCCTGTTTCGGCGCCCTTCTTCTGCGTGGCCGAATCCTGACCAACGGTGAAGGGTCGGCGGGGCCGCCTTTTCCGTTGAACGCATGGCGTCCCTGCTCTATAGTCACTTCGGCTTGTAGCAAATCATGCGCGGAAAGGCACCTCATGGCCAAACGCACGCCGGCCAAGTGGACGCACAAGCACCTCCTGGGCCTGGAGGACCTGTCGGCAGGGGAAATCACGCACCTGCTGAACGCTGCTGAGAAGTTCCTTCCCTATGCGACGGGTCAAAAAACGGCGCCCCAGCAGCTCAGGGGGCGGACCGTCCTCAACCTCTTCTGCGAGGATTCCACGCGGACGCGGATGAGTTTCACCCTCGCGGCCGAGAGGCTGGGGGCCCGCGTCATCCAGTTCCATGCCGCCACGAGCAGCCTCAAGAAAAACGAGACCCTCCTCGACACCGCCCGGAACATCGAAGCGATGGGCCTGGAGACAATCGTCATCCGCCACCCGGAGCGCGGGGCGCCCCACGCCGTGGCCGAGGCCGTCCGCTGCGCGGTGCTCAACGCCGGCGACGACGCCCACGAGCATCCCACGCAGGCGCTCCTCGACTTCCTTGCCATCCGCCGCAAACTCGGCCGCCTGGACGGCCTAACCGTCGCCATCGTCGGCGACATCCGCCACAGCCGCGTCGCGCGAAGCAACCTCTACGGCCTCGCGAAACTCGGGAGCCGCGTAATCTTCGTCGGCCCGCCCCTCTTCCTCGAAGGCTTGGGCGACATCGCCGCCCCCGTTGAGACGAGCACCGACCTCGACGCGATCCTCCCCGACTGCGATGCCGTCATGATGCTCCGCGTCCAGTTCGAGCGGCACGAGCGGAATCCCGGCGCGCCGGGACCGGGAGGGGTGGCCTTCGACCTGGAGGAGTACAAGCGCGGCTATCAGTTGACGGCGAAGCGGCTCGCGCACGCCAAGCCGGGCGCGATCGTCCTGCATCCTGGGCCGATCAACCGCGGCCTGGAGATCACCGACGAGGTGGCCGACGGGCCGCAGAGCATCATCCTCCACCAGGTGACGTGCGGCGTGGCGGTGCGGATGGCGGCCCTGAGCCTCTGCGTCGGCGCCCTCGAGCACGAACGCAAGGGCGCCAAACCGTCCCCCCTTGTATGTTGAAAAAGGTCATGGCGAATGTTCCCATAGG
>JBAUDW010000179.1:0-20267 GCA_049678285.1 Phycisphaerae bacterium
CCGCGAACGTTCCTTCATGGGACAGGTCTCCTTCCATGGCATGGGCGTCGCTCCTTTCGCCCATCCATCGGCAACCTGTCAACCATGTGCCCGGATTATTCTGTCAACTATGTACCCGGTTTGTACCAAAGCCCAGCCACAGGCGGGCAAGCGTGGCACCCCGGCGCAAGGAGGCGAGGGAGGGGAGCGTTCACCGATTTTCGCTATTTCCCGGTTTCTTGACCTGCGTCAAAGCCGCGCCGCCGGCCGCGCTCTATGATACAATCGAGGAACGCGGATAGTCCGAGCGAAAGGAGAGAACGCATGAGCCCCACCGACACGCAAGAAGCGAAAATGTTCTGCTTCCAGTGCGAGCAGACGGCCAAGGGAACCGGGTGCACGGTGCACGGCATCTGCGGCAAGGATCCGACGACCGCCACGCTCCAGGACCTGCTGCTTCACGCGACCAAGGGCCTGGCGATGTATGCGCACCGCGCGCGGGCCCTCGGCGCGAAGACAAGAGAACTCGACGTCTTCGCCGTCGAGGCGCTTTTTACGACCGTGACGAACGTCAACTTCGATGCCGAACGCATCGCCCAGTGGGTTCGCCGGGCGGCAACCTTGCGCGACAAGGCCAAGAAACTCTACGAGTCGGCATGCAAGAAGGCGGGCAAGACGCCGGAGAAGTTGGGCGGCCCGGCCGCCTTCCAACCCGCCGGCGACCTTGCGGGCCTCGTCGCGCAGGGGCATGAGGTCGGCATCCTCGCCCGCAAGCGCGCGCTGGGCGAAGAGGCGACCGCCCTGGAGTCGCTGGTCACCTTCGGCCTCAAGGGCGCGGCCGCCTACGCCGACCACGCCCAGATCCTCGGCCAGTCGGACGACGGCGTGTACGCCTTCTTCCACGAGACGCTCGACATGCTCGCGCGCGAGAAGCCGACGGCCGACGCACTCTTGGCCCGCGCGCTTGCGGTCGGTGAAGTGAACCTGAAGATCATGGGGCTCCTGGACGCGGCCAACACCGGGGCCTACGGAAACCCCGAGCCGACGCCCGTCCGCATCACGCCCAAAAAGGGCAAGGCGATCGCCGTCTCGGGCCACGACCTCAAGGACCTCGAAGAGTTGCTCAAGCAGACCGAGGGCACCGGCATCAACGTGTACACGCACGGCGAGATGCTGCCCGCCCATGCTTACCCTGGCCTGAAGAAATACAAGCACCTGGTGGGCAACTACGGCGGTGCGTGGCAGGACCAGCGAGATGAGTTCGACGCCTTCCCGGGGGCGATCCTCATGACGACCAACTGCATCCAGAAGCCGCACGACTCCTACAAGGGCCGCATCTTCACCTCGGGCCTCGTCGCCTGGCCGGGCGTTCGGCACATCGGCGACCGCAACTTTAAGCCCCTCATCGAGGCGGCGCTGGCCGCTCCGGGTTTCAGGGAGGACGCGCCCGAAAAGATGATCCTGGTCGGCTTCGGCCACGCGGCGGTGCTCGGCGTGGCGGAGAAGGTCATCGAGGCCGTCAAGGCCGGGAAGATCCGCCGATTCTTCCTCATCGGCGGATGCGACGGCGCCAAGCCCGGACGCAACTACTACACGGAACTGGCCGAGGCGGTGCCCGACGATTGCGTCATCCTGACACTGGCCTGCGGCAAGTACCGGTTCAACAAGTTGGCGTTCGGCGATATCGGCGGCATCCCGCGGCTGCTGGACTGCGGCCAGTGCAACGACGCGTACTCGGCCATCCAGATCGCGGGCGCCCTGGCGAAGGCGTTCGGCTGCGGCGTGAATGATCTGCCCCTTTCGCTCATTCTCTCCTGGTATGAGCAGAAGGCGGTGGTGATCCTGTTGTCGCTGCTGCACCTGGGCATCCGGGACATCCGCCTCGGGCCGAGCCTGCCGGCCTTCGTGACGCCCGCGATGCTCAAGATCCTTGCCGAGAAGTTCAACATCATGCCCATCTCGACGCCGAAGGCGGACCTCGAGGCCGCCCTGGCCGGGAAGTAAGAGCCTGCGGACCAGTCCAAGTCAATGGCCTTGCAGGTGACCGCGCGCGAGGGTAACCTGAATCCGCCCGCCGCTGGCCGCGCGGGCCTTGAGGGGTTCGGAAAGACCATGGCCAAGGCCATTCGCGTTTACGACAGGGATTTCCGGCAGTTTTCGCGGGCGGACATTCATCCGAAGGTATCCGAGGTTCTGAGAGACCTTCCGCGCGGCGCGCTGTTGGACTTTCCGGCCGGGAGCGGCGCTTTGTCCTACCGGCTTCACAAGGAGGGATTCTCCGTCTGTGCGTGCGACATCCGCCCGGAGGATTTCGAGCCGTCCGAGATCCCTTGCGTCCAGGGCGATCTGGGCGGAAGGTTCCCCTTTGGCGACAATGCGTTCGACTATGCGACGTTTGTCGAAGGTCCCGAACACGTGGAGAACCCCTTCCACACCTTCCGCGAATTCGCCCGGGTGCTGAAACCGGGCGGGCTGTTTGTCGTCACAATACCGAACTACGGCAACATCGAGAAAAGGCTTAAGATGGTCCTTTTCGGCTCGTTTGAAAAAGCTGTTTCGCAGGAGCGGCTTCGCCGCCACTTCAGCCGGAACCCCGGCATGTTGCACATTACGCCCTTGGCCTACGCTCAACTCAAGTTCTTCCTGGAGACATGCGGTTTCGAAATCCAACGGTTGGAAAAAGATCGACCCAAGCCGAAACAGTATCTCCTGTATCCGCTGGCTGTTCTCATCCAACTGCTTTCCTGGGTCGCCGGGAGAACGGCACGGGACAAGTACTGGCTGAACGAGGTCAACTCCAATCGCGTTCTCCTGGGTGGCAACACGCTCATCATCCTGGCGCGGTTGACGGCGAAACCCGGATAGGCGTGGAGGGCCAGGCCGCTGGGTGCCGGCCGGGACCGAGGCGAGTTTCGCATCCCTGCGGCGGGCCCGCCGAGATCCAGCAGGCCCGCTCCTGGGGTTCCCACGCCAGCAAACTGGTCCAGGTCCTCCGCAAGGGGCACAACGACGTCAAACTCAGCCCGGAGGAGTTCGACCGCATCGTGACCTGGGTGGACCTCAACGCGCCGTACTACGCGACCTACGCCTGTGCCTACCCCGAACACCTGGGTGGCCGCTGCCCGCTCGACAACCCGCAGGTCGCGCGGCTGTCGGAACTGACGGGCGTGCCACTGGCCAACCTGAACTCCTTTGCGGCCAACCGCGGCCCGCAGGTCTCGTTCGACCGGCCGGAACTGAGCCCGTGCCTGGGGAAGTTCCAGGACAAGAACAACCCGCAGTACAAGGAGGCGCTGGCCATTATCGAGGCCGGCCGCGAGATGCTGGCCAAGCGCCCCCGGGCCGACATGCCCGGCTTCCAGCCGTGCGAAACCGACCAGAAACGCGAGCAGAAGTACTTGGCGCGCCGCGAGATCGAGGCGAGTAACCGCGAAGCTATCCGTCAGGGCAAGAAGGTTTACGATGCCCGTCCTGCCGAGTGAGTCGTCCGGATAGCGAAGAACGGCCCGAGGCGGACTCGGCCGCCGCGATTTCTTCCCGCCCCTTCCGACGGCGCCGGCCGGGACCCTTGGCGAGAACAGGGTGCCGGCATCGGCCAACAGCCGCTTTTTCCCCATTCCGCACCTGCCCGCCGACTTGTCCGCCATGGTCCCGGCGCGCCGGGACGGCGGCGGAAGCCTGCAGGTCGCCAATACGACGGGCGACTCGACCAGGCGAGGCGGCGGCGGGTTCCGCGTTCCGACTTCCGAATTGGCGCGGTTTTTGGTCTTGACACCCTTTTCGCGCTTGTTACACTCCGCGCCGAAGATTGGGGGCTCGCCTTTTCCGCGGGCGGGTCGAAGCGCAGCAACGATCTGCCGGACCGCTGGCGGACCGGGCGGAGGTCACGGGCCATGTCGAGCAAACGCAGACGTAAAGACGAACCCGGCGAGCCTGGGAATCCGAAACAGCGCCCCCGCGAAAGCGACTACACCGAACTGGTGCTCGTCGTCCATGCGAACAATCTGGCCGAGGCCGAATTGTATCGGGCTGAACTGGGGGCCCACGGCATCCCGGCTGTCCTGGAACAAGGCGGCGCCGGTGTCGCCGGCATCCCGGACGTCGCGGCCGGAATCCCCGTCCTCGTGCCCGAGGAACTGGCCGACGAAGCCGCCGAATTCATCGCCGAAATCGAAACCACTAAATCGGAGGGCCATGCCTTGGACAAGCGCGACGACATCCTCGACAATGAGGGCAAAGACGCCGAAGACCTCGACGAGAAACTCGACGAGGACGAAGAAGACTGGGACGACGAGGACACGGAAGACGAGGACGAGGACTTGGACGACGAAGACGACGAGGACACGGAAGACGAGGACGAAAAGTAGCCCTCACGTCCTCCCCGTCCCCGTCCGTTTCTGATCGTCCCGCGTGCGGCGCGCGTGGCCCGCGCTTCTTCGGACCCCCGCGCCGCCCGTTCCTGTTCCAGTGCGGGCTTCGCCTCACCCGAGCCACGCAAACGCGGAGGATCCGGACATGGCCTATCTCATTGGCATCGACATCGGAACGAGCGGCACGAAGACGCTCCTGGTGGACGCGCGCGGCAAGATCCGCGCCTCCGTCACCGTCGAGTACCCTTCCTACGCCCCCAAACCGGCCTGGAGCGAACAGGTTCCCGAAGACTGGTGGCAGGCCGCCTGCAAGAGCATCCGCCTGGCGCTGAAAAAGGCCAGGGTCAAGGGATCCCAGGTCACCGGCCTCGGCCTGTCGGGGCAGATGCACGGCTCCGTGTTTTTGGATAGAAGCGGCAAAGTCCTGCGGCGCGCCATCCTCTGGAACGACCAGCGGACCGGCGAGGAGTGCGCCGAGATCACCCGCGCGGCGGGCGGGCGTCGCGAACTTATCCAGATGGTTTCCAACCCGGCCCTCACCGGCTTCACCGCGCCCAAGATCCTCTGGGTCCGAAAACACGAGCCGCACCTCTACGAGCGCACCGCCCAGGTGCTCCTCCCGAAAGACTACGTCCGCTACCGGCTGACCGGCGAGTTCGCAACCGAGGTGAGCGACGCCTCCGGGACGCTCCTGCTGGACGTGCGCGAGCGGCAGTGGTCGAGGAAATTGCTCGCGCTCCTGGACATCGACAAAGCGCTCCTGCCGCGCGTGTATGAGTCGCCCGAGGTCTCGGGACGCCTCACGCCTCAGGCCGCCAAGGCCACCGGCCTCGCCGCAGGAACGCCCGTCGTGGGCGGCGGGGGGGACCAGGCCGCCGGCGCCGTCGGCAACGGCATCGTCCGCCGAGGCGCCATCTCGGCGACGCTCGGGACGAGCGGCGTCGTCTTCGCCCATGCCGACTCCGTCGAGACCGACCCCAACGGCCGCGTCCACACCTTCTGCCATGCCGTCCCCGGCAAGTGGCACGTCATGGGCGTCGTCCTGGCGGCGGGCGGCAGCCTCCAATGGTTCCGCAACACCCTCTGCCAGGACCTCGTCGCCGCCGCCAAAAAGAAGAAAGTGGACCCGTACACGCTGATCGACGCCCAGGCGGCGAGCGTCCCGCCCGGCGCCGACGGCCTGTATTTCCTGCCCTACCTGACGGGCGAACGCACCCCCCACGCCAACCCCGACGCCCGCGCCGCCTGGATCGGCCTCTCGAACATGCACACCCGCGCCCACATGGCCCGGGCCGTCATGGAAGGCGCCACCTACGCCATGCGCGATTGCCTCGAAATCATCCAGGGGATGGGCGTCCCGGTCAAGGAGATCCGCGTCGCGGGCGGCGGGGCACGCAGCCGCTTCTGGCGACAGATGCAGGCCGACATCTACCGCCAAGCCGTCTGGACCGTCTCGAGCGAGGAAGGGCCGGCCTACGGCGTCGCACTCCTGGCGGGCGTCGGCACGGGCGTCTGGAAATCGGTGCCCGAGGCCTGCGACGCCACCATCAAGACCCGCCGCAAAACCAGCCCCGACAGGAAGACCGTCGCCCGCTACGACGCCCTCTATCCCGAGTACGGGCGGCTGTACCACAACCTCCGGGACGACTTCAAGCGCATCGCCGCCCTGCACGCATGAGCGGCACTCTTAACCGCAGAGGACGCGAAGCACGCAAAGGACGGCAGGAACAGGGTAACAGCAAACAGCATGCGTTGTGAGCCGACCGCGGGGTACGTGTTTAGCGTCCCCCGAGTTTGTCGAATTTTAAACTTGCGCCCGGTCGTGGTGTCCGTATACTCGCTTCCATTGCATCAGCGGATGCTAATGGGAGTGACGCTTGGACACGGAAAGGCGCGACGCACACGTTCGGGAACTGGAGGCCGAGAACGCCCGGCTTCGGACCGAGAACGGCGAACTGAGGAAAGGGAGGTGGATCATGGCCATTGTGAGAGCCGTATCGGTGATAGTGTTTGTGGCCCTTATTGTCATTCAAGTCGTCAGGGTTGTGGCTGACGAAGGCCAAAAAGTGCCGCCCGTTCGCCTGACACTTAGTGTGCCAGGAAGTGTGTACGCGTCTGGGGAGAAGGGCGTCGTATATCAGGGGATGCCTATTAAGGGAGAGGTCATTCTCCAACGGATGGATTCGTCTGAGGCATCAGCGCCCCCGCTAGTGATTGGAGGTGATAAGTGGGCCTGGTATGACAAGGTGAAGGTTCTTGTGTGGAGAATGGGAAGTGGGGCGGACGCCGAAAAAAGCGGCGCTGCTTCCGGCGGCAGTACCGGTCCCGCCCCCGACACGACCAGCAGTTCGGTATCCCCGGCGGGAAGGACCCTGGTGAAGGAGGCGCAAGTATTAAAGACCGGTTCACAACCAGTCAAGCCAGAACTGAAGGCTGGGGAGAGTGTTCGTTGCTACTGGAAACTTCCCTCATCGCTTTCAGCGAAGCTCGCGGCGGGAGAATATGTGTTGGAGGCGGTGCTGGATGCAGGTCAGCAGACCGATCCATCCGTTCTTTCAGGCAAGGTTACGAGTGATGAGGTGCGGATTACCATTCGGGTTTCGCAAGACGACCGGGCCAGGGGCGAAGTCCTTTCTTCCCAGGCAGAAGACATGGCCGTGAACGGGCAATATGATCAGGCTGTGAAACTGTACCAAGAGGCGTTGAAACTCAATCCACAAAACCAGAAACTGCACTGTTCACTGGGTCGGGCGTATGACCTCCAGGGCGATGCCGAGAACGCTGTCAAGGAATACCGTGCTTATGTGCAATGGGTTAAGTCATCAAATATTCCCCGGCAAGGAAGGGATGACATCCACGATCACGCACGGGTAATTGAGTCGGAGATCAAGCGATTGGAAGCCAAACTTCAGAAACCGGCCGCCACACCCTGAGCTTCACGGTGGAAGAGGGGACGGCGGACGAGGTGCAAGCCTACAATTCCGGAAAGGAAAAGGAGGAAAGCGGTGTTCGCGGTCCGGCCGGCGTATGTCCTCGCTTGTTGCGCCCTGGTCATGTCGGGGTGCGCCGAATCCGCTTCGCCTCCAGGAGACCGACCCATGAGCGCGACGACGCGAGATCCGACGGAGCCGGCCGCGAGTTCGGGCGGGGTTCAGGCCGCCCGGCGTCCGATGCCGCCCCTCAGTGCCGAAGAGCGCCGCATCCTTCTCGACAAGGGCACCGAGAGGCCGTTCAGCGGCAAGTACTGGGACCATTTTGATCGCGGCGCCTACGCCTGCCGCCAGTGCGGGGCCCTCTTGTACCTCTCGGA
The DNA here is from genome assembly GCA_049678285.1 of Phycisphaerae bacterium. Taxonomy (GTDB): domain Bacteria; phylum Planctomycetota; class Phycisphaerae; order FEN-1346; family FEN-1346; genus JAPLMM01. The sequence goes on from JBAUDW010000179.1 coordinate 7,660, forward strand.
CAGCAAGTTCCGCTCGGACTGCGGTTGGCCGAGTTTCGATTCGGAAATCCCCGGCGCCGTCCGCCGCCAGCCCGACGCCGACGGACAGCGCACGGAAATCCTGTGCGCAACCTGCGGCGGGCATCTCGGCCACGTGTTCACCGGCGAGCGCTTCACGGAGAAGAACGTGCGGCACTGCGTGAACTCGACGTCGCTGGTCTTCATCCCGGAGGCCGAACGCGCCGTGGGGCGGGCCCTCTTCGCCGGCGGGTGCTTCTGGGGCGTCGAGCACGAGTTCGGCCAGGTGCCCGGCGTCCTCGCCGTCACGTCCGGCTACACGGGCGGCCACACCGAAAATCCCACGTACGAACAGGTGTGCGCGGGCGGGACCGGCCACGCCGAGGCCGTCGAGGTCCGCTTCGACCCCAGGCGCCTCACTTACGAGCAACTCGCACGCCTCTTCTTCGAGATCCACGACCCGACCGAGGTCAACCGGCAAGGGCCCGACGTGGGGAGCCAGTACCGCTCGGCCGTCTTCTACGCGGACGAGGAGCAGAAGCGGACGGCCGAGGCGCTCGTCGCCCAACTCCGGGCCAACGGTTACACCGTGGCGACCGAGACCAAGCCGGCCTCGACGTTCTGGCCCGCCGAGCCGTACCACCAGGACTACCTCCGGAAACACCCGGAGCGGCCCATCTGCCACGCCCGCGTCCCGCGCTTCGACCAGCCCAAACGATAGTTCCACATCACTGCGATCGTAGAAGCGAATGAACCGCTCTGGCTTACGCGCGGCGGCGCGGTTAGCGGCGGCGGATGCGCGCGACATGAACGAAAATGGGCCAGATCAGGAGCGGGATGAGGACCGCGGCGAGCATGCCCCACCACGGCGCTTCACGCGACGCATGGCCCAGCCACGCGAAAACGAGCGCCGTCGCCGACGCGCCCAGAACGAGTGCGGCGAAGAATCGCGAGAATCGCATCCGCGCGAGGCCTGCCAGCACCGCCAGCACTTCCGGAAGGATCGGCAGGGCGCGGCTCACGAGGATCCCGGCGGGACCCCAGCGGTCGAAGAGAGACTGGAAGCGGGCGAGTTCTTCTTCGGAGGCGAGCCAGCGCGCGCCGCGCCGCCCCGCGAGGCGCGCCAGGCCGTAGCCCGCCAAACCCGCCAACGTGGAGCCGACCGCGCCGACGAGCGCCCCGAGCGCGACGCCATAGACGCTCCCGAGGGCCGCAAAAACGCCCGTCGCGGGGATCGGCAGAACAAGGTCGGCGACCAGGAGGCCGATGGCGACGGCCCAGGCGTAGGACCGCGATTCGGCAAACCACTCGGCACAGGCGCGCTGACTGAAGAGGCGATCGAACCGCTCGCCCAAGAGTTCGAAACCCAGCAGGAAAAGGACCGCGAGGGCGACGGCAATGCCGAGCACTTTCAGGAAGAGCCTCACCTGACATCCCTTCTTGAGGGTGCTGTTTTATACCGCAGAGACCGCTGAGAATGCAGAGAGAAAAACGGGGGAACACCAAGGACCCGCTTTCACAAGCCTGGGCGCGACGCCCGCCGATATAATAGGCCGCGGGGAAAGGAGAGCGGCGATGCGAAGCATGGCGTTGGCGGCGTGGCTGGGCCTGGCGGTGGCTGGGGCGTGCGCGGCCCAGGAGGCCGAGGGCATCGCGGCCAAGTACCCCGGCGACTCAGGCGTCGAGAAGGACAAGCGCGTGCTCCTCTACGAGAACTTCGAGACGGCCTCGCTCGACAAGAACCGGTGGACGGACATCTCGAACAAGGCCGGGGCGCTTTCGTTCTCGGATGACGTTCCGGCGACGAGCGCGGGCAAGAAAAGCCTCCTCGTGACGGCGACGCTCGGCGCGAACACGGGCGGGCACCTCTTTCGGCGGTTTGAGCGCGGCGTCGAGAAGATGCACGCGCGGTGGTACGTCAAGTTCGCCCCGGACTCGGACTACATCCACCACTTTGTGCACATCGTGGCGGAGTTGCCGGCCACGCGCTGGCCGACCGGCGGCGCGGGCGAACTCCCCGCCGGCGACAAAAAGTTCTCGACCGGCCTCGAGCCCTGGGGCAACTACAAGAAGTTTCCCCCGCCCGGCGCGTGGAACTTCTACACCTACTGGCACCGGATGAAGAAGTCGGGCGACGGCAAGTTCTGGGGCAACTCCTTCATGCCCGACCGGCCCGCAGTGCCCGAGCGCGGACGGTGGTACGCCATGGAGATGATGGTCCAGGCCAACACGCCGGGCAAGGCCGACGGAAGGCAGGCGTTCTGGGTCGACGGCCGCCTCGTCGGCGATTTCAAGGGCTTCGAGTGGCGCGCGAGCGCGGACCTCAAGGCGAACGCCTTCTGGCTGATGAGTTATGTGACGGAGCACTCGGCCAAGACGAACAAGGTGAACCGGGTGTGGTTCGACGACGTGGTGGTGGCGACGGAGTACATCGGCCCCATCCGCCAGGCGGACCGCTAAGAGGCTGTTTCAAATCCCCTCTCCCCTGGCGGGAGAGGGAGTTATGAAAAAGTCAGTCCTCGATGCCGCCGCGCTTCGCGAGGATCTCGAACGGAATGCCGCGCACCAGGGCCGCATCCTTGCAGGCCGTCTGCGAGAAGCCCTTGGCCTTGATGGACCGGATTTCGGGCGAGAAGAGGCCCGTCTCGGATTCGCGGTGCACGATCGTGATGTTGCCCTTGTAGAGGCTGACGCGGTACTCGCCGGAGACGAACCGCTGGCTGGCCGCGATGAAAGCGTCGAGTTCGCGCTTCAGCGGGTGGTACCACATGCCGTGGTACGTCAAGTGCGCCCACTTGCGGTCCACGACGGCCTTGAACTCCAGTTCGTCCTTCGTCAGGCACCACTGCTCGAGGTCGCGGTGGAGCCGGAGGATGACGTGTGCGGCGGGGGCCTCGTAGATTTCGCGGCTCTTGAGGTCCATGATGCCGTCCTCAAACATATCGATGCGTCCGACGCCGTTCGCGCCCGCGATACGGTTGAGTTCCGGGATGAGTTTCCCCAGCGCCATCTTCTTGCCGTCGAGGTGGGTCGGAATGCCCTCGGTGAAGCGGACGGTGATCTCCGTGGGTTTGTCGGGCGCCTTTTCGGGCGGCACGAGCCACATCCAGATGTCGTCCGGCAATTCCTGGTCCAGACCGATCGCGCCCGAGGCGATGGATCGGCACCACATGGTCTTGTCGTCGCCGCCCTCGATCTGTTCGTCCACCGGGACGCCCCACACCTTGCAGAGCGCCTTCTCTTCGCCGCGCGTCAGGTCGAAGTCGCGGACCGGAACGAGAATCTGGCACTTCGGGGCGAACATCTTGAAGACGTTGTGCATGCGGTACTGGTCGTTGCCCTTGCCGGTCGAGCCTTCCATGAGGGCGTCGCAGCCGAGTTCCTTGCCCTTGAGCGCCACCTCCCTCGCCACCAGTTGCCGCGTCATCGACGTCGAAACCGGATAGCCCTCGTAGTCGGAGTTGGCGCGGATGGCCTTGGCCAGCCAGTTCTCGGTGAACTCCTTCGTCACGTCGAGCATAATGGGCTTGACGCGGAGGGCCTTCGCCTTGGCCTTGGAGACAGCGACTTCCTCGTCGCCCTGGCCGACGTCGCACGTGATGGCGACGATTGTCTGGACCTTGTAGGCGCGCCGCAGGAGTTCGATCGCCAGGCTCGAGTCGAGGCCGCCCGAGTAGGCCAGCGCGACTTTCTTGACCTTGGGCACCGGCGTGGCGAAGATCCTGGCTTCGATTGCTTTCACGTCCATCGGGTCGTATCCTTTCGGTTCGGCCCGGATCGGGCCTTTCAGGCGGATTCTTTTAGCGTCCCGCGGGTCGGTTGTCAATGGGGTGGTGGCGTGAGAACGGACGGCGAAACGGCTTCTCTTCCCATTCTGGACGTCCGCGCGGAGGCGCGGTTCCTGGCGGGCCACGCCCCCGGCGCGGTCAACATTCCCCTGGAGGAACTCGCCCGCCGCGCCCACGAACTGCCGCCCAAGGGCGCCGCGGTCCGACTGTACGACGACGACCCGGAACGCTGGAAGGCCGCCGACGAGGCCCTTCGCCTCCGGGGATACGCCGTTCAGTCGGCGGCGTTTGCCGCGGACGACCTGCGGGAATGCGGACCTTCACGGGCGGCCCTCTGGCAACCCAGTCCGTTTCTCGTCGAGGCGCTGGAGTGCATCGCCGCCGCGACCGCTTCGCTCGGCGGCCGCGCGCTCGACCTCGCGTGCGGCACGGGGCGCGATGCCGTGCACCTGGCGATGCGCGGCTACGAGGTCGATGCCGTGGACCGTCTCCCGGACGCCCTCGAGCGCGCGCAGGACCTCGCGCGGCGCTCGGGCGTCCGTCTGAACACGATCCAGGCTGACCTGCGGCGCGAGCCGGTCCTGCCGGCGGAAAGATACGACCTCGCGACGGTGCTACGGTTCCTGCATCGGCCCCTTCTACCAGCCATTCGCGAATGTGTCGCGCCGGGCGGGTTCGTCGTTTACGAGACGTTCCATCGGCAGGACCCGGGACGAGGCCGCACTGGCGGGCAAGCCGCCAGTGGCACCCGGCCGGTCGAGACCAGCCACACCGTCGCGGACGGCGAGTTGGCGGCCGCTTTTGACGGCTTCGAGCCGCTCATCGCGCGCGACGGCATCGCCCGCGGCGGGCGCATGTTTTCCCAACTGCTGGCCCGCCGGCAAGCGTAGGGTCACGCCGGCGCCAAAGACCAGCAAGACTCATGCGCGAATTTTCATTGGCTGGTCCTGAGTGGGGCATACGCCCGACCGCGTGCGCCCAACTCAGCAAACAAGGAGAATGGGCGGCCCGTTGGGCCGCCCGTTGTTTGCTGGTCGGGGCGACTGGGCCGCCTGCGGCGGCCAAGATTCGAACTTTACCCGCCTTCGGCGGGCAGCGACCTTTCTTCCAACGTCTTTCTCAGCCACTCGCGACCCAAGCCGGACTTCAGGAACTTCTCGCGGTTCCGCGCGGACTTGTGGTCAGGATGAGGCTCCTTATAAACCACTTCAAACGGACCTGGGCCCGCGTCGGCTCGGGTCCGCCCCCGATTGTGTTCGACGAGGCGCTTCCGCAGCCGGGAGGTGATCCCCACGTAGTGGCGCCCGGCGCAGTCGCGCAACACGTAGACCCAGCACGTCATGTGGTCCCCTTAGCTTGTCCCCATGCGCTGGACAGTTTCCAGCCTGGAATAAGGTGGAACCGTCGCCACGGGTAACGTTCCCGCTGCGGTTGCGAAGGGAGCCCGAAGGGCGACCGGAGCAACCACAGCACTCTCGGCAACGGAACACCCGTCGCCCCTGCCCGCCGAAGCCCCGGCGCGCCGGGGGCGAAGGCAGGTGTCTCGATTCTATCTCGCCTCGCCGGCCGGTCAAGAAGTTTTTCGCCCGCCCCAGGCTCCGCCCCGGTACCCGTTCACGGCTTTACGGCCGTTCAGGCTCCCGATGAGCCTGATCAGTAATATATACGCCCCCCCCCCCGCACAATAGCAAGAAAAAAAACCAGAAAAGAAAGATGGACGTTTGCCTGCCGACCGTCCGATAACCCTTGCAAAGCCACCCGCACGCTTCCGCGAGTTCGACCATGGAACCGGACCCCGGGCAAGTCATCCGGCAGCAGGCCGAGACGATCCGCCGGCAGGCCCAGACCATCCGCCGCCAAGAAGAAACCATCCGGCGACAAGAGCAGATCCTCGCGCGGCAGCAACGCCGCATCGCCGAGTTGCAGAAGCAGGTGGCCGAGTTGTCGGCGCAGGTGGCCCGCCTGTCGAAGAACTCGTCCACCAGTTCCAAGCCCCCGTCCAGCGACATCGTCAAGCCGCCCAAGCCGCCTGCCGGCAAGGGCGGAGGCAAGATCGGAGGCCAGCCGGGTCACGCCCGCCACGAGCGGACGCCCTTTGCCCCGGACCAGATCGACCGCTTGGCTGACTATCGCCGGGATCGCTGCCCCGACTGCGGCGCTCGTCTGCGGCCGATGAAGCGGCCGCCGCGAACGCTTCAGCAGGTGGAGATACCGGAGGTCCCCCTGACGGTCACCGAGCACCGGGCTCACGCCGCCTGGTGCCCGCGCTGCCAGAGAATCCACTACGCGGCATGGCCGCCGGAGGTGCAAGCGGCCGGCCTGGTCGGCCCGCGGCTCTCGGCCCTGGTGGCGTGGGTCAAGGGTGTCGGGCACTGCTCCTTCTCGACAACCGCCCGCTTCTGCCGCGACGTGCTGAACCTGAATCTCTCGCGGGGCCAGTTGGCCAAGGTGGTGGCCAGGACCAGTGCCGCCCTGGGGTCGGCCTACGAGGCCCTGGCGGCCCGGCTGCCCGAGGAACGGCGACTGAACGTGGACGAGACGGGCCACAAGGAAAACGGCCGCGGCCTGTGGACCTGGGTGTTCCGGGCCGAGCCTTACACGCTCTTTCGGATCGACCCGTCGCGCGGCTCGCAGGTTCTGGTCGACCTTCTGGGCCGGGAGTTTGCCGGGGTGCTGGGCTGCGACTACTTCTCGGCCTATCGCAAATACATGGGCGACTTCGACGTGCTGGTGCAGTTCTGCCTGGCCCACCTGATCCGCGACGTGAAGTTCCTGACCACGTTGCCGGACCCGGTGACGGCCGCCTACGGCCGGCGGCTTCTGGCGGCCCTGCGGCGCCTGTTCCAGGTGATTCACCGGCGAGAACGGATAGACGCCGTGCGTTTTCAGCGGACCCTGGAGCGGGCGCGGGACCGGGTGCTGGCTGTGGGCCAGCGCGCCCCGCCGCGCTATAATTGGGACGGGGCGAAGGGGAGGAATTTTACTCGGCGTCTCTTTGGCTGAGCGAACGGCGGCGGGCCATCATCTCATCGGCCTCGGCCGAACGGTTCATCTTGCGCAGCAGCACCGCGTAGTTTTCCAGCGTTGTGACCAGACCGCGCGAGCCCTTCTCGCCCGTCTTTTCCCAGATGGCGAGGGCTTCCTTGTAGAGGGGCTCGGCCTCGTCGAAGCGTCCCTCCTCGCGGTACACGGCCGCCAGATTGTTCAGGGAAATGGCCACGTCGGGATGGCCGGGACCGCGTTCGCTCTCGGCAATGGCGAGGGCCCGGGTGCACAGGTTTTCCGCCACGTCGAAGCGTTTTTGACCCAAGTGCAGGCGCGCGAGGTTGTTCAGGCTGATGGCGAGTCGCGGGTCCTTGGGTCCGAACTTTTCGGCGACGCCAAGCGCGGCCTTCAGCATCTTCTCCGCCTCGGCGCAGTTCCCCAGCTGAAGGTGCGTCTTGCCGGACTTGTTGTACATCTCCCACAGCGCGCGGGTCATCCGGGCCGTCTCCCTTTTTCCGCGAGACTCAAGCATCCACGAGGGTACTGGGCCAACGCGTGATTTGCAAGCGAAGAGGCGCGTGGCGGCCGAGGCCGCTCGCCGCTTCGGCCCGCCCGGGCTTCGTCCCGGGGCCCGCCGGAGGCGGGTAAAATTCACCCGCCCCAGCTTCGTCCCGGGGATTCGCTGCGCTCATCCCCGGGCGTTGAACGGCGCGCGGCGGGCCCCGACAGGGGTCCAACATGGACAAGGACAAGCCCGCCGGCGAACCAGGAACGGACGCTAAGCCGCAAGCGGCGCGGCGGGGGCGGACGTGCGGTCACGGCCCTACCGGGGCAGGGGCGGCGGGCTCCGCCTGGAGGCGAACGTCCTCGATCGCCGCCAGGCCGATCGCCCCGGGGCCGGAGAGCGACAACGTCCACTCGACAAGGGCCCGGGGCGCGATGGGCCAGCGCTCCACGCCCGCCGTTCCCGGCCGGGCCTTGCCGACGAGCGGGTCGCCGACGGGCTTTCCGTCGGCGCCGAACACCTGAAGGGCTGCGAGGATACCGCCTCGAAGCGGGTCCGGCCCCTTGAGTTCCACCGCAAGACGGGCCCGCAGTTCCACTCGCCGCTTCGATTCGCCGCCCGGCAGGGGGAGGGCGGCTTTGGGAATCGTCAGGAGGGACAACTTAGCCCCGTTTCGGAGCCGGCTGGCCAGCGTGACGGCACCGGCGTCGGTGAGCGGCGTGCTGACCACGAACGTCAGGCGGTACACGTAGAGTGCCGGCTCGTGGCCGCGGACCGTCAGAGCGGCCGTCAGCGCCAACTGCCGGTGCTGCTCGTCCTTTGCTTCCAGGCGCGCCCCGCCTGCCGACAGACCGCTGACGGTGAGGGCACTCGAGTCCGTCGGCCCGTCCCACGGGGCGCGGAGCCGACGCAGCGCCTCCTCCGAGAGTGCGACGTCCGGCGGCCTCTTGAGAACCTCGAGCAAGGCCGACGCGGGTTCCGCCGCGGCCTCCATGTAGCGGTTGTTGCGGCGATGCTCCGCGAAGCGATCGGCGTGCCAGGCGAGGTGCGTTTCGGCCCGCCCGCTCCAGTACGTCCAGTTGTGCGCCCCGAGACCCACGTGCCACTCGTACGCAAATCCCTTCGCGTCCAGGATCCGCTTGAGGGCTTCCATCTGGGGCTTCGCGCCGTCTTTGTCGGCCGTGTCGAGGCTCAGGGCGAAGGGGAGAGGCTTTCCCCAGGCGCCGACGAGGCGCAGGGCGGACCGCTCCGTATAAAGCGGGAGCGCCTGAGGCGTGCGCGGTCCGATCCACCAGTCCAGGCCGACCGCCCCGGCGTAGCCTTCGAGGTCGATCGCTCCGGACAGAACGCTCACGCTGCCATAGAGGTCCGGGCGGCAAAGGGCGTGGTAGAGGGCCCCCTGCCCTCCGGCGGAGATGCCCACGATGCCTCGCTCCCCTTTGGCGCGCGAGGCCGGGTAGTTCGACTCGACAAACGCCCGCAGTTCCTCGGTCAGGAAGTCGCCCCAGCGCATCCACGGTTGGGCGGGGGAGTTCATGTACCACGTCGCGCCGCCGACCGACGGGCACACCGCGATCACCTGGTGGCGCGCCAGATGCGGCGCCAGCGCCTTCTGCCAGTGGTCCTCGGTATCCAGGAGGCCCGGCAAAAAATATACGACGCCGTATCGCCCGTCGTCCTTGAGGCCCGGCGGCCGGCCGACCCAGAACCGCTCGACCTTGGCCGTGGCCGGGGACCGAACGATGAAGTGTTTCCACGCGACCCCGCCGTCGGCGGGCTGGGCCCCACGGCTCGGCGCGCAGGCACTCGCCCAAAACACGACGCCCGCCAGGCCGGCCCAGAAGCGGAAGATGCTACGGTTCATGACGGCTCCCGAAGGTTCGCTCCGTCGTTCCGCGCCCCGCTCTTCTCGGCAACGCAGAACAGGTTCATCGATTCAAAGCACCGTGCGTCGAAAACCCGCAGCCACCGCCCGACTCGTCTGATGCCGGGGATCCGCTCCAGGACCCCCAGCGCGGGGCTCAGCAGCCGCGTAAAACAGGCGGCCCCGTCGACCTGAAACACCCGAAAGCCCGCCCGCTCGAGCATCTCTTGCAACCGCCGCTCCGAAAAATGTTCGTGCCAACGCTTCTTCGCCGACACGTCTCCCACCAGCCCGTCTGGATTTGAAACGTACCGGCACTCATACGCCTCGGCCGAATGCCGCAGGCAAAAAACCCAGCGATGCAATCGCGGGAACTGAAATTTCAGGTTCCCCCAATCGAGAAACGAGAGGGCGTAGTCGCGCGGCACGGTGACGACCAGCCGCCCCCCATCTCTCAAGACCCGGCCCAGTTCGTTCAGCAAATCTGTCTGCTCGTGCACGTGTTCCACGACGTCCAGCAGCGATGCGGACGTGAACGTGCCATCGCCGAACGGAAGCGGAACCGTACGGGCGATATGGCGTACGTCGAGGTCCGGAAACCGCCGGCGCGCCTGGGCGACCGCGTCGCGCGAAATTTCCAAACCCACCGGATGCTTCACCCCTTTGCTCCGGAGCGACGCCAGGAACGCCCCGTCGTAACATCCGAAATCCAGGTGCGATTCGCTCCCCGCGGGCACGTGTTCCCAGGCGAAACCGTGCCTGTCGTAGCCGTACGGGTTGGCCGGACTAAGTCGCGTGCGCATCAGACCCTTCGTCTGAGACGGATGCCTCCCCCCGCCTATTCACCGCGCCGGATCCTCCACTCGCCCTCAGAAAAACCACTTCGCCAGGCGCAGGATGCCCTGTTTCCAGGGCGTCCGGTGCGAGATGCCCGCGCGGTGCGCGAACTCGTCCAGGTGCGCGAGGTACCAGCGGTAATTGCGGACGAGCGCGTCGCGGTTCGAGTGCTTCGGCGCAAACGAGAGGACGCGCTCCGCCTTCTCGATGGAGACGAAGGAATCCTTGCCGGCCGTCTCGTACACCCACTCGTACAGGGGCGACAGGCGCAGGGCCTCGAGCACCCGCAGGGCCAGGATGGCCGGACCCGCCGGGATGGAGATGATGCGCTTCCCGAAGCCGGCCTCGTCGAGCACCGCCTGAAGGTCCTCGCGGAAGGTCGTGAACTCCCTGGCGCCGATGTTGAAAGTGTCGTTGGCGCGGTCGGCGTCGAGCGCCGCCGCCAGCGAGATGGCCTCGCACAGGTCCTCGACGTCCAGCAATTGGTAGCGGTTCCGGCCGTTGCCGAGGATGGGGAAGTTTTTGCCGTCCTTCGCCCAGTCGTAGAGGAGCGCGAAGACGCCGAGCCGCTCCGGCCCGATGAACGACTTCGGCCTCAGGATCGGGACCGAAAGCCCGCGCACGCGGTATTCGAGGCAGACCTGCTCGGCGAGGATCTTCGCCTCGCCGTACGGCCCGACGCCCTGGAGCCGGTCGTCCTCGTAGATCGGATGGTGGTCCGGGATGCCGTACACGGCCGTCGAGGAGACATGGACGACGCGGCGGGCGCCGGCGCGGGCGGCGGCCTCGAGGACGTTTCGCGTGCCGTCGACATCGGTCGAGAAGATGTCCTGGCGCGAGTAAAGTGGGAGCGCGGCGGCGGCGTGGACGACGATCTCGGCCCCTTCGGCCGCCTCGGCCACGCGCGCCGGGTCGCGGATGTCGCCCGTCACGATTCGGACGCGGTCGCGGCAATCGGCATAGTCGAAGGGCGCGATGTCGAGCGACGTCACTTCGTCGCCCCGCGCCAGGAGGTGCCGCACCAGATTGATGCCGAGGAACCCCGCGCCGCCCGTGACCAGATAGCGTGCCATTGGCCGTGTCTCTCGCCCGCGTGTTCCGCCTCATCCTAGCAGAGCCCCCGCCGACCCGCCAGGGTGAATCACCGGACTAAGGGATGGGGGTGTGGCTATTTTCCCCGGGCGGTCGGGGTGACGGGTTAAAACGGCATGCCGGGAAAAATAGTCACACCGAGCAAAAGTCTATTTGACGTCGGCTCCGCCTTCGTGTAACCTTTAGGGCGGTATCCGGCGAAGGGAGACGGTTTCCGCAATCCAGGGGAGCAGGAACGCAACCATGGCAGACAGGGGTCTGACTCGGCGGCAGTTCATGGAGCGAAGCGCAGCCGTAGCGGCTGCGGCCATGCCGGCACTAGCGGCCGGCTGTAAACAAGAGGAAAATGAACAGTCTTCGGCAAGAGGAGGCAGCACCATGGGCAAGATCAAACTCGGCATCAACATGGAGTACGTGCGGCACGAGGACAAGTCGTTCGAGTGGGGCGTCGAGAAGGCGGCCGCGCTCGGCTACGAGTACGTCGAGCCGATGGTCCACTGGGGGCGGGAACTCCTGAGCGAGGCCGGCTACTTCCACAGCGTCTCGATGCTCGACGACCCGTACCGCGTGAAACGGGCGTGCGAGAAGGCGGGCATCAAACTTTCGGGCCTCTCAGCCCACACGCCCCTGACGAAGCCCGAGATCGGTACCGAGTACCTGAAGCAGGCGATCCGATTCGCCGCCGAGTGCGGGGCGCCCGTCGTCAACACCGACGAAGGCCCCAAGCAGCCGTGGACCACCGTCGAGGAAGACTTCACGCTGATGAAGTACACGCTGACCGAGGCCGCGAAGGTGGCCGAGCCGCGCGGCATCCTCATCGGCATCGAACCGCATCAGCAGTACTCCAAGACGCCCGACGGCCTGGACCGCATCGCGGGGCTGGTCGATAGCAAAGTCATCGGCATCAATTTCGACACGGGCAACAGTTACCTGGCTGGGCAGGATCCGATGCCGTGGCTCAAGCGCGTGCTGCCGCGCCTGGTGCACCTGCATGCCAAGGATATTTCGGTCAAGCAGTCGGAGACCGAGCGTGGCAAGGTGACGGGCACGCCGGTCGGCTGCGCGTGCGGCGAGGGGGTCATCGATTGGGCCAAGACCATCGAGATTTGCCGCGGGGCGACCAGGGACATCGTCTTCTCCGTCGAGTGCGGAACGGTGGACCAGGCCGAGCGGAGCATCAAGCACCTGAAACCGCTGCTGAAATGAGTGCCAACGCGGCGCGGACGTGCACCACAAAAAAGTGGCACTTCTTTGCCCGTGGAGGGTGTGGCCGTTTTTCGTGGCACGGCTTTGATGCGGAGTTGTCTTGAGGCGGCTTCAGCCGCCTTGGCGCCGCGGGCTCGTCCGCCGTAGCCCGAAGGGCGAAGGCGGAAGCGGCGAGTAGACCGGGGCTTTTAGCCCCGGTTCGCAAGCGCGCCAAGACAGCCTGATGTTTTTTCTTTTCCCTCTCCGCCCCGCTGAAAGCGGGGCGGAGAGGGAAAAGAAAAGGAAGGAGAAGGCGGCGGCCGGTCACCCCGCCATAAAACAGGATTTTGCATCT
>JBAUDW010000180.1:0-12175 GCA_049678285.1 Phycisphaerae bacterium
GGGGAGCGCGCTCCCCATCGGGTCGCGGCTAACCATAACGGCGCGCGCCAATCATTTTCCGCGCGCGAACGGCCGATAGAGCGGGTCGCCGATGAAACACATCTGCCAGGAGACGAGCGGCTGAGCCATCCACGCCGCCTCGCCCCAGGAATAGCCCTTCAGGAGCCGGTCCATCAGAATGTCCACGCTCGGCGTTCCGGTGAGGAACGGTTCATAGACCGCCCCGGCGGTGACGCATGCCCCGTGCACCAGCAGGGGCCCGACCCAATGGTTCTTCGGGTCGCGGATGGCGGCGCCCGTGAAACTCTGGAGATGGTAGGCGATCGCGCCGCGATTGAAACGGAAGTCGGGCTTGGTCATCGGCCCCGCGGCCGACTCGTGGTACCAGCCGAGGTAGACGGCGGCATCGGGCATCGGGTGCGCGAGCGGCAGGATCTCCGGCCGCGTGTCCACCTCGGTCGCGAATCCCGCGCGCTTGAGCATCGCGGCCGCCCGCAGGAGCCAATGGTCGCCGATCGCGTAACCCGCCTGGGTGATGCTGCGGGTGTCGACGTACGCGCGGCCCTTGAGGCCGTTCTTCTCGGCCCAGACGGCGTCGTCGACGAGGCGCCGGGCGATTCCCGCGCTCGGTCCGTCCAGACGCGAGACGAGAATCATCCCGCCCTCGATCGGCGGGCCGAACGGCGCGTCCGCCCCGAAGTAGGGATTCACCAAGCCGCCGACAAGTTGGTGCCCACCCGACGGCAGGAGCACGAGTTCCGAATCCACCGCCGCCGCCCTCGACAGGTACATCGTCTTGACGTCCTCGTAGCCGGTCACCTTGATCGGGACGCCGAAGACCGGCACGAGGTACTTGGCGCGCCGCTCTCCGAGGCTGAGGGCAAGCACGGCGTCGGGCAGGCAGACCTCGAACCGCCCCTCCCACTCGACGAGAAAGGCCCGCAGGGGTTTCCAGATCGTCTCGTCGAACTCCTCGCGCGAGATCTCTTCCGTGGCCGGGGCAGGCACGAGGCAGAGGTTTTCCTCGGGGATGCCGCGCGACGCCATGTAGTGGCGCGCGACGGCGACGCCTTCGGGAACGCTTTCGGACGCCAGAACGATGACGCGTTCGGCCTCGGTCTGGCCCGGCGCCGAAGCGCCCATCGCGAGAACCGCCAGACCGATGGTCAGGCCGATTCGCTTCAATCCGGTCTCCCACCCGCGGGCGTCCGGCCGACGCGGCAGGCGTTGCAGCGCCGTGCGGCGCGCTAGGCGTCCGGCTCGGAGGCCCCGCCCGACGGGCCCGCCACTTCGTCGAGCACATGGTCCTCGATGAAGATGGGCGTATCGTTCGCGATGCCGAGCGCGATGGCGTCCGAAGGCCGGGCGTCCACCCGGACCTCGTCGCCGTTGCGATCGATCACGAGGTTCGCGTAGAAGGTGTGGTCCCGGAGGTCGGTGACGACGACCTTCGCCAAGCGGCCGCCGAGCGCCTCGATGACGCCCCCCAGGAGGTCGTGCGTCAGGGGCCGGGGGAGCTGAAGGCCCTTCAAGCGCCGGTCTATCGCCGCCGCCTCAAAAAATCCGATCACGATCGGGAACGCCCGCTCGCCGCCCACTTCCTTCAGGACGATGACCTGGTGGTCCCCCGCCTCGTTGATCATGATGCGCACAAGTTCGACGCGGACTTCCATGGCCGAGCCTCCGACTCCCCGGATATTCTACACCGCGAATCGGCGGGGGCAAGGGGCAAACGGCGCTGCTCACCCGCCGTCAACGTTTAGCCGCGACCGCAGGGAGCGGCGCACGAGGGGTTTCGACGGGTGGCACTGGCGGCTTGCCCGCCAGTGCACGCGAGCGGCGCCGTCATCCTGCCAAATCGGCGAGATTCTTTTCGAGCGCCGCGATGGTCGTGCGGACCTCGTCAGCCCGCGCCCGTTCGCGCTCGACGACCTCGGCCGGGGCGCGCGCGACGAACTTTTCGTTGGCGAGTTTCTTTTCAATCGACTGGAGGTAGCGCCGGTTCTCCTCGATCTGCCTATTGAGGCGCTCCCGTTCCCGCTGGGCCTTGTCCTGGGCTATGGGAACCCGCGCCGTCAGATCCGAACTTGGCACATACGAACTTGCGCAAGCGTATCCTTGTGGCACATCCTCCGTTCGAACATCGGCGACGCCCGCCAATCTGCCATATTCCAGAAATGTGTCGGCTACAAACCTCTTCTTATCACCCGCATCTGGGAAATAGACAACCGCTTCGGAAGTCGCCTGCCCGCTCTCCGCCTTCGCTCGTCGTGCACCCTCAATGAGATCCTTCCGGAGTGTGAACTGTTCCTCCGCCGCTTCGTTCGCCAGGGCATCCGCCCGCCCCGGCCACCTGGCGGCGATGAGACGCTCGCTCGGCGGCGCGTCGGCCAGGCCCGGCAGGCTCCGGTCCCGCAGCATCCCGTTCAAGCCCTCCCACGCCGCCTCGGTAATGAACGGCACGAAGGGGTGCAGCATCCGCAGCGCCCGGTCCAGGACGAACGCGAGGACGCGCTGGGCCGTGGCGCGCTCGGCGGGCTCGGCGAGGCGCGGCTTGACGGCCTCCAGATACCAGTCGCACAGATCGCCCCAGAAGAAATCGTAGAGCGCCATGAGGCTCGATTGAAAGCGGAACGCACCGAGTTCCTGTTCCACGAATCGCAGCGTCCGCTCCGAACGGGAGAGGACCCAAAGGTCCTCAAGGCGCAATTGTTTCTTGTCGAACTTCGCCGCCTCCGCCCCCTCGAGGTTCATGAGGGCGAAGCGGACGGCGTTCCAGAGTTTGTTGCAGAAGTTTCGGCCCATGTCGAACTTGGGGCTGGTGTTGCGTCCCGTCGCCGCGTCCTTCTGGACCGGCAGGCGGACGTCCTGCGTCTCGGTGGTCATATAGGCGAGGGTGAAGCGGAGGGCGTCGGCGCCGTGCGTCGCCACGATGTCAAGCGGGTCCACGCCGTTGCCGAGCGACTTTTTCATCGGCCGGCCTTCGCCGTCCTGGATCATCGCATGGATATAGACATCCCGAAACGGCACATCGCCGAGGGCGTAGAGCCCCATCATCACCATCCGCGCGACCCAGAGGGTGATGATCTCGCGCGCGGTCACCAGGACGTCCGTCGGATAAAACGTCTTGAGGTCCGCCGTCGCCTCGGGCCAGCCGAGGGTCGAGAACGGCCACAGCGCCGACGAGAACCAGGTGTCGAGGACGTCGGGGTCCTGCTCCAGCCTGTGGCCGGGAATCGCGTCCGCCGCCAGGTCCTCCTCCCGCGCGCAAAGCAGAAAACCGCCGCGCGTCTCGTCCGCGCGCCAGGCGATGCCGTCGCGCCCGCCGAACGCCTTCTCGAGGTCCTTCTGCGTGCACGTCGGGCAACTCCAGATCGGAATCCGGTGGCCCCACCAGAGTTGGCGGCTGATGCACCAGTCGCGCTTCTGCCCGAGCCAATCCAGGTACCCGCGCGCGTAGCGCTCGGGATGGAACTTGACGTGCGGCTCGCTGCCGTCCTTGGGCTCGACGGCCTCCATCGCCGCCTCCGCCAAATCCGCCATCCGCAGGAACCACTGGTCCGAGAGGTACGGCTCGATGGGCGTCTTGGAGCGGTCCGAGTGGCCGATGTCCGTCTCGTACGGCTCGACCTTTTCGAGGAGTCCTTGCGCTTCGAGGTCCGCCACAACCTTTTCGCGCGCCTCGTAGCGGTCCATTCCGGCATACGGGCCGCCGCTCGAGTTGATGTGCCCGTCGGGCGTCAGGATGTTGATCATCTCCAGGCCGTGCCTCAGGCCTGTCTCGTAGTCGTTCGGGTCGTGGGCGGGCGTCACCTTGACGCACCCGGACCCGAACGTCGGGTCCACGAGTTTTCCGTCGGCGATGACGGGAATCTCGCGCGCGAGGAGCGGCAGGACGACGGTCCGTCCCACCAGGTCTTTGTAGCGTGCGTCGTCGGGATGGACGGCGACGGCCGTGTCGCCCAGCATCGTCTCGGGCCGCGTCGTCGCCACCGTGACGAACCGCCCGCGCTTCCCCTTCACGGGGTAGCGGACGTGCCAGAGGTGGCCCTTGACCTTTTCGTGGTACACCTCGTCGTCGGCCACGGCCGTCTGAAGGTGCGTGTCCCAGTTGACCAGCCGCTTGCCGCGGTAGATGAGGCCGTCGGCGAACATCTTGAAGAACGCGGCGCGGACGGCGCGGGCGCAGGTATCGTCGAGGGTGAATCGCGTGCGCTGCCAGTCGCAGGAGCACCCGATGCGCCGGAGTTGCTCGAGGATGAGGTCGCCGCTTCGTTCGCGCCAGGCCCAGATGCGGCGGACGAGTTCCTGGCGGCCGACGTCGTGGCGCGTCTTCTTTTCCTCCTCGAACATTCGGCGCTCGACGACCGCCTGCGTGGCGATCCCCGCGTGGTCCGTCCCGGGGAGCCAGAGGGTCTTTCGGCCCTGCATCCGGCGCCAGCGCGTCAGAATGTCCTGGAGCGTATTGTTGAGCGCGTGGCCGAGGTGCAGCCGGTCGGTGACGTTCGGCGGGGGGATGACGATGGTGAACGGCTCTCCCGGCGCGTCGGGCTCGGCGTGGAAGCTTCCTTCGGATTCCCAGGCTTCATAAATGCGCTGCTCGACCGAGGCCGGGTCGTACACCTTCGCCGACGGTTCCGGGCCGGCGGGTTCCTCGGGCCGATTCGTTCGTGCCTTAGCCATGGGCGCTCTGTTCGTCCTTCGTCAGTTTGTACTCGATGCTGTCGGCGAGGGCCTGCCAGGAGGCGTCGATGATGTTCTCCGAGACGCCGACCGTCCCCCAGTGTTCCTCGCGGTCCTTCGATTCGATGACGACGCGGACGCTGGCGGCCGTCCCCGCGCCCGAGTTGATGACGCGGACCTTGTAGTCCGTCAGGCTCATCTCCGCCAGCATCGGGTACGCCGGCACAAGGGCTTTGCGCAGCGCGCCGTCGAGGGCGTTGACGGGGCCGTCGCCCTCGGCCACGGTGTGCTGCCAACGGTCGGAGACGCGCAGTTTCACCGTCGCCTCGGTGACGGGCGGCCGGTCGTCGTCCTTCTTGATGGCCACCGAGTAATGGTCGAGGTTGAAGAACGTCCTTCCGGTTCCCGCGAGTCGGCGCACGAGGAGGACGAACGAGGCCTCGGCCGCCTCGAACTGGTAGCCGAGGTTTTCGAGGCGCTGGACCTCCTCCAGGACATGGTCGCGCAGCGAAGAGTCGGCCTGGAGGCCGGCGGCGGCGATCTTCGCCAGAATCGTCCCGCGCCCCGACAGTTCGCTCACCAGGATCCGCCGCGTGTTTCCCACCCGCCGCGGGTCCACGTGCTCGTACGTCCGCTCGTCGCGCGCGACGGCCGAGGCGTGCATCCCGCCCTTGTGGGCGAACGCGCTCGGGCCGACGTACGGCTGCCCCGGCACCAGCATCATGTTGGCCGTCTCGTACACGAACCGCGACACCTCCGTCAGGCGCGCGAGGTTCTCCGGCCCGAGGCACGCGAAGCCCATCTTCAGTTGGAGGTTCGGCACGACGGCGCACAGGTCCGCGTTGCCGCAACGCTCGCCCAGGCCGTTGATGGTCCCCTGGACCTGCCGGCAGCCGGCGCGGACGGCCGCGAGGGTGTTCGCCACCGCCAGGCCCCCGTCGTTGTGCGCGTGGATGCCCAGACGGTCCCCGACCTGGTGCAGGACGCGGGCCGTCGTCTCGGCAACATCCTCCGCGAGCGCGCCGCCGTTCGTGTCGCAGAGGACAAGCCAGTCGGCGCCGGCGTCTTTCGCGGCGGCGAGAACCCGCAGGGCGTAGTCGGCGTTCGCCCGCCAGCCGTCGAAGAAATGCTCGGCGTCGAAAAAGACCTCGCGCCCCGCTTCCTTCACGAGGCGCACCGACTCCCGGACCATCGCCAGGTTCTCCTCCAGGTCCGCGCGCAGCACCTTCGTCACGTGGAAGTCCCAGACCTTGCCGACGAGGGCGACGGCCGGCGTCTCGGCCTCGAGGAGCGACCTCAGCGTCGCGTCCTGGTCGGCCCGGGCGCCTTTGCGGCGCGTCATGCCGAACGCGACCAGCGTCGCGCGCTTGAGCGGCTCGCGGCGAAGCGCCTCGAAGACCGCCTCCTCTTTCGGATTCGCGACGGGGTAGCCCGCCTCGATGTAATGGACGCCGAGCGAGTCCAGTTGGCGGGCGATCTCCAACTTGTCCTGGAGGCTGAAACTGACGCCTTCGCCCTGGGCCCCGTCCCGCAGCGTCGTATCGTAAACCGTGATGGATTTCATCGTTCGTACCCCCGTTCGACCGCTCGCTCACCCGCCTTCGCCAAGGCTACGGCGGGCAAGCGCCCACGGCTGGTAGAATACCCGAATGGTTCGACAAAAAAAACCCCGGGGCCTCTCGGACCCCGGGGCGTTGGCTGCTTGGCCGAGCCTACACCCGAGGCCCTCCCGCCGATACGATGACGCCCGCGATGCCGGCGCGCGCGGCACCCGGAAACCGAGCGAGGCTCCCGCCAAACCCTCTCTCGCCGCGTGCCGACACGCCGCACCTCCCGGGCCACCCGGCCCCGTCCATTCGACAAGGCAGTATACCATCGGCCGGCGGGGGGTCAAATCTTTATTCCCTCCTCCCAATGCGGAACGCAGAATGAAACGACAAAACAGCGTACGGTTTAGCGTGTGCCATTCTGTGGTTTCATTCCGCGTTCCAAGTTCCGCGTTCCGCGTTGCCGTTCAAACGGGGGGCAGGCCGGCCGCCTCCTCGTGGACGGCGGCGGGCGCCGGGACCACCGTCATCCGCTTCCATCGCCCCGAGAGGAATCGCCCCCACATCGCCAGCCCGAGCACAATCACGTATGCCGACGCCGCCGACCACGGTCCAAAAATTCCCCACTCGGGCCTCAGGTGCGCGATGAGCGACGCGCCGCCCAGACCCACACCGTAGGCGAGCGCCAGTTGCATCGCGCCCGGCCAGAGCGTGTCGCCCGCCCCGCGAAGGGCGCCGATGAAGATGACGCTGAGGGCGTCGAACGCCTGGCAAATGAGGATAAAGATGACGGCCCGCGTCGCGATCGCCTGGACGATCGGATCGGCCTCGGCGTTGAAGAGCCTGACGAGCGGCTCGCGCAGCAGCCAGATGACGATGCCGCACGTGACCATATACGCCTCCACGAGTACCAGGCCGGCGTGCGCTCGCCGCCACGCGAGTTCCGGCTTCCCGGCGCCGCAGTACCGCCCGACGATAGCCGTCACGGCCGCGCTCACGCCCAACGCCGGCATGAAACACAGGTGCCAGTACCGGTTCAGGATGTTCGTCGCCGCAATCGCCTCCGTGCCGAACCAGCCGATGATGCCCGCCATGAAGATCGTCCACATCAGGATGTCGCCGACGAACATCGCACCCGCGGGGCTTCCGATCCGCAGGAGGTCCGCGAGTTCCCGCCGCGAGAGAGCCCACTGACGCCGCGTCGCGTACTCGCGCGCTATCGGACCCACCAGGAAGACAACCCCGAGGATCGCCGCCTCCGTGACGAACCCCGCGACCATCCCGAGACCCGCGCCTGCCAGTCCCATCGCCGGAAACCCCAGGTGCCCGAAGATCAGGATGTAATTCGCCGCCACGTTGACGACGTTCGCCGCCACGCCCGCCACAAGCGTGATGGCCGGCCGGTGCATCCCGATGAACCAGGCCCCCAGCGCGCGGGCCGGCAGGCTGAACACCGCCCCGCCGACGAGAATCTGATAGTAAAGCGTCTCCAGGCGCGTTACCTCCGGCGCGTGGCCGAACAGGGGGAAAAGGTACGGCGCCGCCGGAATCGCCACCACCGCCAGCAACGCCGCCGCCCCCCACCCCAGCCAGACGCCCTGCCACGCGTACCGGGCGGCGCGCTCCGGACGCCCGGCACCGAGGTTCTGCGCAGCAAAGGTGCTCACACATCCCAACAGCCCAATAAAAAAACAAACCGTCGTGAACGCCGAAATGCCGCCGCCCAGTTGCGCCGAGAACGTCTCCTTCCCCACGCTCGACACCATCACCCCGTCCACGAACTGCATGATCGTGAAACTGATGGTATTGAAGACCGTCGGCACCGCCAGGCGAATCACCTCGCCGACGCCCCACAGCCTCCGCCCGTCGGCCGCCCGAGCGCCCGCCCTCAGGTTGTCGAGAAAATCGGCCACGCGCTTCTCCCGCTCGCCCCTAAACTCCCGACTAGTATAGCCGCATCCCCGCCGCCGGGCCAGAACGCTTGACCCGAGAACGCTTGACCCCGCGCCCCCGCCCGTCTACCATGGCCGGCGCCATGTTCACCGGCCTCATCGAAACCATCGGCCAGGTCGTCCGCGCCGAACGCCGCGCGGACGCCTTGCGCCTCGCGGTGGACCTGGGTCCCGCGGCCGAGGGCGTCCGCTCCGGCGATTCCATCAACCTCTCCGGCGCCTGCCAGACCATCGCCGCTATCCACGACCGCGTCGCCGAGTTCGACGCCGTCGCCGAAACCCTCGCCCGCACGACTCTCGGCCAGTGGAAGCCCGGCTCGCGGGTCAACGTCGAGCGGAGCCTCCGGCCCGGCGACCGGCTCGGCGGCCACTTCGTCTCCGGTCACGTGGATGCAACCGGACGCGTCGTCGAAAACCGCCAGGGCGACGGCGGCTGGTGGCTCCGCGTCGAAGCGCCGCGCGAACTTTTCCCCGAGATCGTTCCCAAGGGAAGCATCGCCGTCGACGGCGTCAGCCTGACCGTCGTCGAGGCCGACGCCCCCGTCCTCAGCGTCGCGATCATCCCCACGACGCTCCGCCAGACCACCCTCGGAGACCTAAAGAGCGGCAACCGCGTCAACCTCGAAACCGACCTCCTCGCCAAGTACGTTCGCCGCGCCCTCGCCGCCGCCACCGGACAGCCGGCCGACGACCACCGACTCCTCGAAACGCTCCGCCAGGCCGGCTTCCTCGACTAGGCTTTGTCTGATGAATCGGGCGTAGGCCCGAGGGTGAGCGAATTCGGCCCTGGCAAGGAGCCCGAAGCAGGCGATTCGTCTCTGAATCGTCGATGCAGGGCGACGCCGCCAGGGGCGAATGCAGCCGCCCGAAGCCAGACCGATTCATCAGACACAGCCTAATCGCAAAGGACTTCGCCATGGCGAACCCGGACCTCCCGCGCCTGGGCATCTCGCTCGGCGACCCGGCGGGCATCGGACCCGAGGTCGTCGCCAAGGCCCTCGCCGACCCGGCCGTCCGCCGCCTCGCCCGCTTCGCCGTCTTCGGCCTGCCGCGCCGCGCCTGGGCCGACGCCGCCGGCCTTCCCCTCGATTTCCTCTCCCGCTCCTGCGCCCTGGACGAGTGGGACGGCCGGGTCGAAGGCGTCGGCCTGATCGTCCCGGCCGGCATCGAGGCGGCGGAGATACCGCGCAGCCGGCCTACCGCCGAATCCGGCCGGGCCGCCGTCCAGTTCATCCTCGCCGCCATCGAAGCCGCACGCGCGGGGCGGACCGACGGCCTCGTCACCGCCCCCATCAGCAAAGAAGCCGTCCACCTCGCCGGCCACCCCTGGCCCGGCCACACGGAACTTCTGGCCGAAAAGTTCGGCGCCGCGGAGGTCGCCATGATGTTCGCCGGCGGACCTTTCCGTGTCGTCCTCGTCACCATCCACCTGGCGCTCATCGAGGCCATCCGCTCGCTCACCGTCAAGCGCATCCTCTCGGCGATGCGCCTCGCCGACGACGCCCTGAAACGGTTCTTCGGCATCGCCTTGCCGCGTCTCGGCGTCCTCGGCCTCAATCCTCACGCGGGCGAGGCCGGTCGCTTCGGTCACGAGGAACGCGAAATCATCGGCCCCGCCGTCGAGGAAGCCAAGACCGCCGGCATCTGCGCCTTCGGGCCGCTCCCGCCCGACACCGCCTTCCACCAGGCCGCCCAGGGGAAGTTCGACCTCCTGGTGGCCATGTACCACGACCAGGGCCTCATCCCCCTGAAGACCGTCGCCTTCGACTCCAGCGTCAACATCACGCTCGGCCTGCCGACCGTCCGCACGAGCCCGGACCACGGCACGGCCTACGACATCGCCGGCCGCGGCATCGCCAATCCCGAGAGCACCAAGCAGGCCATTCGCCTCGCCGTCGAAATGATTCGCCGCCGCGAACCGGCCCCATGAGCCATCCGCCTACACAGACCGAAATCCGCGCCCTCCTCGCCCAGGCCGGCCTCCGCCCCAACCGCCGACTCGGCCAGCATTTCCTCGTCGACGGCAACCTCATGCGCCTCCTCGTGGCCGAGGCAGACCTCGGACCCGACGACACCGTCCTCGAAGTCGGCGCCGGCGTCGGCAACCTGGGCGAACTCCTCATCGAGCAGGCCGGATGGGTCGTCGCCGTCGAAATCGACCCGCGCCTCGCCGACATCGCACGCGAACGACTCGCCGCCGCCCACAACCTCGACCTCCTGCGCACCGACGCGCTGAAGGACAAGCACACCCTCTCCCCCGCCATGGTCGAGCGGGTGCGAGCGCGCCGGGCGGCACTCGGCGGCCCGCTGAAACTCGTCGCCAATCTCCCCTATGCCGCCGCCACACCCCTCCTCGCCGAACTCCTTCTGACCGGCCCCGTGCCCGAGCGGCTCGTCTTCACCGTCCAGAAGGAAGTCGCCGACCGCCTCGCCGCCAGTCCCGCCACGCGCGACTATGGGCCCGTCGGCGTCATCGTCCAGGCCCTCGCCCACGTCGAGATCCTTCGCCTCCTCGCCCCCACCGTTTTCTGGCCCGCGCCACGCGTCTCCAGCGCCATGGTCCGCGTCGTCCCCTCCGCCCAGCGCCGCTCCCGCATCGCCGACCTCTCCACTTTTCGCGCGGTGCTCGACGGCCTCTTCGGCCACCGACGCAAACAAGCCGCGCGCAGCATGGCCCTCTCGAAAACCTTGCAGGGAACGCCGGGGCACTGGGCCGAACGCCTCCGCGCCGTCGGCCTCGACCCCGCCGCCAGGGGGGAAACCTACTCCGTCCAGGACATCATCCGCCTCGCCAACGCCACCACGTAGTGCCGCTTGCGGCTTAGCGTCCGTCGCCTTTCGCCGCCCCGCGCGCCGGGTGGCACTGGCGGCTTGACCGCCAGTGCGCCTGCTCGCGCGCCACCGCGCCGTTCCTACGGCATCAACTCCCCACGATGCTCACGAAACCACCGCAACGTCTCGCGAAGGCCCGCCTCCGTCCCGACCTTCGGCTCGTAGCCCAGCAGGCGCCGGGCCTTCTCAATCCGGTACGTCAGCGGCGTCACCATGAACTTCAGACGGAACTTGTTCACGAGCGGCGGCTCCGGGCTCCGCTTCAGACGCCACAGTCCCTCCATCACCGGGCACGCCAACCGCACCACCCACGTCGGCGCGTGACGCGTCGGCATCGCGTACCCCGTCTCCTCGCACACGATCTCCATCAACCGCACACGCGTCACCGCGTCGCCGTCCGCCACCATGAACACCTCGCCCACCACTCCCGGCCGCGTTGCCGCCAGGTACAGCGCCTCCACCAGGTTCCCCACGTGGCACAGGCTGAGCGGCTGACGCCCGGATCCCACGAACCGGAACTTCCCATTCTTCAAGTTCTCCAGGACCCTCGGCAAAAACTGACGGTCGCGCGGACCGTACACGTACGGCGGCCGGATGACGACTGCCGGCAACCCGCGCTCCGCCGCCAGTTGCCGGACCGCCTCCTCGGCCCGGATCTTCGTCAAATTATAGTGGTCCCCCGTGTGGATCATCGGGGCCGTCTCGTCCAAGTCCCGCTGCGGCGCCATCCCCAGGACGACCATCGAACTTAAGAAAACGAACCGCTTCATCCGCCCGTACGCGATCGCCGCTTCCGCCAGGTGCCGCGTCCCCTCCACGTTCACCCGCACCATCTCCTCGAGCGGCGCCCAGTCCGAAACCAGCGCCGCGCAGTGGAACACGTAGTCCGCGTCCTCCAAATGCGGCGTAAACGCGCCCGCCGGGTCGCCGACGTCGCCCTGGACCCGCCCGACGCCCCAGGATTTGAGGAGGGCCGTGTCGCTCGTCCGGCGCGCCAGCGCCCGCACGCGCCAACCCTCGTCCAGGAGCCGGCGCGCCAGGTGGCTCCCGATCATCCCCGTCGCGCCCGTGATGAATGCCAGAGGCCTTTTCGCGTCTGCCATAGCGATCCCCAACCTGACCCGCGCGGACCATTCTAAACCCCCCGCCCCCCCCGTCAAC
>JBAUDW010000181.1:0-9441 GCA_049678285.1 Phycisphaerae bacterium
ATGCCCATGACATGGATGGAAAGAGTGCGAAAAAGGGCACAAAAACCGGTAAAAACCGCACCAAAAACAGGAAAAAACCCCTAAAAAAGTCAAAATTTCCGCTAGCCCATCTTACCAAAGGCACCCCTTCCGCCGAAAAAAGCCCCCGGACGCCGGCGCCAGGGCCGGTGGCCTCCAAAAAACCGCCCCAAAATGCCCCCCAAAACCTCCTAAAAAAAGTTATCCACATTCGGGCGGTCGAGCCAGCGGTTCGCCTCCTCGTCGCCGACGAAGAGTTCCTTCACGGGGTCCCACCGCAGTTTACGTTCGAGCAGCATCGCGATGTTCGCGAGGTGACAGACGGTGGCGGAGCGATGGCCCACAAGATGGCGGGCAGGCGGCCCCCACGGCGAGATTCTTCGTCGCCACGCTGGGGAACATGACCCGCCGCTTCCGCGGCGGGCTCGAACGGCGCGGGGCGTCAGTCGGGGCGGGCGATGGCGAAGAGGCGGTCGCCGGCGCGGATGAAGAGTCGGCCGGCGGCCACGGCGATGGTGGAGCGGCACTCTTTCCCGCCGAAGTCGGCGCGGTGGAGGACCTGGAAGTCGTCGGCGGCGAGGACGACGACTTCGCCGTCCATGCTGATGCAGTAGATTTTGCCGTCGGCGACGGTGGGCGAGGCCTGAAAGACGGTGGCGTCCTCGATGTGCTCGCGCCGGAGGATTCGGCCGTCGGCGGGGTCGACCTGAAGCATGTAACGGCTGTCGCCGTCGAGGACTAGAAAATAGCCGTCGTGCACCGCGGGGGTGCAGGCGTCGGGGGCGTTCTTGTCGAGCGTCCAGGTCCAGGCGTCGGCGGCGGGCCGGCCGTCGGGCCCGATCCTCAGGCCGTGCGACTTGGTGTTGCGGGGCGCGGCGACGAAGACCGTCTCGCCGGCGACGGCGGCCGAGGCGACGGTGCGGAACAGGACATGCTTTTGGAGATCGTAGGAAGGAGATCGCCAGAGTTCCTCGCCGCCGGCGGGGTCGTGGGCGGTGACGTAATCGCCGCCCGTCAGGAGAATCTGGTCGCGTCCTGCGACGTGAAAAGGAACGGGGGTGGTATAGGCCTGCTTGGCCTCGGCGATGGCGTCGCTGGGACGGCGGTGTTTCCAGAGGTCCTTTCCGGTGGCGGGGTCGATGCAGAGGAGATAAGAGATGTCCATTTTCCCTGCGCTTTCGCGTCCCTGGATGACGGGGACGTAGAGGCGTCCGGCGAAGAGGAGCGGGCTGGAGGCGTAGCCGAACTTGATCTCGAACGGACCGTGGTCGCGTGGGATGTTGCGCCGCCAGAGGGATTTGCCGGCGAAGTCGAAGGCCGCCAGGTCGCCCGTGCCGAAGTAGAAGTAGGCGCGGTCGGCGTCGGCGATGGGGGAAGGGGAGGCGGCGGTGTTGCCCCGGGCGAAGTCGGCGCCGTCGGCGATTTCGTGCTGCCAGAGGATGGAGCCGTCCGCCACGGAGAGGCAGAGGGCGAAGGTTTTTTTGGATGCGGGGGCCTGGGCGGTCACGAAGACGCGGTCGCCCCAGACGGCGGGCGTCGAGGCGCCGATGCCGGGGAGGCGAGCGGTCCAGACGCAGTTTTCGGTTGGGCTGAACTTCTCGGGGAGGTTGGTTTCGGTGGTGGAGCCGTTGAAGAAAGGCCCGCGCCACTGGGGCCAGTTTTCGGCCCGCGCGGCGGAGGCAAAGGCCAGGAAGGCGGCGGCGAGGACGGCGACCCGCGTAAACTTCATCATCCCCTGCCCTTTCGAAAACCGTTGCCGCCCTGTTGTACGAGCGAGGGCGGGCGAACGGCACAATACGCGGCGGCCAAGCCCGCCGGCTAAATGGCCGGGTGGCATGCTCACGCTTTGCCTTTGCGTGAGCATGCGTCCGCCCAGCATGTCCACCCGGAACAGGGTGGACATGCCACCCGCGCGACGGAACAGGGCGGACTTTCACCAGCCGGCGAACAAGGTTACAATACCGCGTCATGCGCGGCGAGAAGATTCTGGTGGCGATGTCGGGCGGCGTGGATTCGTCGGTGGCGGCCCACCTGTTGAAGGAACAGGGATACGAGCCGGTCGGCGTCTTCATGCGGTCGGGCGTCGCCCTGCCCGACGGTGCGGCGGGCGCGCCACGGTGCTGCTCGGCGGAGGACGCGTCGGACGCGCGGCGCGTGGCGGGGCAACTGGGGATCGCGTTTTACGTGCTGAACTTCGCGGAGGATTTCGGCCGCCTCATCGACCGCTTCTGCGAGGAGTACGGGCGCGGCCGGACGCCGAACCCCTGCATCCTGTGCAACCGGGACATGAAGTTCGGCCGGCTGTTCCGCTACGCCGATGCGCTCGGGGCGAAGTGCGTCGCGACCGGCCATTACGCACGGGTCGAGTGGGAGGCGGGACAGTGGCGGCTGAAGCGCGGCCTGGACGCCGAGAAGGATCAGTCGTACGTCCTCTTTCCGATCCGGCCCGAGCGCCTGGAACGGGTGCGCCTGCCGCTGGGCGAACGGACGAAACAGGAGACGCGCACCATCGCGCGCGAGTTGGGCCTGGCGGTCCGCGACAAGCCCGAGAGCCAGGAGATTTGTTTCGTCACCGGCACGATCGAGGCCCTGGTGCGCCAGCGTCGGCCGGACCTGGTGCGGCCTGGGCCGGTGCTCGACCTGGGGGGCAAGGAACTCGGGCGCCACGCGGGCATCGTGAACTTCACAATCGGTCAGCGGCGGGGCCTGGGCATCGCGTTGGGGGAGCCGAGGTACGTCGTCGCCATCCGGCCGGAGGACGCGGCCATCGTCATCGGGCCGGCGTCGGCGCTGCGGGCGAAGGGACTCGTGGCGGAGGAGGTGGTCTGGCACGAGCCGGTGCCGGCCGAGCCCGTCCGGGCCGAGGTCCAAATTCGGTACCGTCACGCGGCGGCGGGGGCGTGGCTGGAGCGGCTCGAAGAGGACCGCGCCCAGGTGCGCTTCGACGAGCCTCAGGCGGCCGTCACGCCCGGCCAGGCGGCGGTCTTTTACCGCGGCGAACGCGTGGCGGGCGGCGGATGGATCGAGCAGGCCATCAACGCGGAATGCGGAATGCGGAACGCGGAATGAACGACCTCTCACCCCACCGCATCGCAGTCATTCACACAGGCGCCATCGGGGACCTGGTGCAGACAGGGCCGCTCCTTGCCGCGGTGCGCGCCAAGTGGCCCGAGGCACGGGTGACGCTGGTCGGCCTGCCGGAGCGCGGCCGGCTCCTGGAGATGGCGAACCTCGTGGACGCGACGGTGGACGCGGAGACGTGCGGGCTGTGGCGGCTGGCGGGGGACGCCGGCACGTCAGGCCCACTGCCCCGCGCGCTTGTGGAAGCGGACCTGATGCTGGACCTGCTAGGTCTGACAGCCCAAGGGGGCGCGGTTCTGCGTGGGCGCGTCGTTCGATTGGAACCGCTGCCCTCTGCGGATTGGGGATCGAGCGCGGCCGAGTGGCTTCTCGGCCAGGCACGCGAGGCGCTCGAGTTGGCGGCGGCTGCGCCGGAGCCGGTGCTCGCGGTTCCGGGCGCCGTGCGGGAGGCGGCGAGAAAGGCGCTTGCGGCGAAAGGAATTCGCAGGGCGTTCGCGGCCATTCACCCCGGAAGCGGATCCACGAAGAAGAACTGGCCGATGGAGCGGTTCGGAGAGGTCGCGCGGCGGCTGCGCGAGGAGGCGGGTCGGCAAGTGGTCTGGCTTCTCGGGCCGGCGGAGACGGAACGCGGGATCAAGCCCGACGCCAGGGGCGGCGCGGTTCTGGCCGACCTGGCGCTCGAGACGGTGGCGGGAATCTTGGCGCTGGCCGATGGGTACGTCGGAAACGATTCGGGCGTCACTCAACTAGCGGCAACGGTGCGCGGAGCCGAGGGGCGGAGGACGCCGACCGTCGCCCTTTTCGGGCCGACCGACGCGCGGGTCTGGGCTCCGCGCGGCCGGCACGTGCGCGTCGTCCGGTCGGCGGACGGGACGATGAACGCGATCGCCGTCGAGCAGGTGTGGCCAGCGCTGCGCGCGGCGCTCGACGAAGTGCATCGCCCGGCGAAAAACAAGCCCAGGGACTGAAATCCCTGGGCTTGAGTACGTGCAGCGAAGCACTTGCCGCCTATTCCGTCGGCGGCGGTGGCGGCGTCCCTTCCTGGGCCTCGCCCTGCTGCTCCTGGGCCCATTTGGCGTGTTCCTGCATGATCCACATCATGCGTTGGCCGAACTGCTTGCTAATGTCCATCGTCGTGCGGACTTCGGAAGCAGGAACGTCCACGCGGGTGCGGACGGTGCGGCCGTCGAGGTAGATTCCCCCGGCCGTCAGGTCGCCGAGGCCGGACACTTTCGGCATGGGCGGGGCTTCGAGGACGGCCCGCGCCTTGATCGCGTCGGGCAGGCCTTCGATCATCATTCGGTCGGTCATCCTGACCATCGCGTGGACGTAGGAGGGGACCGAGAGGAGGACCTGGGCGACGGCGCCCTCGGGGATGCGTTTGACAGCATCGGCGACGGCGGCGTGGGAGGCGAAGCCTTCGCCCTGGCCGCGCGCGCGGCCGATGGCGCGGGACATGTAGTCGGCATCGCCCATCGTGATGACAGCCAGATTATCGACGACGGCCATGCGCATGACCATGCCTTCCGGGCCGTACATCACGTCCATCATCTTTTTCATCTGCTCGGCGGCTTCGGGCGGAGCGCCGGCGGGCGGCTGCATCTGGACCTTGAAGGTCATGCGGTCGACCTTGACGCCCGCGATTTCCTCGGCGGCGGGTTCATAGTTCATGTCCATCTTCATCGCCGGGCCGCCGGGCATCGTGCCGAACTGGCCCATGAAACCCTTCATCATGTCCATGGCGATCGGCATCCACTTGGCCATGAGGTCGCTGTACTTCTTGGGGTCGGTGAGGGCGATGGTCTCGGTCATGCGGTACAGGCCCTGGCCCGGCTTGGCGGGTTCGAGGACGAAGGCGAACGACGGGCCGAGGACCGTCGCCCACTGGTCGTAAGTGGCCCAGAGTTCGTCCAGGTTCTTGCGGGTTTCTTCGTCGGCGCCCTGGCCGAGCGCGTCGAAGAGGGGCTTGGTGAGGGTCTTAAGGGGCGGCATGGCCTTGGCCCAGTCGCCCTGGCCCCACCCGGCGACGAGGAACGAGTCGGTCGCCGGCAGCGAGGCGGGCGGACCCGTCACCGGCTTGGCGGCACGGACGGCGGCGGCGAGCGGGCTCCCTTCGACGAGTTCGACCTCGACGAGACCCGCGGCGCGCTCGGCCCCCAGGTCGGCCATGAGATCAATCGAGGCGACCTGGTCGAGCATGGAAAGATACCACTGGAGGATTTGGTTCATCCCGGCGGGCGCCGTGGCATCGGCGGGAGCCTCGGGGCCCATCGGGGCCATGGCCTGTTGGAGCAAGCCGGAGAGCAGCGATTTCACGGGCTTGGGGTTCAGGTGGACCCAGATCATGTGGTCGGGGAGGCGCGAGCCCGCGGCCGTGCCGACGGCGAGACGTTCGGCGGCCGACTGGAAGGCGACGAGCGGCTCGATGCGATCGGCGACCACGCCCCAGCGGTCGAGCTGGAGGACATAGAGCGGCGGGGGGGCGGGCATCTTAAAACCTTCCGGGGCGCCAGGCGGGATCGGCGGGGTCGGCCGGCGGACGGCCACGATGCCGGCCGGCAGTTTATCTCCTGTGATGCGGGCCTCCTCGAGTTTCGCAGGGTCCTTGCCCTGGAGAATGGTGACAGGGGCGGGGTTTTTTTCGCCGGCCACGAGAACAAAGAGGACAGGCCCGGAGGTGTCGAAGACGCCGGCCGGGAGATTCCGTTCGAGTTGGGCCGCGACCGAGACATCCGATTCGGGGCCGACGAGGGCCTTCAGGCCGGCATCCAGTTCGGCCACGTTTCGGACCGCCACGACGGCCAGGGCGTCGGCGGGGACCGAGACGGACCACGGCTCGGCGGCCGACGCCACAGCCGACAGAACCAGCGAACCGGCAAGCGACGCCGCCAACACGCTTTTCCAATACCTCATGGGATTCTCCCTTTTCGACGGGCCGACGTCGGCTCCATTCCGGAAGCGTGCCTTCATTCTGTGAAAAGTCAATCGAAAAGCGTCCGGCCTGTGTCGTCTTTCGCTTGACAGTCCGGTCCGGCGGCCCCTATACTGGCGTCTGCCCAGGCGCGAGGGTGCGATGAAACTCGGCATCATCTCCGACACGCACGACAATCTGCCGGCGATCTCGGCCGCGGTCAAAATCTTCAAAAAGGCGGGCGCCCAGGCCGTCCTCCACGCCGGCGACTACGTCGCCCCGTTCGCCCTCGCGCGCCTGCTCCAGGCCCGGCTGCCGATGTACGGCGTGTTCGGCAACTGCGACGGCGAGCGGGCCGGCCTGACGAAGTTGCTCCCGGAACTGACGGACGGCCCGCGGCGACTGGAACTCGGCGGGCGAAAAATCTGTCTCGTCCACATATGGGAAAACCTATCGCACGCGGCCTTCGAGGCCTCCGACATCATCGTCTTCGGCCACACCCACGAGCCGAAAATCGAACGACACGAAGGACGCCTCATCGTCAACCCGGGCGAGTGCGGCGGATGGATGACCGGACGGGCCACCGTCGCCCTCCTCGACACCGACGCCATGGCCGCCGAAACCGAAGAGGTCCGCGTCGAGGCCGCCGCTATCCCGGCCTCCGGAACCACGCCGACTCGGCGGGAAAGGGCCTGACTATGAAACGCCCCGCGCTCACCGTCGCGATCCTCGCCGCCGGACTCGCCGTCGCCGGATGCTACGGCCAGGTCCAGCGGACCTTCACCATCGACTCCGAGCCGCCGGGCGCCCTCTGCTGGCTCAATGAGAACGAGGTCGGCCGGACGCCCTGCACCATCCCCTTCACGTGGTACGGGACGTACGAGGTTCGCCTCGAGGCCCCGGGCTATGAGCCGCTCGTCTCGACGGCCAGCGTCCGCGCGCCGCCGTACCAGTGGATCCCGGTGGACCTGGCGTTCGAGACGCTGATTCCCGGCATCCGCCGCGACGACCACACCTTCCGCTTCGCCCTCAAGAAGTCGGATCCGGTGGACCCGGACAGCCTCCGCGGCCGAGCCGAAGGCCTCCGCACCGACGCCAAAACCCCCGAGCCTTAGCGCCGGAAAAAGGGTCCTGGACCCTTTTTGGGGGGTGAGCGATGCCGCGGTTCGGCGCGCATCTTTCGATAGCGGGCGGCGTGGAGCGGGCGGTCGAGCGGGCCCGCGCCATCCGGGCCGACTGCCTCCAACTCTTCGTCAAGCCCCCGCAGCAGTGGCGCTTTCAACCCCTCCACGCTAAAGACGCCGCGCGGTTCCGCTCCGCCGCGAAAGACGCCGGCCTCGCCCCACTCGTCGGCCACGCCTCCTACCTCGTGAACCTCGCGACGCCCGACGAGACGCTCCACGTAAAGTCCCTCCGGTGCTTGCTGGCGGAATGGGACCGGACGGAGCGGCTCGGCCTGGCTTACCTGGTCCTCCATCCGGGGTCGCACACCGGCAGCGGCGAGGCGGCCGGCCTCGAGCGCGTCGCGCGGGCGCTCGACCGGCTCCACCGCGAACGCCCGGGGCACCGCTCGCGCATCCTCCTTGAGACGACGGCCGGGGCGGGCTCGACGCTCGGAGGACGCCTGGAGCACCTGAAGCATCTCGTCGAGACGTGCGAGGCGGGCCCGTCGGCCTCGCCGGCCGTCGCGGCGGGCGACCGGCTCGGCATCGCCATCGACACATGTCATCTCTTCGCCGCCGGGTACGATCTCAGGACCAAAACGGCCGTCGAGGAGACGCTCGGGAAGATTGACGAGGCGGTGGGCCTTCGGCGCGTCGGCGTGGTCCATGTGAACGATGCGAAAGGCAGCCTGGGGTCGCGCCTCGACCGGCACCAGCACATCGGTCGCGGCCGGATCGGACGCGAGGGGTTCCGGGCGCTCGTGAATCACCCCGCGCTGGCCGCCCTCCCCTTCATCCTCGAGACGCCGAAACGCGACGCGCGCGGCCGCAAAATGGACCCCGTGAACCTGGGGGTGCTGCGGCGCTTGGCGAAAGGGTGATTGAAACGCGGAGAACGCCCACGTTTAGCCGGCGAGTTTACTCGCCGCGTATGATGAATGACGCGCCCCGCAAGCGGGGCGGCTAAATGTGACGGCCGGCTGCTACCGTTCGCCCTTCCCGGCGGGCGGGGGCGACTTGTTGCCGATGAGGCCTTTCTCGAGGACCGGCCTGTCGGGGATCGTCAACTCGATCGTCACGGGTTCGGTGCGGTCGTCGGTGATTGGGAAGCCGCCGAGCGCGGCCTCGAATTGCCAGCCCCACGCCTGCCACTCGGCCCGCGGGACGCGCCGCCGATAGAGGACGCGCGTGCGGAACTGGACCCAGCCGCCGTACTTTTTCTCATAGACCCATTTTTCGACCCGCCAGGTGACCTCGTCGCCCTTCTCGCCGACGAACGGCTGTTCCTGGGTGAGTTCCACGAGGACGACGGCGACGTCAGCCGTCCCGCGGAGGGCGAGGATGCGGACGCGGCTCTCGTAGCGTTTGACTTCGAGGACCTGGCGTTCGATCCACCGGCGGTCCTCTGCGGTGAACTCGCCCGGGGCGGGGAGGCCCAGGTCCTCGGTGCGGTACTCGGCGGGGATGAGGGCGTCGTACTCCGAGAGGATGGGGGTCATGTCCACGCCTTCGAGGCGTCCCCAGGGCGTCTCGACGACGAGGTCCCAGAGGCCGAGCGGAAGGTCGTCTGCCTCGAACGCGCCGGTCTTGGGGTCGATCGTGAGGAGGACTTTTCGGTCGCTCGCGCGTTCCCAGAGGAAAGCGGATTTCGCGCGGCCGGGAGGCGTGAGGCGGCCGCGAACAGAGAGTGCGGAGTTCGGAGTGCGGAGTGTGGATTCAACAGCAACAGACGAAAGGCACGGCAATAGCAGCGCGGCGGCGAGGCAGAGGGCAGCGGCGAGTCGCAGCATAAGCGTCTCCCAAGGCCCCGGGGAGGGCCTGAAGGCTATTGGACCGCGCCGGGGACCCCAGAGCAAGCGTGAAGGGGCGGATGTGAAAAAAGGGTCCAGGATCCTTTTCGGGTCTGTCGGTGGGTGGCATGTCCACCCTGTTCCGGGTGGACATGCAAAAGGTCTCCCTGCATGGCCACGCGGAACAGCGTGGCCATGCCACCCGACCCTTTTTCGGGGCGGGGTTCGTGCTTGACGGGTGAGGCGAGGAGGGATTATACTGCGTGAACTGCCCGGGATGGCCAATCCGTCCGGCGCCAACGGAGGCGGACACGGAGGATGGTGCGAAATGGCCAAAGGTAAGTCGCAGCGGGCCCTCTTCGAGATTCTGACGAAGGAACGGGCCCAGGCGCGGCAGCAGGCGGAGGCGAAGCCCGGCCCGATCGTCCGCCGTTACGGGGGCGAGGAAGGCGGCGGACGCCAGCCGCCGGTCCCTGCC
>JBAUDW010000182.1:0-3800 GCA_049678285.1 Phycisphaerae bacterium
CGTTCGCCAGAAAATCTAGTCACACCCTTCCGCCGTGCGGGCTTGACAGGCGCGCCGTCCGCCCAAGATAATGACGCCCATGGCGGGCGACAAACGATTCGCGAGGCGTCCGAGCCGGACGGTCCACGTCGGCCCCGTGCCGATCGGCGGCACCCACCCCGTCAGCATCCAGTCCATGACGACCACGCACACGCGCGACGCGGGGGAGACGCTGGCCCAGATTCGGCGCCTTGCGGCCGCGGGTTGCGATCTCGTGCGCGTGGCGGTGCCTTCGCTTCCCGACGCCGACGCCCTGGCGGAACTCGTCCGCTCCTCGCCGGTCCCCCTGATTGCCGACATTCACTTCACCGCGTCGCTCGCGCTCAAGGCCCTGGAGGCGGGCGTCGCGAAGGTCCGCCTCAATCCGGGCAACATGGACGATCCGGACGGCCTGCGCCGGGTGCTCGCGCGGGCGGCCGAACTCGGCCGGCCGATCCGCTTCGGCGTCAACTCCGGCAGCGTCCGCGGCGCACGCCGATCGAGCCGCGACCGGAAGGTCGCGGTCACGTTCCCTACCGTGGCACGTTCCTCGTCGAGCGCCGCTGGCGCGTCCGACCCGAGAGACCTCGCACCCCTCATGGTGGACGTCCTGATGCAATGGGTCCGCCAGGCTGAGACCGAAGGTTTTCGCGACCTGGTGCTGTCGGCCAAGGCGTCCGACGTGCCGACGACGCTCCAGGCGTACCGTCTGCTGGCCGAGGCCTCGGACCTGCCGCTTCACCTGGGCATCACCGCGGCCGGGCCGATGGACGAGGCCCGCACCCGTTCGGCCATCGTCCTCGGGGCGCTTCTGTCGGAAGGCATCGGCGACACCGTGCGCGTCAGCCTGACGGGCGATCCCCTGAA
This sequence comes from Phycisphaerae bacterium, assembly GCA_049678285.1. Taxonomy (GTDB): domain Bacteria; phylum Planctomycetota; class Phycisphaerae; order FEN-1346; family FEN-1346; genus JAPLMM01. Next base: position 886 of record JBAUDW010000182.1, read on the forward strand.
CGAAGTCCTGATCGCGCAGGATATTCTCGCCGAACTGGGCCTCCGCCCGCGGCTGGGCTTGCGGATCATCTCGTGTCCGACGTGCGGCCGGTGCGAGGTTGACCTCATCGGACTGGTCGAGGCGCTTAAGGCCCGCACCCGCGACGTCCGCGAACCGCTGACCGTGGCCGTCATGGGCTGCGTCGTGAACGGTCCGGGCGAGGCGGTCGAGGCCGACGTCGGCGTGGCCGCGGGAAAGGGCCACGGCATTCTTTTCCGCGAGGGCAAGGCCGTCCGCAAGGTCCCGGAAAAAGACCTTCTCGACGCGCTGCTCGAAGAGATCCGCACGCTGGCTGTTAAAGCCCGGGGATGAACGTGAATTTTACCCGCCTCTGGCGGGCCCCGGGACTCTTTTTCCTGCCCCGCCCCCGCCCGCCGTTATAACGCCGGGTGCCACTGGCGGCTTGTCCGCCAGTGCGTTGTTCGCCAGCCGCGCGTCAAAAAAAATAGCGCGGCGTCCCGCTCGCCTAGTCGAGTCGCCTGCCCTGTAGTATGACACTACAGGGCCTGTGGCGACCGGGACGCCGCGCAAAGTTGCGTTGTAGTATTAGAACTCGTACTTGATCTGAACTCCCCAGACCGCATCCTGGTCGTCATCAATCAGATTGCCCAGATCGCCCCACAGCCCGGCGACCGTGAGATGCTCGTTGGCGATCCACACCATGCTGACGGTATGCCACCCTTCCTCTTTGCCGACGAGGTTGCCCAGGCGGCTATAGGGGTTCTTCTTCTGCCGGTATTCGTAAGCGACAATAAGATTGTCCAGAACCGGACAGGCAAGCCCGGTTTCCCAGGTCAATCGATAGGCGTCCCCAAAGCCCAACCAGCCGATCTGTGCCGCTTGGCTGAGGCGAAGGCCGACGGTGGCAATGACCGGCCGACCGAAAGCGATCTTCGGGACGGTCTTCGTGGACGTCAGAGTGTAGTCCACCCCGCTCTCCCGCTCGAACCCCAGGCCGCTCACGGCCCCCCCAAGGCGGTGATCGATGGACCGCATGCCTTCGTTGATCTTGAAATGCACGCCGGCAGCCACCGCCGGCAGCGGAAGGTCGTGACTGTTTTCCTCCACCAGCAATCCCCGCAGATTGATGTGGTGCAACGCCACATGGTTGCGACCAATGTCAATTCCTGTGGCGTTCCGAACCTTGTCCGGAAAGTCGCCCAGCGAGACCCGGTTGAACGCATAACTCACTTCAATCCGCCGATAGATCGTTTCGGACACGGCAAACGCATGAACCATCTTGTCGTTAGCCAGGAGGTATGAATAGGAAGCGCTCGGCAGGCCGAATACGGTGCCTTCAGGACCCGCATTGACGAAGTACGCCATCGGCACAATCGGCGTCCCACTGAGGCCCTCGATGCTGTGAATCGGGATCGGGGGCGCTTTGCCCGCGGGCGCTGCAGCCGATGCCTCCGACGCAGACGCTGCCGCATCGGGAGCCGCTGCGTACGGGCCCACGTTTCGCAGGCTCAGGGAAAGGTCTTCGGCCAGGACCGGCTCGAAAACCTCTGCCTTTTCCTGAGCCAACAACGCAGGCGTCGCGCCCGCGCAGAAAACAGCCATCAGTGCCGACAAGAACAGGGTGCCGAGATTAAACTTGGTCATGCGTTCCCCTTTGGCAGCGTACTTGTCCCCAGGAGCCAAGATTGCGGAGCAGTATCCCGACAACCCCAGGATGTTGGCAAGAGTTTTCTTGGGAAAATTTTCACAAAATTCGGCCGGCGTGACGTTCGGCCGGGCTCGGTTTGAACCAAACCTGGTTTAAAGGCCTCTAGCCAGTGGCTTTCTGAGCCTCTCAGTGGCCCCGGGACGTCTTTCGCCCGCCCGCGAAGCCCTGTAGCGCAATGCTACAGAGCCGCGCGCCTGTGTGCCACGGCCGGTCTTGCCCGGCCGTGCTCTTCCCCGCGCCTTGGCCGTTGCCTTTTGCCGTTCATTCCGCATTCCGCAGCCTGCCCGCCATCTTGTGGGCCATCTTGTCCGCCGTAGCCCTGAGCCTGTCGAAGGGGCGAAGGCGGAAGCCTCTGGCGACGGCGGGTCGCCGTTCATTCCGCCCCCTGCTGTCATCCTGAGGAGCGAAGCGACGAAGGATCTCGCCTCGAATCCGTTGTCGTTCGTTCTGCATTCTGCATTCTACTTTCTGCGTTGCCTCTTCCCCCGCCGTGGTATAATAATTCGTGCCCTGACCGTGAAAAACATCCTCGACGAGGAGATTGCCAAAAAACTGGCGTGAGTTCTTTTGAATGGACTTCGCGGACTTCTGGTGAAACAATACTGAGTTACGACGAGCCCTTTGGCAAAATAGGTATTGCGTCCCAAGATTTGCCTTGCTTTACGACCACTTCACATTAACCCTGATTGATTAGGGGAAATCTGATGAAGAAGAACTCAAAACAGGCTGAGAACATGAGGGCTGAATACACATCTCTTTGCTCGTACTATGCCCAAGTCATTTCGTTCAGGTTTACCCTTCTCGGGTTCTTTATCGCCGCTGTTGCGCTAGTTCTCACCAGCGAGAACGTTCCGTTTTCCCGGGGCCTTGTTCTCATAGGCATCTCTGTTCCGGTCTGGTTCATTGAGATCCGGAACCGCCAGATCTTTCACCGTCTTCTGCGCCGCGGGATGGAGATCGAGGACAAGTGGTATGGGCTCCAAGCAGACCCAGGGACAAACAAAGAGGAACATAGGCACGCCAAGCCGAATGGGGAAGAGCCCTTTTGCCATCAGGGTTGGCCGTGGCGAACCATCAAGATTAAGAGCGCCTAACACAAAGAGTTTTCCAGGAACCGCCAGCAGATAAGAGACGCGCCGATGGCCATGAAGGATTCATGGATGTCGTCGCGGCGGTCGTAGCGGGTGCGGAGGCGACGGGACTGAT
>JBAUDW010000183.1:0-6691 GCA_049678285.1 Phycisphaerae bacterium
CCGCTCGCCAGGTTCCGCTGCGCCTCCAGCGCGAGCCGGAGAATCTCTCGGGCCGCCTGCCGCGCGTCCGACGCCGACTCGCCGTCCAGGTCCCGGATGAGCCGGGCCACCGCCGCCGGCGCCCATCGCATGACGGCGCTGGTGGCCTGAAGGAGCGGCTCGAGGGCCTCCTCCGCGAGCAGCGCGCGGAACTCCGGCGCGGCCAGCCAGCGCCGCAGCGTCTCCGGACGGACGCCTTCGCGCCGGGCCGCCTCGTCCAGCCGGCCGCCGGTTTCCCAGACGGCCCGCGCGACTCGCCGATGGCGATTCGTTGGGTTCATCGTCGTGCTCCTTTCTCGCGCCTTTCTCGCCGCCGGGCGCTTCGCTCGGCGTTGGCGTCACACCGCGCTCCCGCAATGGGCTCGAACGACTTCGAGCGCCAGAGATAGTAGACCGGCGCGGAATCCAGGTGGCGGGCCACCAGGTCCAGCGTCCGCCGGCGCTCAGGCCGGCGCGACCGGTGGTTCTTGGCCGCCAGATACGAGCGGGCCCACCGCTCGATCTCGCGCTCCGCGAGTCGCCTTGCCGCCGGCGCGAGCGACTTCAGTGCCGCCTCGAGGGCCTCGGCGCTTCGGCGTGCGCATCGCCCGAGGCCGACCGCTTCGAGGGCCGACCGCAGGCGCTCGCTCCCCGCCGGTCCCGGCGCGCCGGGATACGCCGTCATCCCCGCCTGCTCGAAGAAGGGATGGACCCGGCCCATGGCGGCGAGGGCTTCGACGTAGGGCGTGCCGACGCGGGGGAGCGTTTCGGCCACCAGCCGGCTCGCCAGCCCCAGGCCGCGCCAGTTCGGCGCGATGACGACGCGGCTGACGATGCGGAGTTCCTCGTTCACGAGGCGTCCGGCCGCTAGATTCCGCCCGACGCGGTAGCGGCCGCCCGTCGCGCGGTTTCGCGCGGCGAGCGACAGCGGCGAGCGGCTGTAAACGATGACGCCGACCAGCGTCTCGCGCCCGCCGCCCGCTGCGCCCGCGCGGAGCGCACGCCCTTCGCCTGCCCGCCGAAGCCCGTCCGGGGCGGGCGAAGGCGGGAGCCGCCCGCTTTGCCCGCGGTCACCTTCCCCGGCGCCGGGCCGGTACACCATGCGAAAGATGTCGCTGACCGCCCCGGCGTGGTGGCTACGGTAATGCAGGGGCGCGAGGCGATCCCAATCCTCGCGCGCTCCGCGCTGGATGCGGATGCCGGCCAGCAGCGTGCACGTTCTGGCAAGCGTCATCAGCGCACCTCACGCTTATCGGCGCGGGTGCGCGTGCGGCGCCGTGGTTGGGTGACCGCGGGCAAAGCCCGTGGCTCGAGACGCGACGCATCGGCGTAGCGGACCTCGACCTCGGCGCCGGCCTCTTTTACCACCAGGACGTCGGGCGCGAGGTCCTCGACCAGGTCGTCGTGGGCGCTGGCGGCCAGGACCGTCACGCCCTCGCGGTCCGCCAGACGCCTCAGCCGATACGCCACGGCCCGCGCGCAGAGCCGGTCCAACGTCGAAGCGAGTTCGTCGGCCACGAGGATGCGAATCGGCGCCAGCGGTCGGCGCGCGCCTTTCGAGCCGCCCGCTTTGCGGGCGGTCACCGTCCCCGGCCTCCCCGCTTCCGCGGCGGGCTCGAGCAGCCGCGCCAGCGCGTGCGCCAACCGCAGACGCCACCGCTGGCCGTCGCTGAGTTCCTCCGGCGGCCGAAGGAGCACGAACGCGTCCGCAAGGCCTGCCGTGCTCGCGAGGCGCAGCGCTTCCTCGAACTCGGCCGGCAGCCCTTCGATGACGGGGACGCCTGCCGGCGGTCCCGGCGCGCCGGGATCGGCCAGGTTCACGATCCGCGCGGCCGGCTCGGCGGCGCGCATCGCCTCGACGAGACACCGCAGAAGCACGCTTTTGCCGCTCCCCGACGGGCCGGTGACGAACACCACGTCGCCCGGCCTGACATCGACCACGAGCCCCGCGTAGAGGGCGACCTCGTACGACTCGTCCAGCCCCAGGCCGAACATCTCCGCCACGCCGAGTGCGCGCTCGGTCGGCTCAGCGCCGGGCCGAGGCGGCGGCACGGCGCGAAAGTTTTTGTTGATGCTATACAGACTCATGGCTACTCTCCTTGTCCCGGCGCGCCGGGACTCGAGGGCCGACGCCCATGCTCCTGTTTAAGAAAAAGTTCCTCGATCTCATCCGGTCCGGGGCCAAGTGCCAGACCGTCCGCGTCTGGCCGAAACGGCGGCTCCGGCCCGGCCAGATGGAGTTCGTCCCCGGCCTGGGGCGTATCCGGGTGACCGCGTTCGAGCCCCTTTGCCCGGCGGACCTTTCGGAGGAAGACGCGCGGCTCGACGGGTTTGAATCGCGCGAGACGCTATTGGCCGAACTGCGGGCGCTGTACGGCGACCGGCTGGACAGCCTTCCGTGCTTTCGCATCCGCTTCGCCTATCCGGCGCCCGAGGTTTCTTGAGGGCATGGTTTTTCGCGGCGGCTGCGCCGCGCCTCAGCCCGTCCGATCTTTCGCAAGATTTCTCTCACACGCCGCGCCAGCGTGTTCTTGCTCTCGCCGGAAGTCTTGCGCCCATCGCCCGACCCGGCGGCCAACCGGCGGCGGGCGATTTCTCCCAGGCTCAGCCCCAGCACCAAGTGCAGGTACGCCAGGCGGCGTTCGCGCGCGGTCAGGCGGCGCCACGTCCGCACCAGGGCGGCTTGCGTCGGATCGCGGGCCTTCCGTTCCGCCCGCCTGAGCATCACGCGCAAGGCGGTGCGGCTAATGCCGAGGACCCCGGCGATTTCGCGCTGGGTGGCCCCGCGGCGGTACACCAGGGCCAGCAGGCTTCTTTCTTGCACGGGGAGCCGCAGGAACTTCCCGGCGGAGCGTGCTTCAGCGGGAGCGGTCAAATGTTGTTCGCCATCCACAAAACCACCCGGCACAGGCTGATAATCGGTCCAGAAGCCCAAAAATGCCCGTTTGACACGCGCCAAACAGCGACTCCATTATAGGCCGTATTCGGTAAATGTCAAACGGGATTCTTGGCCAATTTCGCAGAAAATTGAAAATATTTTCGGCTTTGATGAAATTCCGACTTGACTTGAGTTTGGCCGGTGGTAAACTCAGATGGTCAAAGGGGTTGGATAGCACGAGGTGGAGCCATGGGTCTCAAGGAGAACTTAGAGGAACTCGAAGCGCTTCGGCGTCTGCTCCTGGCGACGGAGGAGCAGGCGGCGTTCGGCCAGGCCGTGCGCCTCGCCCGGAAGAAGCGTGGGCTGACGCTGGAGGCGCTCGCGCAGGCGGCGGGTCTGGCGAAAAGTTACCTTTCGCAGATCGAGACCGGCTTCGCTCCCCCGCCCCGAGACGAGAAGGTCCGCGCGATCGCCCGCGCGCTGGGGCAGGACGAAGAGACGCTCGTCACGCGGGCGCACCTGGCCCAGTTGCCGGACGACATCAAAGCCCGGATGGCGCGGCTCAGGGAGATCTTCGACTCGACGGAGGCGGTAATGCGGGCGCTTCTGGAGGCGAAGGCGGGCGGGCGCACCGAGCCAAGCCAGGCGGAGGCCGAGGACGCGGCGCCGGCGCGCGGAAGCGGCGGCCTGGACCTCGACGCGCTGCATCGGAGCGGCCTATTGCATCATCTGGCGGAATGGGGCGCGCCGCGCGACGAGCGCGGGAAGGTTCGCCGAATCCCCGTCATCAACAAAGTGGCGGCGGGGTACCCCGTGGAATTCACGGACCTGGGATACCCGGTCGGGATGGCGGACGAGTACGTGTCGGGCCCGGCGGAACTGGAGGACCCGAACGCGTTTGGGGTGCGCGTCGTGGGCGACTCGATGGAGCCGAAGTACCACGAGGGCGACGTGGTGATTTTCAGTCCGGCGGCGGAGGTGAAATCGGGGGACGATTGCTTCGTGCGATACTCGCTGGGGGCCCGGCCGAACGACTCCGAGGCGACGTTCAAGCGGGTCTTTTTTGATTCGAAGGACCATGTGCGGCTCCAGCCGCTGAACGAGCAGTACGCGCCGACGCTTTTGGCACCGAGCGAGATCGCGGGCATTTTCCGCGCCGTCGTGCGGTACGAGCGGCTGTAGCGCGGCGTGCCGAGCGCCGTGGCACCCGGCAGCGGGTGAAAGCGACCGCCCGCAAAGCCCGCGGTCACGTGAGGATGCGCAGGAAAGCGAGAAAGCGATGAGCGAGGAAATTATTCTGTTGGCGGACGGGGGCGGGGGTGAGCGCATGATGGGCCTGGTGCGCCGGGAGATTCTCTCGCGTTTCGCGCCGGGCGGCCGGGGGGAACTTGCGCGCCTGGCCGACGCGGCACAAGTGGAGTTGCCGGGCACGACCATCGCGTTCACGACAGACTCTTACGTCGTCCAGCCGATCGAGTTTCCCGGCGGGGACATCGGCCGGCTGGCGGTGGCGGGGACGGTGAACGACCTGGCGTGTCTCGGGGCGAGGCCGGTGGCGCTCAGCCTGGCGCTGATCCTGGAGGAAGGCCTTCCGCTGGCGCAACTCCAGCGTGTGTTGGACTCGGCGGCGCGGACGGCCGCGGAGGTCGGTGCGGCCGTCGTCTGCGGCGACACGAAGGTGGTGGAGCGAGGGGGGCGAGCGGACGGCCTGTTCATCAACACGAGCGGCATCGGGGCGATCGCGGCAGGCCGGCGGCTCGGGGCCGAGGCCATCCGACCGGGCGACCGGCTGCTCCTTTCCGGGACAATGGGGGACCACGGCATCGCGGTGATGAGCCGGCGCGAGGGCCTGGAGTTCGAGTCGGCGGTGGCGAGCGACGTCGCGCCGCTGTGGTCGCTGGCGGAGGCGGTGCTGGAGGCGTCGCCGAACCTTCGGGCCCTGAAGGACCCGACGCGCGGGGGCCTGGCGGCGGCGGCGAACGAGTTAGCCGAGTCGGCGGGGGTCGGCATGCGGATCGAGGAGTCGGCGATTCCCGTGCGGTCGGCGGTGGAGGGGGCGTGCGAGGCCCTCGGGCTGGACGTCCTCTCGGTGGCAAACGAGGGAAAATTCGTTGTCGTCGTGCCGGCCGACGAGACGGAGGCCGCGCTTCGGGCGATGCGCGGGCACGCGCTCGGGCGCGCCGCGGCCCTGGTGGGCGAAGTGACACAGGCTCCGCGCCGCGGGCCGCGCGTCATCCTGCGCACCCGCATCGGCGGCGAACGGATCCTCGAGATGCCCTACGGCGAGGATTTGCCGAGAATTTGCTGAGCCGCGTGCAGGAACGCCCGGCGCCGGGGAGCGTGGCCGCCCGCCGCGGCGGGCGGCTCGAAAGGGGCTCGCTATCTGAGCCGCGAGCAAGCGGCCAATACCCCACCTTTCGCCCGCCCCGGCGGGTAAACTGCGCTCAAGATGGGGCGTTGGGGGCGGCGGTGGAAGCACTGGCGGACCCGCCTTCGCCGATGCGCTTCGGCGGGCAGGCCCGGCGCAGGGGTGTTTGGCACGGGAAGGCGCGGTCGCCCGCCGCGGCAGGAGAAATTTCGGCGAAAGGCGTTTGACAGGTGGAGGTGGGTTGCCTACAATCCGTGCCTTGGAGTAGGGGCAAAAAATTTTGGCGCCGGTTTGTGACGGGTTTCACAAAGTCGCCCGCCCTGCCAAGGCCGGCACTGGGCGGAGACGTGAACCGGAGAAGAGAGCCATGGCCAAGAAAACGACCGTCCTGATCGTTGACGACGACGCGGACTTCGTGGAGGCCACGCGGGTCGTCCTGGAAACGGCGGGCTATGCCGTCGAGTCGGCCCGGAACGGACAGGAAGGCCTCGCGCGTCTGGCGAAGGGCGGCGTGGACTGCCTGGTGCTGGACGTGATGATGACGGGTGACACGGAGGGGTTCCACACGGCCGCGGAAATCCGTGCGAACCCGGCGACGGCCAAGGTGCCGATCGTGATGCTGACGGGCATCTCGCAGAAGACGGGCTTTGCGTTCTCGCCCGAGACGGATGCCGAATACCTGCCGGTCGACGCGTTCCTCGAAAAGCCGGTGGACCCGGACGTCTTGCTCGACGAAATTGCCAAGGCACTGAACCAGTAACCCGAGTGTAAAGGTCGGTCGCGCATGTTGCCACGAGTCCTGCAAGCGGAAGATCTGGCGGGTTGGGTCACGGCGCTCGCGAAGGATCGGCGGGTGGCGGGCCCGGTTCTGAAGGAAACGAGCGTCTCGGACCGGAGCGAGAAGTTCGCGTGGGAAATCCTTCGGGAGCCGGGCGACCTGAGGCTGGACTACGGCCTGACGGTGCTTGGGCCGAAGAAGTTTCTCTGGCCGCCGCGCGAGGCCCTCGTGACGTACCGCCTGGGCGGGGAGCCGCAACCCGAGGCTGTCGTCGAACACGAGCCGCAAATCCTTTTCGGCGTCCACCCGTGCGACTCGACGGCGATCGCGACGCTGGACGCGGCGTTCGGCAAGGACGTGCCGGACCCGCATTACCTGGCCCGCCGCGCGGACACCGCCGTCGTAATGCTGGACTGCGAGAAACCGTGCGACGAAACCTCGTTCTGCCTGGACATGGGGTCGCTGTATCCGGAGGCGGGGTACGACCTGGCGCTGACGCCCATCGAGGGCGGGTGGTTCGTCGAGACGAAGACGGAGTTGGGGAAGCGCCTGCGGGACCTCGGGAAGATGCGCGAGGCGAAGAAGGCGGACCTGGAGGCTCGGCAGGCGTTCGTGGAGCGCAAGCGTTCGGCCTTCCACCTGAAACTCC
>JBAUDW010000184.1:0-1814 GCA_049678285.1 Phycisphaerae bacterium
GGTCTCGGTTTGGCCAGCCGAGGTTCCGGAATCAGCGTCAGCGCGATGCGGCTGCGGTCGGCGTCGATGGAAACCACGCGGACCTCGACCACGTCGCCGGCGTGCAGGAACTTCATCGGGTTGCGGATGTAGCGCGGCGAGAACTGGCTGATGTGCACCAGGCCGTCTTCCGCGAGGCCCACGTCCACAAACGCCCCGAAGTCCACGACGTTGCGGACGGTCCCTTTGACCCACATGCCGGGTTGGAGGTCCTCGATGTGGCGAATTTTCTTGCGGAAGATCGGCGGGGCGTGTTTCGACCGCGGGTCGAAGCGGGGATGCTGGAGCGCGCCGACGAGGTCCACGAGTTCCAGCATCGGGACGCCGACGTCGCTCGCGAGAGGCTCGAGCGAGATGCCCGTCAGATCCTTTTCGAGCGCCTTGGCCGAGTCGGCGCTCGTGAGGTCCTGTGCCGTGTGCCCGACCTTGGCGAGGAGCCGTTCGGACGCCGGGTAACTTTCCGGATGAATGGGCGTAGCGTCGAGCGGGTTCGGGCCGGTGACGCGCAGGAAGCCGGCGGCCTGGAGGAATCCCGGCCCGCCAGAGGCGAGGTCTCGCTCCGCGGACGCGCCGGGATCGTCCCAGCCCGGGAGGGTGCGGAGTTCCTCGCGTGAGGCGATCGGCCCAGCGCGCCGCCGGGCCGCGAGCGCCTCGACGGCCTGCGGGCCGAGGCCCGGGATGTAACGCAGGAGCGCGGGCGAGGCCGTGTTCGCGTCGGCCCCGACGGCCGCGACGCACGATTGGACCGTCTGCTCGAGCGTCGCCTTCAAGTGATCCTGGTTGATGTCGTGCTGGTAGAGGCCGACGCCGACGGCCCGGGGGTCGATCTTCACGAGTTCCGCCAGGGGATTCTGGAGTCGCCGGCCGATGCTGATCGTTGCGCGCAGCGAGGCTTCGAGGTTCGGGAACTCCTCCTTGGCGAGCGGGCTGTCGGCGTAGGCGCCCGCGCCCGCCTCGTTGACGATCGTGTACTGGAGGTCCAGGTGGTTTTCCTCGATGACCTCGGAGACGAGTTCCTCGGTGGCGCGGCATCCGGTGCCGTTTCCGATCGCGACGGCCTGGACGCCGTGGCTTCGGATCGCCGCCAGGAGGGCCGTCTTGCCTTCGAGCCACTGTTTTTTCGGCTCGTGGGGATAGAGGATGGTTTCGGCGAGCAGCCCGCCATCCGCCTCGAGGACGGCGACCTTGCACCCGCTGCGGAAGCCCGGCTGGATCACGAGGACGCGCGTGTTCGCCAGCGGCGGCGTCATCAGGAGGCTTTCGAGGTTGGCTGCGAAAACCTCGATGGCGTGTTCCTCGGCTTGGCGAGTCAGGCGGCGGCGGACCTCGCGCTCAATGGTCGGCAGGACGAGCCGCCCCAGCGCGTCGCCGAGCACGGTCTTCAGAAACTCCGCGAAGCGGTGGCCCGGCCGGATGACGATCGGCATCACCTCTTCGAGCAGCATCTCCGGCGCGAGCGCGAAGGAGACCTTGATCGCCTTGCTTCGCTCGCCGCGGTTGATCGCCAGGACACGGTGCGGCGGGAGGTGGGTGACCGGTTCGTCGAACTTGAAGTAGGCGCGGAATTCGGCACCGGCTTTCCCGCCGTGCTTCGCCTGCCGCGCCTCGAGGATGCCTTTCTCCCACACGCATCGCCGGACCGCCTGGCGGACGCGCCAATCGCGGCTGAAGCGTTCGGCCAGGATGTGGCCCGCGCCGGCGAGGGCGTCCTCGGCCGAACGCACCTCGCGCGGGTGGCTGACGAACTCGGCCGCCTTCCGCGCCAGGTCGGGTCC
>JBAUDW010000185.1:0-6223 GCA_049678285.1 Phycisphaerae bacterium
ATCCAGCCCGAAATGCGGGTCCTGATGGTGGACGACCTGCTGGCGACGGGCGGCACCATGGCCGCCTGCTGCGAAATGGTCGAGCGGGCCGCCGGACGCATCGTCGGCATCGAGTTCCTGATTGAACTCGGGTTCCTCGCCGGCCGCAAGAAACTCGAAGGCTATCCCGTCCGCTCGCAGATCGTTTACACGAGCGAGGAGTCCTGACGACCGGCCGCCCTGGGCTCTATCTGAGAAACGCGCGGCGGCCTTCCCAGGCCGCCGCGAAGAACCGGGAGAACGTGAAACGGGTGGCAGCCTTCCTAGGCCGCCACTGCCTTCCGTGCCATGCAGTTGAGCCCGAAGGGCTCAAACAGGGCAGCCCAGGGCAACGCCCTGGGTCTTGAAGGCGCTGTCCTCCGTCCAAGCCCTGAAGGGGCGCAACAAATGAGTCCTTTTGTCACGCCCCTTCAGGGCTTCCAGATTTGACAAAGGGCTTTTCCTTCGCGTTCCTCGACCCAGGGCGATGCCCTGGGTTGCATTGTGGCAGCCCCTTGGGCCGCTTGACAACTGCCAACGGCCGCTTGTCCGAACTGCCCTTGTAGCGTAGTAGTATTAGACGCGCCGCCGACGATTCGAAACGCGCCGCTGGGCCGGCGCGCATTTTGCCCTTGTTCCTCTGCCCCGGCGCGCGTAACCTATCGTCAGGCCATTCCATAAACCATTTGGAGCCAAATCGGTAATCGAAAGGGATGGAAAGGGGAAAACGGTGAACACGTCGCAGCGAATTGTTGTGGCGGTCGGCGTCCTGGCCTTGCTGGCCATGTGTGCCTACCCGCCTCTGGTTTACACCAATCGATACGGCCAGACAGAATGGGCCTATGGCTGGCTGTGGAAATTCGGCTCCATCGACACGGCGCGCCTTGGCCTTCAATGTCTTCTTGCTGCAGTGGCCACGGGGCTCTTGGCCTACGGCTTGCGGCCTGCGGGAACCCAAGCCATCGCAAAGAGAACGAAGTTGGCGATCCAAGCCCTGGCAAAGAGAAAGAAGTTGTTGATCGTCTCGGTGGTTGTGATCGTGACGGTGGGCGCGGCGCTTAACGCGGTGGGCGTCGTATGGGAAGCCTTACATTGGTGGTGGGACAGCCTGCCGCCCGAGCAAGTCAGCAAGATTTCTGTCGTTGCCCTGCTCACAGACGAACAGGTTCTTGGCTTGCCGCCAGCAAAGGCTGAACCCAAACCCACAGACCTGATGGTTGGATCGGGAAAGGCTGTGGCCGAGGAAGAATGGGAACCGTCTGACCCGTTCGTAGACGACGTTGCGCCTCCCCCGTTGCATGGCATTCGACTCGACAGCATCGCCGACCCGCTTGATGAGATTCTCGCAAATCCGCCGCCCCAACAACAGCCGCTCCTGGTTAAGAACAGCAGCGGGGAAGCACTGAGGGCTATTTCGATTCGCATCTACTACCCAGGCGTGCCGGTTCCCTCGACGCATGACCGCCTCCCCTGCTTCGTATCGCCTGGTGGACAAACCGGGGTGACCGTTTGGATGGAACACTACTACACGCTCCCTCTTCGTGTGGAGGTGGTGGAGGCTTGGAGGCAGTAACCCTCATGGTGTAAGATTTCCGTAAACGGGTAGTCCGCCGACGGGCGGGCGGATCGCCCCGGGGGGTGTCGAGCCGTTCACCTGTTCGACGAACCTGCCGGAGCGACCCGAAGAAAGATAGGTTGGCGGTGAAACGGCAAAACCATTCTCCCACTTCTCGCTTCTTTCTAGCCGAAAACGGAAACTGGTATAAGACCGATCCGGCGCAGCCCGGCGTTTGCGTCCCTGTTTCATTTGCTGAGCGCGTAAAAGCACATTCCCCGCTTTGGTTTGAGTACGCAAAACGACACGGTATGACTCCAGAGCAATACCAAACGATAGAAGATAAGCGAGAGAAGGCCGGGCTGAAAGCGGAGAGAACCTCTTTGCTTCCCTTTCCCTTGCCCGACAAATACAAGAATGATGGTGACTTGCGCCTTCCGCATGACGCTTTGAACGCGGTCAAAAATTATCGGATTTTGCTCCTGCGTTTCGGACCTGACCGCGACGAAGATGAGGACCAACTCAAGCAGGCCACCGACGTTGCCCTTGGCATCCGCCTTGCATGGTCAAACGAGTGGGACCTCGAACTCGCGGAAGTGCCTTTGGCGAAAGATTTCAAACGCCCGACGGATGAGGATTTTGCCCGACTGGAACAATGGTTTTTGACCACCGCAAACACAACAAAAAAAGAGATAGCCAGCCTTGAAAAACTGGCCAGCGGAGAGAAAGCCAAGGACAGCGACGCGCCGGGTGGTCCGGCCGCCGCCCGCAGGAGCATCACCCGATGGCTCCGGAGTTTCTTCAAGACAGTATACGCCCTCACGGTCGAGAAGTTAGCCAAGGGTATAACCGACAGCCTCACGAAGCGACCGTGACACGAGGAAATAAGGGGCAGTGGACAAGCCGCACCCGCCGCGCTCTCTCGTTACGGAACTTATGTCGGACCGCTTGGAGGTTGTTTCATACCCCCTCTCCCTTGATGGGAGAGGGGGTAGGGGTGAGGGTGAATGCCGTGCGATGACTTTCTTTCCCCCTCACCCTACCCTCTCCCACCAGGGGAGAGGGGGAACAAAGGCTTGTCCGTATCGGCCTATCCCCCGCGCTACCGTTTTTCCTCTTTACCTCCTGACGGTCTTTCTCTGCGTTCTCCGCGCCCTCTGCGTTGAGATAGCGTTGTAGAATTAGGCGCGCCGCCGGGCGGACTTCTTGCGCCGCCGGGACCGCTTCTTGCGCGATCCGGGCGCGAGTTTGCCGTCGGCCAGGACGAGCGGCAGCGCCTCGTCCATCGCGCGAATGTAGTGGAAATGCATCCGCCGACGAATCTTCGCCGGAATCTCCTCCACGTCCTTGCGGTTCCGCTCCGGCAGGATCACCGTGTCGACGCCCGCGCGCTTCGCCGCCAGCACCTTCTCCTTGATGCCCCCGACGGGCAGCACCAGCCCGCGCAAGGTGATCTCGCCCGTCATCGCCACGTCGCTCCGCGTGCTCCGCTTCGTCAGCAGGCTCATCAGGGCGCTGAAGATCGTGATCCCCGCGCTCGGGCCGTCCTTCGGGATCGCCCCCGCCGGCACGTGAATGTGCAGGTCCTGCTTGCTGAAAATCTCCGGGTCGATGGCCCACCGGTCCGCCCGCGAGCGGATGTACGACAGCGCCGCCTGGGCCGACTCCTTCATCACCTCGCCCAGTTGGCCCGTCAGGTTCACCTTGCCCGTGCCGGGCATCGCCGTCGCCTCGACGAAGAGGATATCGCCTCCCGCCGACGTCCAGCCCAGGCCCGTCGCGACGCCCGGCGTGCTCGTCCGCAGTTTGACTTCCGGAAGGTACCGCTCCGCCCCCAGGAACCCTTCCACCTTGCCGGCCGTGATGGGCCCCGGCCGACGCTTCCCCTCGCCCACCTGGTGGGCGACGCCCCGGCAAATGGAGGCGATCTCGCGCTCCAGGTTCCGCACCCCCGCCTCGTGCGTGTAGTATCGGATGATCTGACGAAGCGCACCCGCCGTGAAACCGAGGTCCCCCGCCTTCAGACCGTGTTCCTTCCGCTGCCGCGGCACAAGGTACCGCCGCGCAATCGCCAGTTTCTCCTCCTCCACGTACCCCGGCAGACCGATGACCTCCATCCGGTCCTTCAGGGCCGGCGGCACGGGGTCCAGAAGGTTCGCCGTCGCAATGAACAGCACCCGCGTCAGGTCGAACGGCACGTCGAGGTAGTGGTCGGTGAAGGAAAAGTTCTGTTCCGGGTCGAGCACCTCCAGCAGCGCGCTCGTCGGGTCGCCGCGCCAATCCGCTCCCAGTTTGTCCACCTCGTCCAGCATGAACACCGGGTTGTTGACCCCGACTTTCCGGAGTTCCTGGATAATGCGTCCCGGCAGCGCGCCGACGTAGGTCCGCCGGTGGCCCCGGATCTCCGCTTCGTCCCTCAGGCCCCCCAGGCTCACGCGGACGAACTTTCGGCCCATCGCCCGCGCGATGCTCTGGCCCAGGCTCGTCTTGCCGACCCCCGGCGGGCCCACGAAGCACAGGATCGGCCCTCGCAGGTCCGCCCGCAACTTCCGCACCGCCAGAAACTCCAGGATCCGTTTCTTCGGCTTCTCCAGACCGTAATGGTCACGGTTCAGGATCCGCGCCGCCTTCGCCAGGTCCAGCCGGTCCTCGGTGCGCTTCGACCAGGGCAACTCGATGAGGTACTCCAGGTACGTCCGCACCACGTTGTATTCCGGCGCGTGGACCGGCATCACCGCCAGGCGCCCGAGTTCGCGCTGGGCCTCCCGGCGTACGGCCTTCGGCATCCCCGCCGCGTCCAGACCCCGCCGCAGTTCCTCCGCCAGTTGCACCCCCTCGTCCTTCTCGCCCAGTTCCCGCTGGATCGCTTTCAGTTGCTCGCGCAGGTAATACTCGCGTTGCGTCTGGTCGATGCTCGAACGCGCGTCCGACTGGATCTTGTCTGCCAGTTCCAGCACCCCGATCTCGCGCTGCATCAGTTCCGCCGCCGTCCGCAGCCGCTCCGCCACCCGCGCCTCTTCCAGCAGCGCCTGCTTCCGCTCCACGTCCACGTTCAGGTTCGCCGCAATGAAATCCGCCAACTGCCCCGCTCCCTCGATCGCCGACACCACCACCGCCGCTTCCTGCGGAATCCGCGGCGACAACTCGATGATCCGCGTAATCTGCTCCCGCGCCGCCGCCAACAACGCCTCCAGTTCCGTCCCCGCCTTCACCTCGTCCGCAAGTGCCTCCGTCTTCACGCGCCAGAACGGCTCCGTCTCGACCGCAGGCCCCAGCCGCACGCGCCCCACTCCGTGCACGATCACCGTCTGCGTCCCGTCCGGCCCGCGAACCATCTTCAGCACGCGCACCGCGCAACCCACCCGATACACGTCGTCGAACGACGGGTCGTCCTGCGCCGCGTCCTTTTGCGTCACCACCGCGAACTGCCGGTCGCCCAGCATCACCGCTTCCACCAGCGCGACGCTCCGCGGCCGGCCCACCGCAAGCGGATGCACGATCCCCGGAAAAAGCACCAGGTTCCGGATCGGCATCACCGGCAGGACCGCCGGCAGCGCCGGTTCCGCCTCCGCCTTCGGCGCCGGTTCTCCCGCCGGCGGCTTCTTCAGTTGCACTTGATCGGGCACGTCCGTCTCCCTCGGCGCCTAATTCTACAACGCTATCTCAACGCAGAGACCGCAGAGAGCGCAGAGATAAGATTTTTTCACAACAACTTATCCCGGCGCGCCGGGGCACGGGCCGTGCCACCCCAACGCCCCCAACTTCATGCCGTCTCTTTATTCCTTTTCACCTTTTGACAGCCGTTCTCTGCGTTCTCAGCGCTCTCTGCGTTGAAGAACACAGCGTAGTAGTACTAGCCGCGACGCTTCTCGTGCTTCGGCGCGTGAATACGCAACAGGCCGTCGCGGAACCGCGCCGTAATTCCTTCCGCGTCCACGTGCTCCGCCAGCAGGATCCTCCGACGGAATTGGCCTTCCTCGATCTCCATCTGGTGCACCCGCACCTTCTCCCGCGAACTCGGATCGCTTCGCCAGCCTGTCACCACCAACTGGTTCCCCTCCGTGTACAGTTCGATGTCCTCACGCCGAACCCCCGCCAACTCCACCACGATCTCGTAGCAGTCCGGCAGTTCCGCGATATCCACCGCCGGCGTCCAGTCCGGCGTCCGCCGGCCCGGCGAAAACCCCGACTTCAGCAACTTGTCCATGATCTGCATCATGTGCCGCGCCATGTGCCCCAGGTCTTCTCGCGGACGAGTCACCACCGCAGGTTCCATCGCACGCTCCTTTAACCGAAATGGTTTCTACGCCTCTATCTTACTCACCGCCCCACCCCCGTGCAACCTTGTGCTGGCGCGGGTGCTGTTCGCCGTTCGTTCCGCCGGGTGCCACTGGCGGCTTGCCCGCCAGTGCTCTACCCCCTGCGCGCCGTCGTCCCGACCGAGCGCACTGCGCCGGGTGGCATGCCCACGCTGTGCCTTTGCGTGGGCATGCGCCTTCGCCCACGAGTCAGAAACGCGCTCGCCTTCGTCTCGCGGCTAACCATGGCGCGATGTCATCCCGACCGAGCGCACTGCGCCGGGTGGCATGCCCACGCTGTGCCTTTGCGTGGGCATGCGCCTTCGCCCACGAGTCAGAAACGCGCTCGCCT
>JBAUDW010000186.1:0-11214 GCA_049678285.1 Phycisphaerae bacterium
GGCCGGCGCTGCGGCGCGAGGCGGACCACGGCGGCGCCGCGGGGCGCGGGCTCCTTCGGCTGCACGAGTTTCCGACCGTCGAAGTCTATGCGTTTTGCCGGCCGGAGGAGTCGGAGGCGGAACTCGCGCGGGCGGTGGAGGCGGCAACGAAGATCCTCGCGCGTCTGGAGGTGCCCCATCGGCGCCTCCTGCGCGGCACGCGCCACCTGAGCCACGCCGCCGCCAAGACGATTGACCTGGAGGTCTGGGCGGCAGGGGCCGAACAGTGGCTCGGCGTCGCCGCCCTTTCGTCCTTCACCGATTACCAGGCTCGCCGAACCGAGACGCGCTATCGGGCCGCAGACGCTAAACCGCGCCTCGTCCACACGGTGGGCGGCGCGGCCGTGGCGATCCCGCACCTCGTGGCGGCGCTCGTGGAGAACGGCCAGGAGGCGGACGGCTCCGTCCGCTTGCCGGAGGCCCTCCGGCCGTACATGGGCGGCCTGGACCACCTCCGCCCGCCCGAGCCTCGCCGAGGGGGTCCGCCCGTGCATGGGCAGCCGGCCTAGGACCGGGAGGCGCGCCAAGCGCAAAAAAGACCCCGTGCGGGATCCCCCCACCTCCGCACGGGGGTCGGCGACTGTTTCTGCCGTCGCGGTATCATGGGCAGGAAGCGGCGACGAAGGCGAGCAAAACCGTCTCTCGGGTGCCAGTTGTGTGACAACGGTATGTCACTCCCGCGGGGCGGCCTGGGGGGGCGGCCGTGGATTGTAGCAGTGGCTGTTAGGCCCATTCATGGGCCTTTGCCCCGCGCCAGTCGCCGCGGCGACCATTTTATGGCGGGGTGACCGGCTGCCGCCTTCCCTTTCCTTTTTCTTTCCCCTCTCCGCCCCGCTTTCAGCGGGGCGGAGAGGGGAAAGAAAAAACATCAGGCTGTCTTCGCGCTTGCGAACCGGGGCTACAAGCCCCGGTCTACTCGCCGCTCACGCGGCGCAAAGGCGGCTGAAGCCGCCTCATAACGACCTGGCGCCAACACCATGCCACGAAAAACGGCCGCACCCACCTGGGGGGGCGGCAAAAAGAAAGTTGACAGTCGTGCCAGCAAACCGATATCCTGCGCGGTTCCGCGGGGTTCTGCTCGCGGATATTCGCTGACTCGTCCACCATAGCCCAAAGGGCGAAGGCGGAAAGGAGCGTGCCGGAAAGGGCGGACGCCGGCTGACCTGACGAACGCGGCCCTGGCACGCTGCCTGCGAAGCGGTGCCAGGGCATTATTTTCACATTACGCGGTCGCCAAGTCGCCACAGGCGACTCGACCGGGCGAGGCGACCGGCTAAACGTTTAGCCGCCCCGCCCGCCACGGCGGGTAAACTTGCGGGGCGCGTTTGAGCAAGGAACGCCACCATGGGCGAAAGCGCCTATAAAAACACGCTCAACCTGCCGCGGACCGATTTTCCCATGAAGGCGAACCTGGTCCAGCGCGAGCCGGCCACGCGCCGCCGATGGGCCGAAATGGACCTCTATGGGATGATCCGCGCAGCGGAGCATCCGAAGGGACGGTACGTCCTGCACGACGGCCCGCCGTACGCGAACGGCGACATCCACATCGGGACGGGGATCAACAAGATCCTGAAGGACATCGTCGTGAAGTACAAGACGATGCGCGGCTACGATTCGCCGTACATCCCCGGCTGGGATTGCCACGGCCTGCCGATCGAGCACAAGGTGCGGACGGAACTCGGCGCCAAGGCCGACGCCTTGAGCGCGACCGAGATCCGCGAGCGGTGCCGCGAGTGCGCTCTCCACTTCGCCAAGGTACAGAGCGAACAGTTCCAGTCGCTCGGCGTTCTGGGGCGGTTCGACCGGCCGTACCTCACGCTCGACCCGGCCTACGAGGAAGGCCAGATGGAGGTCCTCGCGGCGCTGGCGGACGAGGGGCTTCTCTATCGCGACCGCCGGGCGATCCACTGGTGCGCCTCGTGTGAGACCGCTCTGGCGGAAGCGGAACTGGAGTACGCCGACGACGAGGGGCCGAGCCTCTTTGTCCTTTTCAAGCTGGCGTCCATGAAGAAACATGCGGCCGGTGGTTTGGGCCGCGTCCCGCTTCTTCGCGTCGATCTAGAGGGACGGGGCGAGCCACTTCACCTCATGGTCTGGACCACGACGCCGTGGACGCTGCCAGCCAACCTGGCGGTGGCGGTGCACCCGGAGTATACGTACGCGATTGTGCGATTCACGAAAGGCGGCCGGAAGTATACAGCAGTGATCGCGGAAGATCTAGTAGCGACGGCAACGAAGGACACGCGCCTGGGCGAAGTCGAGATTCTCACCAAGTCCGGCCCGATCCCGGGGGCCGAACTCGCTGGCCTTCCCTACGAGCATCCTTTCATGGGCCCGCCGGAAGGCACCGAGGTGCGCCGTGTCGTCGCCGACGCGAGCGTCGTGACGCTCGAAGAAGGGACGGGCCTCGTGCACATCGCTCCCGGCCACGGGCGCGAGGACAACCTCCTGGGCCAGCGTGAGAACCTTGCCATCTATAGCCCGGTCCTGGGCGACGGGCGGTTCGACGAATCGGTGCCGGAGTGGATCCGCGGCAAGAGCGTTTGGGAAGCCAACCCGATCATCATGAAGCGCCTCGCCGAGTCGGGGCACCTCGTGGCCGAGGGAGTGACGGTCCACCGGTATCCGCACTGCTGGCGGTGCCGGGAGCCGGTCATCTTCCGGGCGACCGAGCAGTGGTTCGTCGCGCTCGACTCCGGCGAGACGGGCAAGAGCCTCCGCCAGCGGGTGCTGGAGGCGGTGGGCGGCGTCCAGTGGGTCCCCGCGTGGAACGAAGCGCGGATCCGCGGGACGATTGAGACGCGCCCCGACTGGTGCATCAGCCGGCAGAAACTCTGGGGCGTTCCGATCCCGGCCCTGTACTGCGAAGGGTGCGGGCAGGCGCTCCTCACGGGCGACATGATGCGCGCCGCCGGAAAGTTCTTCGGCCGAAAGGGAAGCACCGCCTGGTACGAGGCGCCGGTCGACGAGGTGTTCGGCTCTCCGCCGGCGTGCCCCGCGTGCGGAGGCAAAAAGTGGCGCAAGGAGACGGACGTCTTCGACGTCTGGCTCGATAGCGGCGTCTCCTGGCGGAGCGTCTGCGAGGCCGAGGACCTCGGCATGCCGGTCGAACTCTATCTCGAAGGTTCCGACCAGCACCGCGGGTGGTTCCAGTCGAGTCTCGTGCTGGGGGTGGTGGCGCGCGGCCAGCCGCCGTTTCGGACGTGCGTGACACACGGCTTCGCCGTGGACGAAGAAGGGCGGAAGATGTCGAAGAGCCTCGGCAACACGGTGAACGTCCTGGAAGAGGTGGGGCGCCTCGGGGCGGACGTGGTGCGCCTCTGGGCCTCCAGCACCGACTACAGTTACGACATCCGCGTCTCGGACGCCCTCATCTCGAACCTCCAGGACGCCTACCGCAAGATCCGCAACACCCTCCGGTTCCTGATGGGGAACACGGCGGACTTCGCGCCGAAGCGGCACGCGGTAAAGCACGCGGACCTGGAGGGAATCGACCGGTGGCTCCTGGCGCGGGGGCAGCAACTGGTGGCGGACGTGGCGGCCCAGATGGAGGCGTTCCAGTTCCATCGCGTCTTCAGCCTGGTCCACGTCTTCTGCGTGAGCGACCTGTCGGCGTTCTACCTGGACGTGCAGAAAGACGTGTTGTATTGCGATGCGGCCGACGCGCCCCGCCGCCGCAGCGCCCAGACGGCCATGGCCGAGACGGCCGACGTGCTGGTGCGCCTGCTGGCGCCGATCCTGGTGCACACGGCCGAGGAGGCGTGGGAGCACCTGGCACCGGCGGCCGGGGGCGAACGCGAGCCGAGCGTTCACCTCGCGCGCTGGCCCGAGGTCGACGCGGACCTCCTGGACGAGGACCTCCTGGCCCACTGGGAGTGGCTGATGGACGTCCGGCGGGACGCATACGCCCTGCTTGAGGTGTTCCGCAAGAAGGGCCGTTTCGCCAAGCACACCGAGGCGCGGGTGGCCCTGGCACCGGCGGACGAGAAAGAGCGGGCGGAACTCGAAAAGGTCGGCGCGCAGGCGCTGGCGGCGCTCCTCTTGGTGAGCGAACTAGTGCTGGTGTCGCCCGAGGAATCCCGGCGCGCCGGGATCGAAGGCGAGCGGGCCGAGGCCGGCGAGGCGGATCAGAAACGGTTCACCTCCGCCGTCCTCCTGCCGCAGAAGTATTCGAGGTGCGCGCGGTGCTGGAATTGGTGGCCGAGCGTCGGCCAAGGCGAGCCGAAGAACCTCTGCGAGCGATGCCGAAACGTTGTGGCATCGCTTTGAACGCGTAACTCGCACGGCCGGACAAGGCCGGCCGTGCCACACAACTCGCTTGTCGGGAGAGCGCATGAAAACGCAGGACGTCATCGCCCTGTTCAACAAGTACGTCATGGCCAACTACACGCGGTTGCCGCTGGTGGCGGTGCGCGGCGAAGGGCCGTACATCTGGGACGCCGACGGCAAGCGCTACCTGGACCTTTTCAGCGGGTGGGCGGTGACGGGCGTGGGCCATTGCCATCCGCGCCTCGCGGAGGCAATCGCCAAGCAGGCCGCCCAACTCATCTACATGCCTAACACGTGGTACACCGAGCCTCAGGGCCGCCTGGCCGAGTGGATCGCGACGACGTCGTTCGGCGGCAAATGCTTCTTCTGCAACTCCGGCGCTGAGGCGAACGAGGGGGCGATTAAACTGGCACGCCTGGCGACCGCCAAGGAGAAGTACAAGATCATCTCCTTTGAAAACAGTTTCCACGGGCGGACGTTCGCGGCGATCACGGCCACCGCCCAGCCGAAGTACCAGCAGGGCTTCGCGCCCCTCGTGCCGGGTTTCTCGTACGCGCCACTGAACGACCTGGAGGCCGTCGAAAAGTCGGTGGACGGCGAAACCGCCGCCATCCTCGTCGAACCGATCCAGGGCGAAGGCGGCGTCAACGTCGCCGAACCCGACTTCCTGCGGGCCTTGCGCGACCTGTGCGACCAGCGCGGCATGGTTCTGATTTTCGACGAGGTGCAGACGGGCGTCGGGCGCTGCGGCACGTGGTGGGGCTATCAGGTGCCGGGCGTCGAGCCGGACATCATGACGATGGCCAAGCAGTTGGGCGGCGGGACGGCGATCGGCGCCTTCTCGGCCAAGCCCGAAGTGGCCGAGCACCTGAAGCCCGGGACGCACGCGTCGACGTTCGGCGGGAACCCGCTGGCAGCGGCGGCCGGGTGCGCGGTCTTCGAGATCATCCGCGACGAGAACCTCCTGGAGAACGCCCAGCGGATGGGCTCGTACCTGAAGCAGCGGCTGCTGGAGATGAAGCAGGACGTGCCGCTCATCGCCGAGGTCCGCGGCGCGGGCCTCATGATCGGCGTGGAACTGACCGAAAGCGGGGCGGGCGTCGCGGCGGCGTGCCTGGAGCGCGGCCTCCACATCAACTGCACGCACGGGACGGTGCTGCGCATCATGCCGCCCCTCACGATCACGCGGGAACAGTTGGACGAAGGGCTGGACGTCCTCGCGGACGTCCTCAAGTCAGAACGCAGAAAGCAGAACGCAGAATGAACGAGAATCCTTCCAAACGCGGAACGCGGAATGCGGAACGCGGAATAAACGGCAAGCCTTACGACCTGGGCAAGCGAACCAAGCAGTTCGCCCTTCGCGTGATCCGGTTGGTTGAGGCGATTCCGAAGACAGAAAGGGCCGCGTCATCGGCCGACAACTGATGCGCTCTGGCACGTCGGTGGGAGCAAACTACCGGGCGGCAGCGAGGGCCCGGTCGCGAGCTGAGTTCATCGCCAAGATGGGCATCGTGGAAGAGGAGGTGGACGAGGCTTCCTACTGGATGGAGTTGCTAGCAGAAGCCCATGTGGTTAAAAAAGAGAGGTTGGAACCGCTGATGCGGGAGGCCGACGAACTGGCGGCCATATGTGTTTCATCCATCACCACGGCGCGAGGAAAGCGGAGATGAGCCGCAACCTTTGCTGTTGTTCCGCATTCCGCATTCCGCGTTCCGCATTGGAGTTGACATGACGCGACCTGACGGACGAAAAGCGGACGAGTTGCGGCCGGTGAAACTGGTCCCGGATTTCATCGGCACGGCCGACGGGTCGGTGCTCGTGGAACTGGGCCGGACGCGCGTCGTCTGCACGGCGACGCTCCAGGCGGGCGTGCCGCGGTGGCTCCAGGGCCGCGGCACCGGCTGGGTGACGGCGGAGTACGGGATGCTACCGGCGTCGGCGGGCCGGCGCATGCGGCGCGACGGACCGTGGGGCGTGGCCTCGCGCGGGACCGAGATCCACCGCCTCATCGGGCGGGCCCTGCGGGCCGTGGTGGACCTGGCGGCCCTCGGGGAGAACACGCTCATTGTGGACTGCGACGTGCTGGAGGCCGACGGCGGGACGCGCACCGCCGCCATCACGGGCGGATGGGTGGCGCTGGTGCGGGCGGTGGACCGGGCGCGGGCCGATGGCCGGCTCGTCACCGACGCCGACCCCATCGCTGACCAGGCGACGGCCGTCAGTTGCGGCCTGGTGGACGGCGAGGCGCGGCTGGACCTCGCGTACGAGGAGGACAGCGCGGCCGAGGTGGACATGAACGTGGCGATGACGCCGGCCGGCCGGCTAATCGAAGTCCAGGCGACCGGCGAAGGCGCGACCTTCGCGGGGTCGGAGATGGTTCGGCTGGTGCGGTTGGCGCACCAGGGCTGCAAGCGGCTGGCCGAGGCCCAGGCAGAGGCCCGCAGGAAACGCTCGCGCCGAAGCGCCGGCCGACGAGGGGCCGGAGGGTCACCATGAACGCACGAGCCTGGGCGAGGCGGGGCGCGCTGGGGCTGCTGGCGGTGGCACTGGCGGCGGTCGGCGGGTGCGAACCCGCGCAGCGGGATTTGACGATCCTGCTGGTCGAATACAAAGGGCCGGAGGCGCGCCCGAGCGCCGACCGTCTGGCCGACGAACTGGCGGACCAGAAACTGCCGGACGTCTTCGTGGTCGAAGGGCCCGACTACGCGGCCGTGTGCGTCGGCCGGTATCGCACGTGGAAAGACGCCCAGGCGCGGGAAATGATGGGGCGGGTACGCCGGATCCGGGACGCTCGCGGCCAGTACCCGTTCCAGGGCGTGATGCTCGTGCCCGTGCCGGAGCCGGCTCCGAAAACCTCGTGGGCGCTGGAAGAGGCGCCGGGCGTCTACAGCCTGTACGTGGCGGGCTGGGAATCGCTCGGCCGAAAGGAAAACGCCCAGGCCTACGCCGCCAAGTTGCGCAAGGAGGGCTGGGAGGCGTACGTTTACCACGGCCCGCGCCTGAGCATGGTTGCGATCGGGGCGTTCGGTCCGGACCTCTTTGACGACGCGTCGAAGATCGGCCGGCCGGGCGGGAAGCCGACGATCGTCCATCCGAAGGCGCTGGAGATTCTGCGGGCGTTTCCCTACCTGCGGATCGAGGACCAAGCGACGCCGGTGCCTTCGACGGCGATCCGGATTCCCGGCCGCGAGGCTGCGGCCTCCACCCGGCCGCCGCTGCCGAAGGCCCTCTATCGCGTCACGCTGAGCCTGGTGAGCACGGAGACGGGCGTGGCGGCGGGTCGCGGGCAGGCGTCGGGCGTTGCGCAGCACGAATCGGAGATCCGGCCGCTGGTCGAGGCGCTCGTCAAACAGTTGGTCGCGTCGCTCGGCCCGGCCAAGCGGGTGCGGATCGGGCAGGTAGGCCTGTCGGCGGCAAGCCCGGAAGCGGCCGAACTCGGGGCGGACCGTGCCGCCGCCGACGCCCTGGCCGACGCCCTCCAGCGTGCCGCACAAGATCGGCGACTCCTGATCCTCAGCCCGGAGGCGACGCGCCAGGTTCTCGACGCGGCCGGCCTCGCAGAAGAGATGGTCCGCAAGAGCCCGCGCCTGGCGCGGGGCTTGAAGGACCTGGACTTTGTCCTCGTCGGGTCGGTGACGGCGACGAAGATGTGAGGTCCGAGGGATGGCTCGGACGGTGGTGATCGCGACGCGGAACCGCAAGAAGTTCGAGGAGATGGCCGCCATGCTGGGCGGGCTGGACCTGGAGGTCCGTTCGCTGGCGGATTTCCCCGGCGTGCCGACCGTCCCCGAGATGGGCGACACGTTCGAGGAAAACGCGAAGGCCAAGGCGCTCGCCTACGCCCAGGCGACGGGCCAGTGGGCCCTGGCCGACGACTCGGGCCTCGAGGTAGACGCGCTCGCGGGAAAGCCGGGCGTCTGCTCCTCCCGCTGGGGAGGCGAGGAAGGCAACGACGATCTCAACAACCGCACGCTCCTGGAGGCGCTCGCGGACCATCCGAAAGAGACGTGGACGGCCCGATACCGGTGCGCGGTCGCCCTGGCCACGCCGGACCGCGTTCTCCTCGTGGCCGAAGGCGCCTGCGAGGGGCGGATCACAGACCGGCCGGCCGGGTCAAACGGGTTCGGCTACGACCCGTACTTTTACCTTCCGGACGTGGGGCGGACGATGGCCCAACTGGCGCCGTCGGCGAAGAACCGTCGGAGCCACCGCGGCCGGGCGCTCCGGGGTCTGAAAGGGCGGCTCAAAAAACTCTTGTAGAATTTGCCGCGCCGCGCACAATGGCGCGATTCCAAGGGGTCAAATTCAGAGGCGGCGACGCCGACGATACTACTCTGCGAAGCACGCCCTTAGTCTTGGCGGGCGAATCCCGGCGCGCCGGGAAAGGAGAGACAAGAGATGGTGCCAAAGCAGGTGTTCTTCACGAAGGGCGTGGGGGTTCACCGCGAAAAACTGGCGAGTTTCGAGTTGGCGCTGCGCGACGCCGGCGTCGAGAAATACAACATCGTGCGCGTCTCGAGCATCTTCCCGCCCGGATGCCGAATCATCCCGCGCGACAAGGGCCTGGCGCAACTGCCGCCGGGACAGATCGTCTACTGCGTCATGGCCCAGGCCGCCGACAACGAACCGAACCGCCTGGTGGCCGCCTCCATCGGCCTGGCGGTTCCCGCCGAGGGAACGCAGTACGGGTATCTCTCGGAGCATCACGCGTTCGGCCAGACAGGCGCCATCGCCGGCGACTACGCCGAGGACCTGGCCGCCACCATGCTGGCCACGACGCTCGGCCTGGAGTTTGCCCCCGAGTCGGCTTACGACGAACGCAAAGAGATCTACCTGATGAGCGGCAAAATCGTCACCACGCGCAACATCACCCAGAGCGCCGAGTGCTGCAAACTCGGACGGTGGACCACCGTCCTGGCGGCCGCCGTCTTCGTCACCGGACAGCAGGACCTCTTCGAATAGCGCCGGGCGCGGGAAAACCATGGACGAACCGGAACTCATTCCGCCGAACTTCCTCGGCCTGCGCGCGGAAACTTCCGCTTACGCGAAGGCCCGCGTCGTCGTCCTGCCGGTTCCGTTCGAGGCGACGACGTCCTACGGCGCCGGGACGCGCGGCGGACCGGACGCCATCCTCGCCGCCAGCCGACAGGTCGAAACTTTCGACGCCGACCTCGGGTGCGACCTCGCCGACGCCCCGATCCACACGCATCCGTCGGTCGCGCCCGCCCTCGGGTCGCCGGACGCGATGACGGACCGGCTGGCGGCCGTGGCCGGCCGGTTGTACGCGGACGGCAAGTGGGTGCTCGCGCTCGGCGGGGAGCACTCGATCACGCTCGGTCTCGTGCGGGCGGCCGCCAAAAAGCACGGACGACTCTCCGTCCTCCAGATTGACGCCCACCTGGACCTTCGCGACACGTGGGAAGGGACGCCCCACAGCCACGCCTGCGTCATGCGCCGCATCGTCGAGGACGGACACCGGACGGTCCACGTCGGCATTCGTAGCGCCTGCCCCCAGGAAATCCAGTTCGCCGAGGCGCACGGCCTGCCGATCTTCTGGGCCAGCAAGTTTGCCGGCTCCGACGCGCTCCTGGAGGCCGCCGACGCCCTCGAGGGCCCCGTCTATGTGACGGTGGACGTCGACGGCCTCGACCCGGGCGTCATCCGGACGACCGGCACGCCGGAGCCGGGAGGACTCGGATGGTGGGAAACGATGCGCCTCCTGGAGCGCGTCTTCTCGAAGCACCGCGTGGTGGGGGCGGACGTGGTGGAACTTTCGGCCCAGGGCGACGCAGCCAGCGATTTTGCCGCCGCCCGCCTCGCCGCCAAACTCGCCGCCCTCGCCCTCTGATCCCATCGCGTGCGCCTGTGTGTGTGGCACGGCCGGTCTTGCCCGGCCGTGCGTAAGCCTGTCATGCCGAGCGAAGCCGAGGCATCTCGCCGTGAATCCGTTGTCGTCCGTTTCGCTTGATGGAAAACAATAACGCACGGCGAGATCCCTCGACTCCGCTGCGCTCCGCTCGGGATGACAACTTCTTTCGCTGCTGCGGCTTGCACGTTGCCACTATTTGCGGCCACACCCCTTTCCGCACTCCGCAATCCGCAATGGAGACGCCCCTCTTGACTTCTCCCGCCGATGTACTACAATGTAGTGCATTATGAGCAACGTCACGGTCCGCATCCCGAAAGCCCTGCGCAAGGCCCTCGAGGAGGCCGCCCGGCGGCGGCAGCAGCCGGTCAGCGAACTCGTGCGCGACTCGCTCCGCCGCTACCTCGCCGCCGAAAAGTTCCGCGCCCTCCGCCGAAAGACCGCCCCCTTCGCCGAGGCCCAGGGCTTCCTCACCGACGAGGACGTCTTCGAGGCCCTCTCGTGAAAGTCGTCCTCGACACCAACGTCCTGGTGGCCGCCTTCGCCACGCGCGGCCTGTGCGAGGCCGTCCTGGAGGTCTGCCTTGCGGGCCACGACATCGTCCTCTCGGAGCCCATCCTGAAGGAACTGCGCCGCCACCTGCGCGGAAAACTCAAGGTCCCCCGGACGCAGGCCCAGGCCGTCGTCGCGTTCCTCCGCGAACACGCGGCGGTCGTCGCCCCGGCCAAGGTCTCGGCCGATGCCTGTCGCGACCGCGCGGACCTCGCGGTCCTCGGCACCGCGCTGGCCGCCGAGGCCGACTGCCTCGTCACAGGCGACCGCGACCTGCTGGACCTCCGGGAGTTCCGCGGGACCGCCGTTCTCTCGCCGCGGGCCTTCCACGACCGCCTCCGCTAGACCGTCGCCTCGCCGCCAAACTCGCCACCCTGGCCCTCCGGACATAGACCGACGCGTTCGCCCCATCCCGACCGTAACCTTGGCCGGTCCAAGGTGTTAAAATGCTTGCGGTAAGACTAAGTGGTATCGGGTAACTGTTGCGC
>JBAUDW010000187.1:0-7660 GCA_049678285.1 Phycisphaerae bacterium
GCTCTCGATCGCCCGCTGGTGCAGATGGATCCTCAGGAGCGCCAGCAGCCAGGCGAGCGTGCTTTCGGACCCCTGGTTCTCATTGAGGCGGTCGGGATGGAGGCCGTCGCGGCAGCCGCCGCTCGAAGGATCGTAGAGCGGCATGAGGATGTCGTTGCGTCCGAGGAACCACTCGAAGGCCGCTCGGGCGTGGTCCAGCCAGGCGGCCTCGTGCGTCACGCCGTAGGCCGTCAGGCACGCTTCCACCATGTCGTGGGCCTCGGTCGGCTGCTGGTCGAACTGGGCCTTCTGTTTGCCTCGCTCGTACCATCCCTGGTTGCCGATCGGCGAGAACCAGCCGCTGGGGCTTCGCTGGATCTGGAGGAGCCAGCGGAGGACCTCGAGGCCCTTGGCGAGCATCTCGGGTTCGCCCATCGCCTCGCCGGCGAGGATGAGCGCCTGGGGCAGCCGGGCGTTGGCGTAGGTGACAGTGGGTTCGGGCCAGGGCCAGCCGTCCGCCGCGGCGGACGTGCGGAAGGGCTCGTAGAGCCGCTTCGCGATTCTTTCTCCCGCCTGCCGCATGTTCGGATCGTCCCCGAACCGCTCCAGGTAGGCGTGGATGCCGAGCAGCGAGAACGCCAGGCACCGGAGGGACGAAATCTCCTCGACGGCGGGCAGGGCCTCGCGCAAGAGGTCGGCCGCCAGGAGCCGGTGCCCCGTGTCCTGGTCCATCGCGACGGTCGTTCCGAGGGCCCAGAGCGCCCGGCCGTGGCTGTCTTCCGAGCCTTCCTCCTCGAGCCACCGCCGGCCGTAACTCAGAAAGTTCCGGAACCGCCGGGTGCGCACGTTGAACGCCAGGTCCACGAAACTCAGGTACCGCGTGACGAGCGGCCTGAGGGTGGGGTCGTCCGGCGTGACGTAGCGTGCGAGGATCGCCGCGATCAGCGCGCGGGCGTTGTCGTCCGTCGTGTAGCCGCGACGCCGGTCCGGCACGATGTACCGCGCGTGCTGCATGATCCCGAAATCGTCGGTCAGGCGCCGCAGGTGTTCGAGGTTGACGGCCGGCAGTTCGCCCGCCAGGCGTGCGCCCGGGACAGCCTCTTCGAGTCCGAGTGCGGCTCCGTCGGGCGAACGGACGAGGAGGACCGGCTCCGGCCGCGACTCGCGCTCTTTCTGGATCTCCTTGAACAGCGCCAGGTATTGCCGGGCCACTTCCGGCCAGATCATCTGCCGGCTGAACGCGTAGGCGCGCTCCCCCATCGCCGTCCGCTCCGCCTCGTTCGTCAGAAGGTCCACGGAGGCCCACGCCAAGGCCTCGGAGTCGCGCGGCGGGACGAGGCGGCCGCGGCCCTTCGTCAGCATGTCCAGGGCGTACCAGTAGGTCGTGGAGATGATCGGCTTGCCGGTTCCCATCGCGTAGGCCAGCGTGCCGGAGACCGCCTGGTCCTGGTTCAGGTACGGTGAGACGTACAGGTCCGCGGCCATCAGGTACCGGAACAGTTTCCTGAGGCCCACGAATTCGTTCTGGAAGACGACGTGGTCCGCGACGCCGTGCTCGCGGGCCAGTTGCTCCAGTTTCGTGCGATACGTTTCGCCCGACTGTCGGCGGATGTTGGGATGCGTCGCCCCCAGGACGACGTACAGGACGTCGGGGTGCTTGGCGACGACGGCCGGCATCGCCTCGATCATGTACTCGATGCCCTTGCCGGGCGACAGCAGGCCGAATGTCAGGATGACGCGCCGGCCTTCCGCCCCGATCTCCGCCTTGTGCGCGTCGGGATCGGTGCGCGGCACGTCGGGAATCCCGTGGTGGATCAGGCAGGCCTGCCCCCGGTTCACCTGATACACGTCTTCCAGAAGGCGGATGGACCGCGGGCTCATCACCACCAGCCGATCCGCCAGACGCACGAGTTCCTCGAGCACGCGCCGCTCGGCCGGGCCCGGGTTTTTCAGGACTGTGTGGAGGGAAACGACGAGCGGCACGCGCAACGGGCGCACCAGGGCCAGCAGGTGGCTTCCCGCCTCGCCGCCGAAGATCCCGTACTCGTGCTGCACGTTGACGAAATCGAAGCCGCCCGCCTGGAGGAAGTTGAAGGCGTTGTAATAGTCCTCGAGGCGTTTGGCGTTGATCTGGAACTCGACGCGCGGCGGGTAGTCGTACCCTTCCGGCCGGTCGTTCATCGCCACCACCGCGACGTGCGCCTCTGGAACCTCTTCCGCCAGCGCCTCGCACAGGCCCGCCGTGAACGTCGCGATGCCGCATCGCCGGGGGACGTAGTTCCCGATGACGGCGATGCGCGGGCCTCCCCGGTCGCCACGGGCGACTCGACGTGGCGAGCCGGTCCGCGAGGGTACCTTTGTGCGAGAGGTCGTGCGACCTGGTGCCATGCGTCCTCCTCGTCGAGCGGCCGGACCGAGTACATTTTACCAGACGGCCCGGGTTTTCTCAACCCGCACTTCCTCCCGCCGGTCTCCGGGGGTGTCGGCCTCCCGGTTTTTCCGAAATCCCTTGACGCTTCGGCGCCGGGCCTCTAGAATCGTCCTTCCTTGCTTTTGTCCCGACGGACGGCTGGGCGACGTGCCTGAGAGGCAGGAGACCCGCGGATGCTCAAGGAGATTCGGATTCACGGTCGCGGCGGACAGGGCAGCGTCACCGCCGCCGAGGTCCTCGCCAAGGCGGCGTTCAAGGACGGCATCACGAGCCAGGCGTTTCCGGCGTTCGGGTCCGAGCGGATGGGGGCCCCGGTCCGCGCCTTCTGCCGACTCTCCGATAAGCCCATCCGCACCCGCGCCGTCATCGAGGAACCCGATTACCTCATCGTCCAGGACCCGACGCTCTTCGGCCAGGTGGACATTTTCGGCGGCCTGAAGGCGGGCGGCATGGCCGTCGTCAACACCGAGAAGCCCCAGGAAATCGAGGTCCCCAAGGGCGCGAAACTGAAGGCCGTCGCGGGGACCAAGATCGCGATGGACGTCATCGGCCGGCCTATCCCGAACATGGTGATGGTCGGCGCCTTCGCCGGGACGACGGGCCTCGTGAGCCTCGAATCGCTCCAGGCGGCGGTGAAGGAGCGGTTCGGCGGCAAGGTGGGCGAACTCAATGCCGAGGCCGTCGAAAAGGCCTACCATGCCGCCAGGAACGCAACCTGATTTCGGATTTCGGATTGCGGATTGAACGGTAAACGACCGCCGCTTGCTTGCCACGCCGTAGTCCCGGCGCGCCGGGACGAAGGCGGGCGGCTTAGCGGTCGTTACATTTAGCCGCCCCGCCCGCCACGGCGGGTAAACTTGTGGGGCGCGCGCCGTTACGTTTAGCCGCGACCCGAAGGGGAGCGCGGGCCGTTATGAAGGCGAGGATGCCAGGATGAACAAACTGCTCAGCATCGAAAAACTTTCCATCGGCTGCGTCGCGCCGCCCGGCGAGAGCCTCGCCAATAAGACCGGCGCCTGGCGGACCCAGCGCCCGGTCTTCAAGCAGAAGGATTGCACCGGGTGCCGCGCCTGCGAAATGGTCTGCCCCGAGGGGTGCATCTTCGGCGACCCGAAGAAGAAGCAATTCGACTTCGACCCGGACTACTGCAAGGGCTGCGGCATGTGCGCGGTGGAATGCCCCGTGAATGATATTGACATGGTGATGGAGGAGAAGTGATGGCGAAGGAAATCCTCGAAGGCGCGATGGCCGTCGCCCACGCCGTCGCCCGCTGCCGGCCGGAGGTCGTCGCCGCCTATCCCATCACGCCGCAGACCCACATCTCCGAGGAACTCTCGCAGATCGTGGCCGACGGCGACCTGGACGCCGAGTTCGTCAAGGTCGAGAGCGAGTTCGGCGCCGCGAGCGTCTGCCTGGGCGCCTCGGCCGCCGGCGCCCGGACCTACACCGCCACCTCCAGCCAGGGCCTCATCCTCATGACCGAGGTCCTCTGGAACATGGCCGGGATGCGGCTGCCCGTGGTCCTGGGGTGCGCGAACCGAAGCCTCTCGGCCCCGCTCTCCATCTGGTGCGACCACCAGGACGCCGAGTCGGTGCGCGACTGCGGTATCATCCAACTTTACGCCGAGGATTCCCAGGAAGCGTGCGACCAGCACGTCATCGCCTTCAAAGTGGCCGAGGACCGCCGCGTCCTCCTCCCCGTGATGGTCAACCTCGACGGCTTCCTGCTGACGCACGTCTTCGAGCCGACCGAACTGCCGGACCAGGCGCTCACGGATAAGTTTCTCGGCTCCTACGAGGCGGTCCTGAAACTCGACGTGGACGACCCGGCCACCTTCGGCGCGTTCTGCGAGCCCGACAAGTGCATGGAAGGCCGGTGGATGGTCCACGACGCCTGCCTCCGCAGCCTCGAGGTCATCGAGGAGGCGAGCGCGGCGTTCGCGAAGGCCTTTGGCCGAGACTCCGGCGGACTCATCGAAAAGTATAAGAGCGACGATGCCGAGACGGTTCTCGTCGCCAAAGGCTCCATCGCCGGCACCATCAAGGACGTCGTGGACGAGATGCGCGCCGAGGGGAAGAAGGTCGGCCTCGTGCGCTTAAAGACCTTCCGCCCGTTCCCGCGCGAGGCGATCCTCGCGGCCCTGAAGGGCGCCAAGCAGATTGCCATCATCGAGAAGGGCGGCTCGTTTGGTGCCGGCGGCATCATGACCCCCGAAATCAAGGAAGTGCTTTACGACGCCGGCCTCAGGATTCCCGTAAGCGGGTTCTGCGTCCAGTTGGCCGGCCGCGAGGTTCCGCCGGACGGCATCCGCGAGATCATCGACCGCGTCGCCAAGGGCGAGCGCCAGAAGGTGTACGAATACTTCCGCCTGAAGAAGGAGTTGCTCCTCGACCTCGTGCCGGAGGCGTAGGAACCGGCGGTGAACCATGTTGCGTGTCATTGACCGCCAGACGATTGACGAGGCCGCCCGGCGGCTGCTGGAGGCCGCCCCCGCCGGGTCGCGGGTCATCCTGTTCGGGTCCTACGCTCGCGGCCAGGCCGACCCGGGAAGCGACGTGGACTTCCTCGTCGTCGAGCCGGAGGTCAAGGACTGGATGGAGGAGTCGGTGCGGCTGGGGCGGACGCTCGACAAGTTCGACATGGCCGTCGACGTGATCGTCACGAGCCGCAAGGAGTTCGACTACTGGAAGGACACGATTAACACCCTGGCGTACCGGGTGACGCGCGAGGGCAAGGTCTATGAATCGCTTTCGTGAGTACGCCGAACTGCTGCTCGAGAAGGCCCAAGAAGACGTTCGCGTGCTCGAGTGCCTTGCCCGCGATCCGGACCCGCCCGTATCGGGCGTGGGCTTTCACGCCCAGCAGACTGTGGAGAAGTGCCTGAAGGCGGTGCTGACCGGCCACAACGTCGAGATCGCCCGGACGCACAGGCTTGGCAAGTTGATCGCCGTGCTGCGGGAGAAGGGCTTGCCGCTGCCTCCGCAGGCCGACAGGCTGGACGAGTTGACGCGCTACGCCGTGGTCCTGCGTTACGATCGGATCGCTTCCGACGAGGGCGCCGGCAAGCCGCTGGACGTCGCTTGGGCCTTCGCCGTCGCCCGCGAAGTCGAAGCCTGGGCCCGGGCCCGACTTGGCATGAAGGACAAATGAGAGACGGGCGCCCGACACGCGGCGCCGCACGCAACCCATAACAATGGAGGACGACTCGTGGCATCACCCGTACCTTTCGATTACAGCAACCGCGTCCTGAAACCCGGTTACACCTCGTGCCTGGGGTGCGGCGAAGCGCTCGTCATGCGCATCGTCGCCCAGGCCGCAGGCGCGAAGTCCGTCTTCACCAACTGCACCGGATGCTCCGAGATCTTCACCTCGCGCTATCCCCAGTCCTCCTGGTCGGCCCCCTGGATCCACAGTCTCTTCGAAAATAGCGCCGCCATTGCTTCCGGCGTTTATTACGCCCTCAAGCACAAGGGGAAACTCGAAGGCACGAACGTCATCGCCATGGGCGGCGACGGCGGCACCGCAGACATCGGCCTCCAGTGCCTCTCCGGCGCCTTCGAACGCGGCGACGAAATGCTCTACTGCTGCTGGGACAACGAAGCCTACATGAACACCGGCATCCAGCGCTCCAGCCTCACCCCCCTCGACGCCTCCACCACCACCAGCCCCTCCGGCAAAGCGTCCTGGGGCAACGACCGGCCGAAGAAAGACCTCCCGGCCATCATGGCGGCCCACGGCATCCCGTACGTCGGCGTCGGGTCGTGCGGCTTCTATCGCGAACTCCCGGCCATGGTCAAGCGCGCCCTCGCGTACCGCGGGCCGAAGTATCTCCAGGTCCACGCGGTCTGCCCGCTCGGCTGGCGGAGCGACCCGGCCCAGTCGGCGGTCCTCGCGCGCCTCGCGTTCGAGACCGGCTGCTACCCGCTCTACGAGATCATCGAAGGCCAGACCAAGCCTCACCGCCCGCCCAAAGAAGGATGGAAATGTGTCGAAGAGTACCTGAAACCTCAGGGCCGATTCCGCCACCTCTTCCGCGCAGCCGACGGCGCGGACCGGATCGTGCGGATCCAGGCCGGCGCGGCAGCCAACATCCGCAAGTTTTACGGCGACGAGGCTGTCCCCGCCTTCGCCAAGGAAGCGGAGGCCAAGGCCGCCGAATTGGCCGCCAAGGCCCAGGCCGAAAGCAAGTGACGGAGTGACGTAGTAACGAAGTGACGAAGTCGTGCCGCCCGTCACCCGACCCGCTAAGGGATCTCGGCGGGGTCCGTTGCCGTGGCGGTTCATTCCGCGTTCCGAATTCCGCGTTCCGCGTTGGGAAATTCTGCGTTCTTCCTTCTGCATTCTGCATTTCTGTGTTACAATACCCTCAGCCCGAGCACCCAGCGGAGGTCCGACATGCTCTACGTCACCGTTCACGCCGCCTGGATGATTCTGGCCGTCGCCCTCGGCACCGTCGCCGGCTACATGGGGCTCCTTCGCGCGACGCGGCGTCCCGACGGCTCCAGCGTGCTCCCCGGGCGCTTCCATCTCCGATCGCACGTTAACTTCGGCACCGTCTATTATGCCATGCTCTACGCCGGCATTCTCGGGGGGTGGGTCGTCCACGAGTATCTGCTCGACGCCCCTGTGCTTCCGCACTCCATCCTCCGCTGGCACGTCGTCCTGGCCGGCGCCATCGCCGTCCTCTACGGCATCGCCTGGATCCTCGGCGGCCAGATGACGCGGGAGCCCGCCGGCGGCCGACGAGTCCGGCCCCGCCTCCACATGGTTTTCAATTTCACCGCCTGCACGCTCGTCGCCGTCCAGGTGGCCCTGGCCGCCTACTACGTCTGGATCTGGCCCGCGACCCGCTGAGAGGAGGCTGGCGCCCGTGAACGATTCCATGTATCGCTATATGAAAGTCGGCCTCGTCCTGCCGACGGCCTACCCGGACGCCCAAGCCTACCCGGAGGCCCTGCTCGAAGCCGTCCGCGCCGTCGCCGCCGACCCTTTCTGGACGGCCGTGGAACTCCCGCCCATTGCCGACGAGGACCGTCGGCGCGTCGTCCGTTCGCTCCTGGCGTCGTCCGGCGTCGCGGTCGTCCAGGCCTCGCAGAGCACGGTCCGCAACGAGGGCCTCGACCTGGGCGGCGCCGGCGTGTGCGACCGTGCCGTCGAGCGCCTCACCCAGGACCTGGAACTCGCCGCCGCTGTCGGCGCCTCCGTCGTGGTCGTGTTGTCCGGCCCCGAGGCGCCCGACGTCGGCCGGC
>JBAUDW010000188.1:0-2126 GCA_049678285.1 Phycisphaerae bacterium
CGCCGGGTGCCACTGGTCCCGGCGCGCCGGGATCCGCCAGTGCACCCCCCGCGCCTTCGCGCGCCCCCGAAAATCGCGCCGCCGACGCCCTCCGCGAGGAACTTGCCACGGCCGCCCAACACGTCGAGGGTCAGGACCTCTTCGACTTCGGCTCCCCCGACCTCGAAGGCGGCGTCGGCCGCCAAGACGCCCTGAAGCGCGTCGCCGACGAAGTCGCCCAGTGCACGCTCTGCAAAGAACTCGCCGCCACCCGGACCCGGACGGTTCCCGGCCAGGGCGACCCGAACGCGCGCCTGGTCTTCGTCGGCGAAGGGCCGGGCGAGGAAGAAGACCGCCAGGGACTCGCCTTCGTCGGACGCGCGGGACAACTCCTCACCAAAATGATCGATTCCATCAACCTGACACGCGACCAGGTCTTCATCGCGAACATCCTGAAGTGCCGGCCTCCCGCCAACCGCACCCCCGCCCCCGACGAAATCGCCAACTGTTTGCCGTACCTCATGCGCCAACTGGAGATCCTCCGCCCGAAGATCCTCTGCGCGCTGGGCGGCGTGGCGGCCCAGATGCTCCTTCAGACCCGCGACGGCATCACGCGCTTGCGCGGACGCTTCCACCCCTACCGCGGCACGCTCCTGATGCCCACCTTTCACCCCGCCTATCTCCTGCGGAACTACACCAAGGACGCCCGCCAGAAAGTCTACGACGACATGCTGAAGATCCAGGCCGAACTGAAAAAGTAGCACCGGCCGCCCGCCATAACGCCTCGCCCCGTCGAGTCGCCTGCGGCGACCCGGGATGAGACCTGATGCAATCGGGACGAATTTTACCCGCCCGTGTCCCTGTTCCCTTTGGACCCCTTTGGGGGCGGGCCCCCGGGGACGCTCGGCGCAAAAAGGTGGGCGTCGCCACCATGGGGGAGGCAGCGACGCCCTAGGGCCAAAGGACGGTCCGGGAGGGACCACCGAGCGGCGGTCCCGCGGGCCGCAAATGACCGGGATTGATAAGAAGGGGCGGTTCACCCCGGCCATTCAGTACGCTAAACTCATGCCGGCCGAAAAAGTTGCGGAAAAACTTCTTGATTCGCAAAAAACCCCCGCGCCTTCCCCGGAAGACGCCCGGGGGCCTTCCCAGCCGGCGGAGGGTGGACATAGAGTCGTTCCGGGGACCTGGTCCCAGACCGGAAAGGTCGAGGGGCAAGCGCCGAGGCGGGCGGAACTATTCACCTTCCGTCATCGAGCGAGTCTGCTTCCACCGCTCGATCTGGGCGACGATCCGGCCGTGGACCTCTTTGGGCCGCCGAACATGTTCCCAGGACTGCGCCTCGCGTTCGCGATTGCCGCACCGGAAAAAGATCGTGCCGATCCCCACCGCCCGCTGAAACGCCGCCTGCGCCACGAACGTGCTCTCAATCTCCTCCAGGCCCACGCACCGCACGCACACGTTCACGACGCCATACTGCTTCAGTATCCGCCGGTCCGTCAGAACGTACGTGCGGGCGAGCCACTGCAGGAACCCGACCGCAATCCGCAGGCCCACCGCCCAGATGCCGATCACCAGGGCCCAGTGCCGCCAGACGTACGCCACTTCCTCCACCAAGCACGCCAGAAGAATGAGGGCGACGCCCGCGGCCGCGATCGGCAGACTGACGATCAGCACGTACCAGAGGGACGGCTTCAGTTCGAAGA
This sequence comes from Phycisphaerae bacterium, assembly GCA_049678285.1. Taxonomy (GTDB): domain Bacteria; phylum Planctomycetota; class Phycisphaerae; order FEN-1346; family FEN-1346; genus JAPLMM01. The sequence continues at coordinate 1,686 of JBAUDW010000188.1, forward strand.
CGACCGCCTCGGCCGGCAGAAGGAGCGACGGCGAAATGATCCGCGACCGGGCCGGCAGGCTCTCGTTCAGCCCTTCCGGCGCCGAACCGGACAACGGGGCCGGTGCGGCCGCACGCTCCGGGGAGATGGCCATCCGCTCCGTTCCTCTGGCACCCTCTTACGGAAACCATTGTAAATGGCCGACCCGCCCCCCCGCAAGGCTAACCCCGGTTAATTCCACACCCACACTTGCGCGCGGCAGCGAATGTGGATAACTTTTTGGAGGAAGTTTTGGAGGGTATTTTTGGGCGATTTTGGGGAGGCCATAGGCCCTGGCGGTGGCGTCCGGGGGGTTTTTTCTCTCAAAGACCCCCGAATGGTAAGATGGGCAAGCGCGGATTTAGGGTCTTTTTCGACTTTTTTCACGTTTTTAGGGCGCTTTTTACCGGTTTTTGGGCCCTA
>JBAUDW010000189.1:0-20916 GCA_049678285.1 Phycisphaerae bacterium
CCTGAGGATCCATCTGCACCAGCGGGCGATCGAGAGCGATCGCCCCGGCCGCTCACGCCGCACGCCCGCCCTCGCCGACGGCGATCCCGAGGAGACTCCATGACGCCGAACGCCCCGCCCACCTGCGCCGCCGCTTCCCCCGCGACCGCAACGCGGACGAAGGCCAAGCCGACCGACCAGGCTCTGCGGGACGTGGTCGTCGTGCTCATGGCGGGCGGCTTCGGCACGCGGTTCTGGCCACTCGGGACCGCCGAGCAGCCGAAACAGTTCCTGACGGCCCTGGCCGGACGGTCGCTCTACCGCCAGGCCGCCGAACGCGCCCGCGCGCTCGTCCCCTGGGACCGCATCCTCGTGATGACCAACGCCGCCCACGTCGGCCTCGTCCGCGAGCAGACCCCCGAGGTGCCCGAGGCGAACGTCATCGGCGAACCAATGCGGCGCGACACGGCGGCGGCGGCGATCCTGGCCTCGCTCCTCGCGGCGCGCCGATTCCCCGGCAGCATCCTGGTCATCACACCGGCCGATCATCTCGTCTCGAACCTGGAGGCATTCCGCCGGACCGTCGCCGCCGCCGTCGCCCGCGCACGCCTGGGCGGCCTGGGGACGATCGGCATAAGGCCGACCTACCCGGCGACGGGGTTCGGATACCTGAAACTCGCGCGCCGGCCCGGCGACGCCGAGGCCGTCTCTGTCCTGGAGTTCGTCGAGAAACCCGACGCCGAACAGGCCGCCCGGTTCATGGCCTCCGGCAAATACCTCTGGAACGCCGGCCTGTTCATCTGGAAAGCCGGGACGCTCCTCGAGGCGGCGAGGCAACTCCTGCCCGACGTGTCCGCGGCCCTTGAGCCGCTCGCGGAATCGGCCGGAAGCCCGGCCTTCGCCGAACGCGCCCGCCAGGCGTTCCAGTCTCTCCGCGCCATCTCCGTGGATTACGGCATCATGGAAAAGGCCCGGGACGTCTGGTCCGTTCCGGCTTTGTTCGACTGGAGCGACGTGGGCGGCTGGCTGGCCGCTTCCGACCTTCTGCCGGCCGACGCCGACGGCAACTGCGTCCGCGGGAGCGTTCTGCTCGACGCCGCCACGGGCAACATCGTCGTCGCCGGCGCCAGTCGTCCCGTGCTCGTCGTGGGCGTGAAGAACTGCGTCATCGTCGAGGGTCCCGGCGGCATCCTCGTCTGCGACAAATCCCTCGCCGAATGCATCAAACCCTTCGTCGAAAAAATCCTCGCTTACCAATAGGGGACAGTCACCTATTTTGCGGCCAGGTGTCAGCAGCCCTTCCCTCCCTGAAATGTGCCTTCCACGCTACCTGCACGCCGGGAAAAGGGGAGAAGAGACAATCGCACCGTTTGCCGAAATAGGTGACTGTCCCTATTTTTGTATTTTTGGGGGCGGGCGGTTCAGCCGGCGGCGGCGAGGCGGGCGGTGTCGCGCGCGATCATCGCTTCCTCGTCCGTCGGAATCACGAAGATGCGTTTCTCCGAATCGGGCGCGGCGAGGTCGCGGGGGCCTTTCGCTTTGGCTTCATTTCGTTCGACGTCGAGACAGTACCCGAGTCGTTCGAGCCCTTCGCAGGTCCGGGCGCGGATGTCCGGTGCGTTTTCGCCGATGCCGCCGGTGAATACGAGGGCATCGACGCGGCCGAGCGCGGCCGTATAGGCGCCGACGTATTTCTTCAGGCGGTAACAAAAGATCTCGATGGCGAGTGCGGCGCGGCGGTTGCCCCCGCGGGCGGCCTCGAGAATTTCGCGCATGTCGTTCGAGACGCCGGAGAGGCCGGCCAGACCGCTCTCGCGGTTCAAGAGCGTGTCGATCCGGTCCACGTCCATGCCGAGCGTCCGCGCGAGGTGAAAAACGATGGCGGGGTCGATGTCGCCGCTGCGGGTCCCCATGACGAGGCCTTCGAGCGGCGTCAGGCCCATCGAGGTGTCGGCGCTCCGGCCGCCGCGCACCGCCGTCACGCTGCATCCGTTGCCCAGGTGGGCGGTGATGAGATTGACCTCGTTCGCTGCGCGGCCGAGCATCTCCGCCGCCACCTCCGCGACGTAGCGGTGGCTCGTGCCGTGAAAACCGTACCGCCGGATGCGGTGCTTCTCATACAGTTCGTAGGGAATGGCGTAGAGGAAGGCGTGGGGCTCGAGCGTCTGGTGGAATGCGGTGTCGAAGACGCCGACGTGCGGCACGTCGGGCATCCGTTCCATCGCCGCCCGGACGCCGACCAAGTTCGGCGGGTTGTGGAGCGGCGCCAGCGGCACACAGGCTTCGAGCGCGTCGAGAACCTCGCGGTCGATGCGGACGCTGGCGGCGAAGCGTTCGGCGGCGTGGACGACGCGATGGCCGACCGCATCGATGTCGCCGAGGCCCCGGATCGCCGCCCCCGGGCCGCGCGTCAGCGCCTCGACCATGAGGGCGAAGGCGGCCCGATGGTCGGGGGCCTCGACGTCGCGGACGTCCTTTCGGCCGGCCGTCTCATGGCGGATGCGGGTGGTCGGTTCGCCTATTCTTTCGATGAGGCCGGAGGCGATGCGTTCGCCGCCCCGGCCGTCGGCCATCCGAAACAGCGAGTACTTGATGCTCGACGAGCCGCAGTTGATCACCAGAACGTTCACGTTTAGCGGGCTCCCGAAGGCAAAAGGGGCGGCGCGGCGCGCGTCCGACACCCGCCGATCCCCGCCCCTGACCCCTCACATCATGGACCGCCGCACCCACGGACCGATCCAGTAGTACTCGAAATCCTTCCCGCCGCTCACCTGGATGGCACCGTAGATGGCATAGGCGATGGCTCCGAGGCCTGCCAACAACGCAATCATGCCCGTTACGTAGCCGATGCAGATGAAACTGAGCGGAATCGAAAGAATGGCCAGCCCATAGACGGCAACGGTGGCAAAGCCCTGGAACCACATGGACTGCCGACCGTGAAAATCAACGAAGCGGGACTCCTCCCTCTTGATCAGCCACATGACAAGGGGACCCAGGACGCTGCCGAACGGGAAAACGAAGCCGCCGAGCGCGAGCAGGTGGCAAAGCATCCCCCACGTCCGCTCGTCCTTGGAGACGTTGGCGGACTGGAGTTCCGGTGGGAGCGGCTCCGGGGCGGCGGCCGGCGCCGGTCCTGGCGGCGGCGACCCTGGAGCGGAAGGCCCTGTCTGCGACTCTTGCGGTGCGTCAGCCATCGTGTGTCTCCTTAGAGAAATGACCCCGACGCTGCGGCCGGCAACCACAACCTCTTGCCCCGGCCGAGCACGCATCCGACAAGAGCGAGTATACGAGCGTCGCCGGTCGGCGTCAACTGTTCTGAATCGTGCGAGAAAATCTTTGCGCGAGGCCGAAAACGCTAATCCGGCGAGCGGCGCGCGCCGATACATCTTGGTGGAGAGCATCGCCCCGGACCGACCGATTCCCTCCCTTGCCCGGATTGCCGCTGCCAGAGGAATCGCCGGCATGTCTCGCCCGAAGCATTCCATCACGTGGGCGTGCGCCGCCACGCTCCTGGCCGGCGTCGCCGTCATCGCCGCCGTCCGCGTCTTCTCGGCCTGGCGTGGAGGGCCGGGGCCGGCCGTCGCGGGCGACGGTCGCGGCATCATCGCCGCCACGGACTCGCCGTCGGATCCTGGGACCCTGGCGAACGGCCAGAGCCTCGCCTCCGCCGCCCGGCGGATCCGCCTCCTCCAGGAGGGTCTCAACGACACCCGCGGGCGTCTGGCCAAGGCCGAGACCGAGGCCGTCCTCCTGCGGGACCGGGCCGCGACCATCGACCGGATGCTCGCGGAGGACTCGCTGACGGATTGCCCGCTTTTTCTCCACGACGAGACGACCGTGCGGGCGCTCCAGGGGATCCTGCGGGAGGCCGACGACGACAGGATGGACGCGGCCGCGACCATCGCCCGGCAACGGCTGCGGCGGAGGCTGGCGGGGCTCCGCGACCAGATGGCCCAGGAAGCCGACGGCCGCGAGGCCGAGGCGGATGCCCTCCACGGTCGGCTCCGGCAGCAGGCGGACGACCTGGAAACCCTCCAGCAAAGCCTCATGAACCGCCTTTCCGAGGCCCAGGCGGGCCCGGGCAACCCGGCTCCGTGACCCCACCACAGAAAAAACGCCCGGAACAAAAAAATTTTTTGCATTTACCGTTTTCCGGGCTATACTAAAAAGTACCGGGGTGAGGGTGCACTTCCCCTCGCAGTACAGCGAGTTCCGTGCGGGTGTTGGCTGGGCCCGCAAGGATTCGGAGTCTGGCATGGGTCCCATATCGCGCGACGGACCGGAGCGGCGGCAGTTCTCTCGGTCGACCGTCGAAGTCCCCGTGACAGCGGTCCGGCGGAGCACGCCGTTGGAAGACCAGCAGCACGTAATTTCGCTGCACGTGCTGAATATTTCGCGGGGCGGGCTGGGCGCGCTGGCGTCGGACCCGCTCGAGGAAAAGGAATCGGTGGTGGTGTTCTTCCCGCCGATGGGACCTCGCAAGGGGCGCGACACGGACGGCCAAGTCGTCCGATGCGTGGAGGAAAGCGACCGCTATGCCGTCGGCATCGCGTTCGACGAGCCCTGGCCGGTCCGCGAAGGAATCGGATAGGACGCCGGAGCCGTGCCTCGGCAGCGCGGCTCTTAGGAAGTAGAATCTTACCTCAAGAACGACGGGCCGTCAGCAAGGGGACGGACGGTCGGGGGCGCAGCGCGTGCCCGGCCAGTCCGGAACTTGAACCCCGAACTGAAAGGCAAAGCCATGACGGCCCGCGGCCCACCTCCCTAGCATCCAAGCAGCCCCCGAACGTACCCTGGCGTTGCCGGAAAGCCGTACCAAGACCGAAAATTCCGGGGAGGCGTTTGCCTTTCGGCGTTTATGCGCCATAATCCCCTGAGAGCGGGTAAAGTTCAGGCCTCCCGGAGCCGATAGAACACAGGCGGACAGCCCACAGAGACGTCCCGGGGGGCCCGCGCAGATTCAGGATACCGTCCTATGGTCACACCATCAGGCAACACTCGCCGCAGCGCCGGGAGGGAGCGCAGGCGATTTGACCGCTTTGCGACCCGCCTCGACGTATCCGCGTGGCGCGACGATCTGGCGGCCTCCGGCCTTGCCAAACGCTCCGCCCGGTGCCGGATGGAACTCCGGGACTTCTCGCTCGACGGTCTGCGCGCGGAGAGCCCGGTCCGGCTCAAAGTGAACGAGCACGTGACGCTGCGCCTGCAGCCGAACGGCAAGCATCGGCCGCTCGAACTCACAGGCCGCGTCGTCCACTGCCGGCGTCAAGAGGACCGATACCAGGTGGGGATCCAGTTCGCCGAGACGCGCGAGTCGGCGACGGCCTCGCCGTGGTGGCAATTGCCGCGCCTCTTCAGTCTGGCCCTCGAACCAGCCTCGCCGGGGCGCCTGGAGTTTCTGCGGGACGCGTAGCCTCCTCCGGGCAAACGCCCCGACCCCTCGGCGGCGAAGACGCCGCAGAAGGGAGCAGATGTCCACCCTTTTCCTGCCGCTCCGCCGGGTGTGGCCGTTTTTCGTGGCATGGTGTTGGCGCTGGGTCGTTAGGAGGCGGCTTCAGCCGCCTTTGTGCCTCGCCTAGTCGAGTCGCTCTCCACAGGTGAGTCGCCGTGGCGACCTGATGTTTTTTCTTTTCCCTCTCCGCCCCGCTTTCGGCGGGGCGGAGAGGGGAAAGAAAAGGAAGGGGAAGGCGGCGGCCGGTCACCCCGCTAGCGCGGGGCAAAGGCCCATGAAGGGGCCTAACAGCCACGGCCAGAATCCGCGGTCACACCCTGCTCCGCCCGAAGGCCAATTCTGGCTTGCCAGTGCGAAGGCGAATCGCTAGTATGGCGTGCTGCTGACGAGCAGTTCCTCATCGCCAAGGAGGGAGGTTTGTGCGCATTCTTCTGGTTCAACCGCCCCCGCCGCCGGATTACATCGGCTTTCACCGGGCGGCGCTGCCGGAGCCTCTGGCCCTCGAGACCATCGGAGCGGTCGCGTGCCCGAATCACGAGGTGCGCCTGCTGGACATGCGTCTGGAGGGCGCGTTCGCCGAGGCCCTCGAGGACTTCCAGCCCGACCTCGTGGCCGTCACCTGCCTGACGACCGAGGTCTACAACGCGCGAGACCTGCTGAAGCGCGCGAAGGAGGTGTCGCCGGCCATCTTCACCCTGGCGGGCGGCCTGCACGCCAGCCTTGTGCCGGAGGACTTCCAGAAGCCTTACGTGGACGCCATCGTCCTCGGCGAAGGCGAGGAAACATTCCGCGAACTGCTGGAGACGCTCGATGGGATCGGCCCGGGCGGTCCGCGGGACGGTTTCGGGGCCGTCGACGGCCTGGCGTGGCGCCGCGAGGATAACGAGTGGGTCACGAATGCGCCGCGTCGTCTGCGGCCGTCGCTCGACGACCTGCCGATGCCGGCACGCCACTTGACCGAACGCTATGCCAGCCAGTACTTTTTCCTCTTCGACCGGCCGCACGCCTCCATCGCCACGAGCCGGGGATGTCCCTTCCGCTGCAACTTCTGCTCCGTCTGGAAATTTTATCACCGGACGTGCCGGTACTGTTCGGCCGAGCGCGTCGTGGACGAGATGGAAGCCGTCAAGCCGGCCGCCATCAGTTTCGTGGACGACAACTTCCTCTCGCACGTGAAGCGCGCGTGGCGCATTGTGGACCTGATTCGCGAGCGCGGCATCAAGAAAACCATCGGCATGCAGGCGCGGACCGACACCATCTCCAAGCACCCGGACCTGATCGAGGCGTTCCGCGAGGTGGGGCTGGATACGATCCTCATCGGATTCGAGGCGGCGACGCAGCAGCGCCTCGACGCCGTTGCGAAAGGCGTCACCGTCGAACAGAACGAAAAGGCGATGGACATCCTGAACCGCCTGGGCGTCCACATGTGGGGGGCCTTCATCGTGGGCCCCGACTTCACGCACGAGGATTTCCAGGAACTCAAGAAGTACCGCGAGCAGAAGGACATCATCTACCCCCAGTTCACCATCCTGACGCCCCTGCCCGGAACCGACCTGTACGAGGAGCGATACGACGAACTGGTCACCCACGACTATCGCCTCTTCGACGCCCTCCACGCCGTCCTCCCCACCCGCCTGGCGCGCGAAGAGTTCTACAAGGAGTTCGCCGGCCTCTACCGCCCCGACAACCCCGAACTCCTGTACGACTGGATCTCCAGCGGCCGGATCACCATGGACCACGCCCGAAAGGCCCGTCAAATCCTTATGGAACTCGGCGACTACCGCAACTTCCTGAAGGGCGAGCAGGACGCCGGCCTGATGCCGGCCGCCTTGTGAGGCCTTGGCCCGACCATGAAAACCGACGCGGAGATGACTTTCGGCGAACACCTTGAAGAATTGCGCCGGAGGCTCATCCTGGCAATCCTGGGCGTGGCGGTGGGCGCGGCAATCTGCGGACTCAACTACAAGGTGCTCCTGAAGGCCCTCCTGGTACCCTACGTCGAGGCCTACCAGGCTCTCGAGAAGGACAAGGAGAAGCCCGGCGAAGGCGAGCCCGCCCCCCAGCCGCCAACCCCCGCCCAGACGCCGGCCGAGGCGCCCCCGAAGGACACGCTGAGCAGCATCCCGCCGCCCCGCGTCATCCTCGGCACCCCGATGACCGGCTACGTGACGATCATCCTCCTGTCGCTGATCTGCGGCACGATCCTGGCAAGTCCCTGGGTGATCTACCAGATTTGGGCGTTCGTCGGCGTGGGGCTTCATCCCCACGAACGGCGACACATCCACATCTTCGGGCCCACCAGTTTCTTCCTGTTCATCGGCGGGGCGGCCCTGTTCTACTTATACATCCTGCGGGTGGCCCTCAAGGCCCTCATCCTGCCGACGGCCGACATCGTCGTCGAAGGCATCCCCCTGGTGGACTCAAGCCTGTTCCTGAACGACTACTTCCGTTTCGTCACCTGGATGACGCTCATCTTCGGCGTCGTGTTCCAAACGCCGCTCGTCGTCCTTTTCCTCGCCAAGTCGGGCATCGTGCCGCTTGAAACGCTCGCCCGCCAGCAAAAGATTGTCATCGTGCTGATGTGCGTCCTGGCGGCCGTCTTCACGCCCCCGGACCCCGTCACGATGGTCGTCATGGCTGTTCCCCTCATTCTCCTCTATGAGCTCGGGCTGCTGGCGGCCTGGCTCACGCGGCCCCGCGAACACGCGGAGGAACCGGCGTGACGCGGCGCCGACCGCCCGCCATCCCCACCGTCGTCCGGCGCCTCCAGCAGGCGTACGGCAAGCGGCCTTGGAAAACCTGGGGCGCTCCGCTCGACGAACTCATCGTCACGGTCCTCAGCCAGAACACCAGCGACCGAAACTCCGACGCCGCAATGGACCGGCTGAAGGCCGCCTTCCCGGACTGGAACGAGGCGGCCGACGCCCCGCTCGCCCGCATCGCCGACGCCGTCCGACCCGCCGGCCTCCACCGCCGAAAAGCCAAACACCTCCGGGCGATCCTGCGGACCATCCGCCGCCATCGCGGCCGCATCGACCTCGGCTTCCTCCGCCGATGGCCGACCGACCGCATCCGGGCGTACCTCAGGACGCTGCCCGGCGTCGGCCCCAAGACGGCTGCCTGCGTCCTCCTCTTCGCGCTGCGGCGTCCCGTCCTGCCGGTCGATACGCACGTCCACCGGACGACCCGGCGTCTCGGCCTCATCGGCCCCCGGATCAGCGCCGAGCAGGCCCACGAGGTTCTCGGCAAGAAAGTTCCGCCGGACCTCGTGTACGCGTTCCACGTGCTGCTGATCGAGCACGGCCGGCGAATCTGCCGGGCCCGCCGGCCCGACTGCCCGGCGTGCGCGCTGGTGCGGATCTGCCCGTCGTCGCGGTCGGCGGCGAGGTCTTGATTTCCCTTGCAACGCACCGGCGACGAACCTATAGTGCCCCGCGATTGCCAAGAGCCTGCCCGTACATGCGTTCGGTCAATCGGAGGCGCGCATGACCAAGCGAACTTTCCTCCTCGTTCTCGGTGCATCGGCGGCCTTGGCGGCGACCCTGGCATCGGTCGGCTGCGGGCCGACCGCCCAGCAGTTCGACCAATACGCGCCGGCGCCTCGGCTCCTGGTTCTCGAGGCCGAAGGGCCCGGCGCCAAGGGGGCCCCTCAGGCGACCCAGGCGATCCTGACCTCGGACGACGCGCTCCTCGCCGCCTCGGCGGCCCAACTGCTCGGCGCGTGGGCGGCCGTCGGCGACCCCTATCTCGTGCTTCCGGCCTTAACGCATCCGGACCTGCTCGTGCGCGGCATCGCCCAGACGGCCTACATCGAGAGCCATGCCGACGGCCTCGCGCCGCTGGCCGTCGAGGGCTGCCTCGTGGAAGTTTCCCCCGCCGTCCTCATGGCGCTTGAGGAACTCCGCGACCCGCAGGGCATGCCCGCCCTCGCCCGCATCCTCACGAACCGGCGAGACGCAATCCGCGAGTGCCTGGCCGGCACGGAGGACGAAGCCGCGCTCGCCACCGACCTTCTGGCGCGGATCGGCGATGCCGGCGCGCTGCGGACCATCGGCCGATTGGCTGAATCCGGACGGGCGGAGATCCGCGCCAAGGCCGCCTCCGCCTGCGTCCGCGACGATATGGGCCTCGGCCCCAGCCTCCTGCCCGCCATCGCCCGGAGCGGAACCCTCCAGCGACGCGCCGTCATGCGGGTGCTCGTGCTCCGGCCGGACGCGAGGCTCAAGGACGTCATCGCCGCCGGCCTGGACGACCTCGACGAGGCCGTCCGGCGCAACGCCATCCGCGCCGCCGCCAACCTCGGCGCCGCGGCGCCCGTCGGCCGGCTCGCCGAGAAACTCCACGGCCCCTCCGGCGAGAAGTCTGAGATCCTTCTGGCGCTGGGCGCGATCGGCCGGCCCGCCGCTCCCGTCCTGCGCGACTACCTCCTGAAAGGCCCCGCGACGGACGACCTGCGGGTCGAGGCGCTCCTGGCGTTCGGTCCCCAGGCCGGCCGCGAGGACGTCGCCTGGATCGCCGAGAACCTCAAATCGAAAAACAAGTACATCCGTGCCGCGGGCGCTTCCGCCCTCGGCCAGATCGGCCATCCCAGCGCCCAGGCAGCCCTGATGCTGGCCGTTGACGACGCCGAACCGATCGTCCGCGCGACGGTCGCCCGGGCGTTCGGCCAGATCGGGACCATCTATGCCGGCAAGCAACTTGTCCTGATGCTCGACGACCCGTCGGCGCTGGTGCGGTCTTTGGCGGCGTGGGGCCTCGGCCAGTCGAGGTACCCCGATGCCGTCCCCGCCCTCGTCAAGATGGCGCGGACGACGGCCACCGCCACGGAAGTGCCGCTCCGCGCCGGGCGCGTGTACGGCCGGCCGGAACAGGCCGCCGTCGAGACCCTCGGTAAGATCGGCACGCCGGAGGCCGTCGCCGCCGTCCTCGAAGCGCTCGAGTCGCCGTCCTGGCTCCTTCGCGCGACCGCCGCCCAAGCCCTCAGCGACGCCAACTGCCGCACCGACGACGTCCTGGCGGCCCTCGAAAAACGCCTCGACGACCCCGTCAATCTCGTCCGCGCCAACGCCCTCCTGGCCCTCAGGACGCTCGGCAAGACGTTCCCGGCGGGTCACTTCCAGGAACGGTAGCGCCGCCCGGCGAGTGAAGGTAGCCACGGGCGCGAGGGGTGTGACTATTTTTTCCGGCATTCGCACCTTTTGCAAAGACAGGTTGTTATGCGTGCCGGAGGCACGCTTGTACTCTAGCCCCGGCCTTACCAGGATTTTGCATCTACGCGGTGGGTGGCCTGTCCACCCTGTTCTGGGTGGACATGCAAATTGTCTCCATGCATGGCCACGCAAAATCCCGGCGCGCCGGGATGGCCATGCCACCCGTCCAATCTAACTGACGATAGCGAAGGACATTACACGCAAGATGCAAAATCCTGTTGCGGCCGGGGCTAGAGAACAGCCCGCCCTCCCGAAGGGACCCCTTCGGGGCTTTCGGGGCGGATAAAGATAAAACTCCCAGCCAAAATCCGTAGCCACACCCCGCGCCCGTGGCTATCCTCAAAGTCCTTCACTCGGACCTCGCGCGCGCCGATATAATGGATGATAGGCGGCGCCGGGCGGCCCCAAGCCGCCGGGCCGGCCACGCGGGGATGGAATATCCGCATGACTACCCTCATCCACGTCACGCACGAAGCCCGGGAAAAGATGGGCGGCATCGGAGCCGTCCTCGAAGGACTCCTCACGGCCCGCGCCTATCAGGAGGCCGCCGACCGAACCATCCTCATCGGCAACGCCGAACTCCCCCTCGCCGAAGCCCTGCCGGGCCTCCAGGCCGCCCTGTATGAAACGGGCGGCTCGGCGACGGGCGGCGACGCCCTCGGGCCGGACGTCGCGCGCACCCTGGCGCGGATCGAGGCGGCGTACGGCGTGCGGGTGTTTTACGGCGTGCGCGTCATCGCCGGCCCGCTCGACACGCGCCGCACTCCCGTCGAACTCGTTCTTTTCGACGTCCGCGACGCGATTCGGGAACCCGTCAATCGCCTCAAGCAGGAACTCTGGGCGGCCTACGGCCTGGAAAGCAACCGGTTCGAGCGCGACTGGAGTTACGAGGAATGGGTGCGCCTGGCGGGGCCGGCGCTCGAGGCGGCCGAGGCCCTCCTCGGCCCGAAGACCGCCGGCGCCCTGCTCATCAGCCACGAGTTTATGGGCCTCCCCGCCCTCCTGGCCGCCCGCCTCCGGATGCCGGACCTCCGGACCGTCTATTGGGCCCACGAGGTGCCGCCCGTCCGCGACCTCATCGAGAAGCGGGCCGACGAACGCCTGGTCTTCCACGAAGCGATGCGGACGGCGAGCGGCCAGCGCGCGTACGAAACGCTGCTGCGCGAAAGCGGCGGCTTCAAACAGGCCCTCGTCAGCCGGGCCCACCGCGCCCATCACATCTTCGCCGTCAGCGACGCCGTCGCCCAGGAACTCGCGCTCCTGGCGCCGGAGTTCCGCCGCACGCCGACCGACGTCGTTTACAACGGTCTGCCGGTCCGGCCGATCGGCCTGGACGACCGCCTCCGGAGCCGCAGCCGACTCAAAAATTATCTGGAGGTGCTCCTCGGATTCCGCCCGGATTACCTGTTCACGCACGTCGCGCGGCCGGTCCCGTCCAAGTCGCTGGAGCGGGACCTCGCGGTCCTCGATCACCTGGACGATCGGCTGGCGGACGCCGGCCGGACGGCCGCGCTTGTGGTCCTGGCGACGGACGGCGGCCGGCGAACGAGCGACCTGGTGCGCGAGATGGAATCGGCGTACGGCTGGCCGGTCCACCATCGCGTCGGCTGGCCGGACCTCGTCAAGGGCGAGGTGGCGTTCGGCCAGGCCGTCGAGGCCTACAACCGGCGGGCCCGGGCCACACGGGCCGTCCTCGTCAACCAGTTCGGCTTCGACCGCGCCTCGTGCGGCGAGCGCGTCCCGGAGGACCTCTCGTTCCAGGACCTTCGGCAGGGCAGCGACGTGGAGTTCGGCCAGAGCGCGTACGAACCGTTCGGCATCGCCCAACTCGAAACGCTGGCGTTCGGCGGCATCTGCGTCATCAGCCGCACCTGCGGATGCGCCCAGTTCCTCGCCCGCGTCGCCGGCGACCGGATGCCCGAGAACGTCCTGCTGGCCCATTACGCCGCCCCCGCCGGCGAAGACGCCGCCGACCTCGATGCCGAACGCGTCGAACACGAGGTGGCCGCCAACCTCGCCCGCCAGTTGGCCGAACGCCTCCCCGTCGAGCGGGAAGCGTTCGAGCGGCTCCTCGCGAGCGGATGGGAACTCGCGCGGAAAATGAGTTGGCAGGTCGTCTCGCGCGATTACTTCGTGCCGGCCCTGGCCCGGTGCCTCGGGGCGCCAGGCCGCGGGCCCGAACAGAAACCGCCCGCCCGGTCCCGCGACCGCCGACCGGCCCGCGAACCGGCGTCGTGAATCCCGGCGCGCCGGGACCGGGGCGCGCAGCATAATGACAACTGAAGGCGCGCTGCCGCACGAAACGCCACTCGGACAGGAGACCCGCCGATGATTCGACTCGCGAAACTGCTCGTCCCGACGGATTTCTCGGAAGACAGCGAACAGGCCGCTCGCTACGCCGTCGAACTCGCCAAGCGGTTCCAGGCCGAGATCCACTGCATCCACGTCGTGGACATCCCGGCGGACCTGTTGAGCACGTCGGCCTACTACATGACAGGGCCGAGCGAAGCCTTTCTTGACCAGATCCGCGAAGAGAGCAAAAAAAACCTCGAAGCGTTCGCCGAGAAGAACCTCGAAGGCGCACAGGTGCGGACGGCGTTCCTCGAAGGAAGCCCCTTCGTCGAGATCATTCGCTACGCCCGCAATCAGGAGATCGACCTGGTGGTCATCGCGACGCACGGCCGGACGGGCCTTCGGCACGTTCTGTTCGGCAGCGTCGCCGAAAAGGTCGTCCGCAAGGCCCCCTGCCCCGTCCTGGTCGTCAAGCGCGAGGAACGCGACTTCGTCCTGCCTTGACGTTTTTTCTTGGCGCTCTTTACGGTAAGAACACCCCCTCATCCCTGGGTGTCTTGCTTGACCTCGGGCGGGCCCCGGTGTACTGTCGCTGGCGCGCGGCAAGCGCCGAGGCCGAAGCCAGTATGCCGAAACTCAGCGACAGCATCCGATATATCAAGGGAGTGGGCCCGAAGCGCGCCCGGCTGCTGGAGCGTCTCGGCATCCGCTCGATCGGCGACGCGCTCCTGCTGTTTCCCCGCAAGTACATCGACCGCGGCGACCTGGTGCCGATCGCACACGTCGTCGCCGGACGCGAGCAGGCCGTCCGCGCCCGCGTCGTCGAGACGCGCGCGCCCCGCTGGGGCGACCGCCTCGAAGCCCTCATCGCGGATGAAAGCGGCGAGATGCGCGTCGTCTGGTTTCACGCCCGGTTCCTCGCCAAGGCCATCGAGGCCGACGCCGAGTACCTCTTCTACGGTCGCGTGGGCGAGTACCGCGGACGCCTCCAGATGCAGCACCCGAAGTTCGAGCGCCTTGCCGCCCCGGGCGAGGAGCCCGAGGGCGACCGTATCCTCGTCGAGTATCCCACGACCGAAGGGCTCCAGCAGCCGTCGCTGGTGCGCCTGACGGACGAGGCCCTCCGCGTCGGCCTGCCCCTGGCCGGCGAAACCCTGCCTGAGGAAATGCGCCGACGCCTCGACCTGGCGGACCTGGCCGACGCCCTCAGGATGATCCATCGGCCGGCGTCCATGGACGAGGTCCGCCGGGCGCGGCGGCGATTGGTCTTCAGCGAATTCTTTTTCATGGAACTCGCGGTCGCCCTTCGCCGACGAAGCGCCAAGGCGTCCCACGACGCGCCGCCCATCGCCGTGGACGCCCGCCTCGACGGCCGCATCCGCGCGCGGTTCCCCTTCACCTTCACGCGGGCCCAGGATAAGGCGATCGTCGAGATCCGCGAAGACCTGGCGCGCGACCGGCCGATGACGCGGCTCCTTCAGGGCGACGTCGGGTGCGGCAAGACGGCCGTCGCCCTCTATGCCGCCCTGGCCACCGTCGCCGCCGGATACCAGGCCGCCATCATGGCCCCCACCGAAATCCTCGCGACCCAGCACTACCAGAACGTCGAGAAGTACCTCGTCGGCAGCCGCGTCAAGTGGGCCCTTCTGGTGGGCGGCCTCCCGGCCGACGAGCGGCGCAAGGTCCTTCGCCGCATCCGCCGCGGCGAATCGAACATCATCGTCGGCACGCACGCGCTGATTCAGCAGGACGTGGCGTTCGCGCGGCTCGGCCTGGTGGTGGTGGACGAGCAGCACAAGTTCGGCGTCCTCCAGCGGGCCGAGGCCAAATGGCAGACCGCCGAGGACCTGCCGAATCTCGCGCCCCATTACCTCGTCATGACCGCGACGCCGATCCCCCGGACGCTCGCGCTGACGGTCTTCGGCGACCTGGACGTTTCAACCATCGATCAGATGCCCCCCGGCCGGACGCCCGTCGAGACGTGGGCCGTCGGACCGGACGAGCGGCAAAAGGCGTACCAGTTCGCCCGAAAGGAACTCGCCGCGGGGCGGCAGGTCTTCATCGTCTGCCCCCTGGTGGAGGAGAACGAAAAGTCGGACCTCAAGGCCGCCACCGAAGAGGCCGAACGCCTCGCCGACGACGTCTTCCCCGAGTTCGAGGTCGGCCTCCTGCACGGGCGGATGAAACCGGCCGACAAGGATGCCGTCATGAACCGCTTCCGCCGAGGACAAATCCACGTCCTCGTCTCGACGGTGGTCATCGAGGTCGGCGTGGACGTGCCGAACGCCACCGTCATGATCGTCGAGCATGCGGAACGTTTCGGCCTGGCGCAACTCCACCAGTTGCGCGGGCGGATCGGACGCGGGGCCGCCAAGAGCACGTGCATCCTTCTGGCCGAGCCGGCCACCGAGGAGGCCGAGCGAAGAATCCAGGTCATGACCGAGACGACCGACGGTTTCCGCATCGCCGAGGAGGACCTGCGCCTCCGCGGGCCGGGCGAGTTCTTCGGCACGCGCCAGCACGGCATGCCGGACCTCCTGGTGGGCAGCATCATTGACGACACGGACCTGTTGCGCCTCGCGCGGAAAGAGGCGTTCGAGTGGATTAAGCGCGACCCGGCCCTGGAGCGCCCCGAGTCGCAGCCGGTGAAGCGGGCGCTCGCGAAACGTTTCGCAGATGCCATTCGCCTGATTGAAGTTGGGTAGAACGCAGAGGTCGCGGAGAACGCGGAGAGAAGATATTCTTGAGAAAAAGAAGGGCGTTTTTCTCTGCGGTCTCAGCGGCCTCTGCGTTTAGAAACACAGAACGAAAGGCGGACAAATGAACAACCCGGCGGAAATGCTGAAGTTCGGCCCGGACGGCCTGATGCCCGCGATTGCCCAGGACGCCGCCAGCGGCGAGGTGCTCATGGTCGCCTGGATGAACCCCGAATCGTTCGCCAGGACTGTCGAGACCGGCGAAGCGCATTACTGGTCGCGCAGCCGAAAGAAACTCTGGCACAAGGGCGAAGAGAGCGGCAACGTCCAGAAGGTCCGGGAAATCCGCGCCGACTGCGACAAGGACGTGCTGCTTCTGAAGGTCGAGCAACTCGGCGGCGCCGCCTGCCACACCGGCATGCGCTCCTGTTTCTCCTGGGTCCTGCGGAAGGACCAGTGGGCCGAGGATGGCGTCAAGGTGTTCGACCCGGAGGAGAAGTACGGCAAGAAATGACGAAACCCGAATGACGGACGTCGGCCCGCCCCCCCTCAGAAACATTCAGAAACGATAACCCTTCTTCTCGGACTCCGAACGCCCGCTGAACAGCAGGAGCACGATGCCCACGCCCCAGCCCCAGGGCCAGATGATGTCACAGAAGTACAGGATGGTCGAGATGAGCAGCAGAAAGACCGGAAACCCAAGGCGGAGTTTCCAATCCAACCCAGCCCACCATTCGGCCAAGTGCCTCAAGAAGTACACGAATCCCATGCGATCCCCTTCTGTTCGCGCTGGTTTCGGACGGCCTTTACCGCCGCGGGTAGCCGCCTCCGCGACCCAGCCCCCTGCCTTGCCCCTCCTCATAGGCGGGGTTCTCTGCGCCGTCGGGGGTGCGTGCGCCTTGGCCCGCACTGCGGCCAGCGCCGTGGCCGCCGCCCTCCTCCACGTCGGGCGTCACCAGGGCCGGAAAGGCCATCAGGGCAACGATGAGCGCAAGCAACACGATCGCGACCCCAACCCGCACGCCGCCGCTGCCGATGAGCCGCCGGTAGATCGTCACAACCTGCCCCCAGTGCAGCACAACGTGGAGGATGAGGAGGGCGAGGGTCGCCACGCCCAGGTACAGGTGCACGGTCCCCCACTGGTGCCGGTCGAAGCCGAGCCAGTAAAGTTCCACGCCCCGGCCGTAGATGGCGCTGCGCAAATACCCCGGCACGAGGACCCACCTGGTGAGGAAGCCCACGCCCGCCATGGCGGCCAGGAGGAGGGTCAGCAGAACATCGATCAGCAGGTTGACTTTCGCTCGTGTCACGGTCGCTCCCTTTCACCAGTGTCCGGTCGCCCGTATTATATGCCGCGCGGGGCATTGGGAAAAGGACGGACTCCTCGCTTGCGCTCGGGGCTAGTCAGGGGCTGCGCCGTTGCCGAGCCGCCCCGCCTCCCTTATAATGCCGCCATGACCTGGAAACGACCGCTCCTAATCTATCCCTACAGCCCCGACAAGAAGAGCGAGAAACTCTACGGGGGCCTGGCGATCATCAACCCGATCGGCCTGGAGGTCGTCGCCACGCGCCTGAAGCCCGTCGTCGAGGACCTCTTGCTCGTGGACATGCGCGTCGAGACGGAACCCCTGGAAACCCTCATCCGGCGGTTCCGGCCGGACATGATTGCCGTCAGCCTCATGTGGGGCCGCGACGAGTTCACCGACGCGCTCCTGCGCTCCCTGTCGCGGGACGTAACGATAGTCCTGGGCGGCCTTTACGCCACACGCGAGGCCGAGAAAACAGTCCGCGACTTCCCCGAGATGGACATCCTGGCCGTCGGCTACGGCGAGGACACGCTGCGGGAACTCGTGGAGCGCGGGAGCCCCGAAGGCGTCGCGGGCCTCTGGTACCGCCAGCGTCCGACCGCCTGGCCGCCCGATACGCGCGCCACGCTTAGCCGCTGTTTCATAACCCCCTCTCCCTTGACGGGAGAGGAAAGGGGTGAGGGTGGGAAAAGCCTTGAGCGGCCGCTTGGCCCCCCTCACCCTCACCCTCTCCCACCAGGGGAGAGGGAACTGAAACAGTCCTCCGCCGAACTCGTCAAGAACCCCCGCCGCGTCGGCATCCATCCCGAGCATTACCACCTCGACCGCTCCATCCGTCGCTACGAGTACCCGTGGATGACGCTCAAGGGCGACAACGTCATCACGAGCGTCGGGTGCCCGATGGTCTGCGCGTTCTGCAAGTGGCGCGAGAACATCTTCGGCGACCTTCAGCCGTGGATCGGCCGCGAGCCGGAGGACGTCGTCGCCGAACTCGAAGAGACCGACGCCGAGGTCGTGCACTTGGTGGACGCGAACTTCGCCGCCGACCTGGCGCGCCTGGAGCGGATCTGCGACCTCCTCATTGAACGCGACATCCGGCACCTGTACGCCTGCGAGATCCGCGTCAATGCGCTCGCCAAGTCGGCCGAACTCGTCAAGAAAATGGAGCGGGCGGGGTTCTTCATGTTCATGGTCGGCATCGAGTCCTACCAGCCGAGGCTCCTCAAGGCGATGCGCAAAGGCTACACCGTCGAAATGTGCCGCCGGGCGTTTCGGCACTTGGCCGAGACAAATATCCTGACGCTCGGGAACTTTCTCATCGGGAACCCCGGCGAGACGGCCGAGGACATGCTCGGCATCGCCGACTACGCCGCCGAACTCGGCATCGACTTCATCAGCCCCAACAAAATCTACGCCTACGCCAACACGGACTTCGAGCAGTGGGTCCTCGCGCAGCCGGGGATGAAGGTGGTCGGCCGGCGGCGGTACGTCGTGAGCGACCATTACGGCGTGGAGGACCTTCGGCAGATCCAGGCGCGGATCCAACTGCGGTTCCTGCGCAAGCACCCGCCCTGGATCGCGTACCGCAAGGCCCTCGCCCACCCGATGGTCGAGAAACTGGGGCGCGAGCGGATTCGGCGGGCGATGCTCCGGAGCCTCTGGAACCACCTTGCCGACGCCGGCTTCCGCCGACGGGCGATCCGGCGGTTCCTCAAGCGGTTCCAGAGGCCGAAGGCGGGCGCCGCGGCACTCTAGGCCCTGCCGAAACTCTTTTCCCCCTTCGCCGGTCGGCGTCGGTTTTTCCTTGACGGTCGGCGGACGGCCATTTCTAATGGACGATACACGCGCGTTGGTGCGCGCCCGGCATTGGAACGGCCTCACATCGGACGGAGGACAAACCCATGCGTCGGCTTATCGTTTTGCTGGTCGCTGCGGCCCTGGCACTATGGATCACAGGAGAGGCGATCTCCCAGCAGGGGGACGACGAGTTCTCGCTCCCGCCGGTGAAACTCCGGCCGGACCGGCCATCGACGGCCGAGCCCATCCCGCCGACGCCGCCCCCGGAGCCCGCGCCTGCGCCGGAGCCCGCGCCTGAGCCGGAACCCGCGCCTGAACCGGTACCGGCGCCTGCGCCTGAGCCGGTACCCGCGCCTGAACCGGCTCCTTTGCCTGCGCCGGAACCTGCGCCCGCGCCTGAGCCGGCGCCTTTGCCCGCGCCTGAACCTGCGCCGGCCCCCGCGCCTGAACCGGCTCCTTTGCCTGCGCCGGAACCCGCACCAGTCCCCGCGCCCGAACCGGCTCCTTTGCCTGCGCCGGAACCCGCACCAGTCCCCGCGCCTGAACCGGCTCCTTTGCCCGCGCCGGAACCGATTACCGTGACCATGCCGCCGGAACCTGCCGAGGCGCCCGTCCCGGCGATCACCGAAGTGCCGGCCGCGCCCCCCAGGCCGCCGAAGCCCGAAGATCTCCAGGCCGAGGCCATCGAGGCCCAGATCGAGCCCGAGCCCGAAACGGACTTCACGGGGATGCAGGAACTGGGCCTGGTGGAGGAAGTGGCCCGCCTGCGGAAGGCTTACGGCCGATCCCTCCTCGCCCTGAAAGATCATTACCTCGCGCGCGGCGCCCAGCACAAGATCGAATGGGTGGAGCAGGAACTGAAGGCGTTCGAGGCCGTGCCGAAAATCCGATACCTCATGATCGCCGAGGTCGTCGGACCGGAACTGAAACCCCTGCGCCGCATCCCCGCCGCCGACCAACTCTACAAGGAAGGCCTGGATTACAAGAACTACCCGGCCTTCCCGCCGGCCAAGAAGGATTACCTGAAGAACGCGCTCGAGAAGTTCCAGGCGATCATCGGGAAGTACCCCGAGAGCGACAAGATCGACGACGCGGCCTTCCGGATGGGCGAGATTTACGGCGGCTGGTACTTCGAGGACTGGACCCGCGCGGTCCAGTGCTACGAGCGGTGCTGGCAGTGGGACCCCGAGACACAGTACGCGGCCCGCTTCAACGCCGCCAAGATCTACGAGGAACGCCTGAAGAACCGCATCAAGGCCGTCGAACTCTACAACGCGGTCCTCCTGAAATCCAAGAACCCCGACGAGGTCAACCAGGCGCGCGATCGCATCAAGGCCTTGACTGGCAAGTAACCCCGCGAAGCCGCGGGAGCGAGGCACGGGCCTTCGCCCTTCGTAGGGCTATGGCCCGCAGGCGGGCCGGGCCGGACGCCCCAACGGGCGCTCGGCGCGGCCCGTGTGTTTCCCGTTGCATCGCCCGGCGGACGCCGATACACTGCCCGCGCTGTTTCATAGCCCCCTCTCCCCTTGCGGGAGAGAGGGTTGGGGTGAGGGGTGGCTGTCGTTTTGAAACAGTCTCTCGCATCCAGGAGCGTCGCCTGTGACGCACGCATGCCGAGTCGGTCTGGGCTTCGACGTGCACCGCCTGGTGCCGGGGCGGCGGCTCGTCCTGGCGGGCGTCGAGGTGCCCTCCGAGGTCGGCCCCGAGGCCCACTCGGACGGCGACGTGGTCCTGCACGCAATCGCCGACGCCTGCCTCGGAGCCGCAGGCCTCGGGGACCTCGGCGAGCAGTTTCCGGACACCGACCCGGCCTGGAAGGACGCCGACTCCGCCCGCCTTCTCGCCCTCGTTCTCGCAAAGGTGAAAGCGGCCGGTTGGCGACCGGCGAGCGCGGACGTGAACCTCCTCTTGGAGCGGCCGAAGTTGGCCGACCTGAAACAAACGATGCGCGGCCGGCTGGCCGAGTTGCTGGGCCTGGAGCCCGACGCCGTGGGACTGAAGGCCCGGACGCTCGAAGGTCTCGGCCCGATCGGCGCCGGCCAAGCCGTCGCCGCCCAGGCTGTGGTTGTGCTGACCTGCATTTGAACGAGGCGGAGCGAGCCGCCGACTTTGTCGGCGGACATGCTAGCAGCGGCAACATGACACTGAAACCGCACAACCTGCACGTGACCAACACCCTCACC
>JBAUDW010000190.1:0-1900 GCA_049678285.1 Phycisphaerae bacterium
TCACGCAAGCACTTGTTCTTTGACGTGTGCCGTGCAAGGCGGCGAATTTCCGTGGGTGCGAATCCCACCCGGCTTCTGTCGCTCCGGCCGGTAGCACTGGAGGCGGTTCATGGAGGTAACGATGTGGATTGAAGCACTTCCAGGTAAAAGGGTCGCCTTGGGCGACTCAGCGAGCGTACAGGCTGAAACATGAGTGAACGCTGAGCACGCCTCGAAACTGCGTCGCGGAAGCCGACCCGAAGTCAAAGCGGGGAAGGCCGATGCGGTTGGGTAATGCGAGCGACATGCGCACCCATCCGTTCCGCCGGGGTATTGGCGTCGGCATGTACGAAAGAGGAATTTGACCGCAACACGGGAAGCCCCGCACGATGAGAGCGCGTGACTCTCAACGAGACCTCCGTGAGGAGCAGGCTCGGTCGAACGGGGTGGCGGAGAGGCCCGTAGTAGTGCAGACGCCTGGTAACGCGGGCCGAGCGAAGGGGCCTTAGTTCAAGGCTAACGTCATAAGTGACCAACATCCGGGAGATTGACGATGCGTCTAACACCTCCACCCAAGGTTGAGAAGTTGCAGACGGCGTTACATGCCAAAGCGAAGCAGTCGCCCAACTATCGTTTCTATGCGTTGTACGACAAGGTGTATCGCAGGGACGTGCTGACCCATGCGTATCGACTCTGCCGGGCCAACAACGGCTCGCCGGGCGTCGATGGGCAGACGTTTGCGGACATCGAAGAGTACGGCGTCGGAATGTGGCTGGACGAACTGACGGACGAACTGAAAGGTAGAACGTATCAACCCCGAGCTGTTCGGCGGGTGATGATACCCAAGCCGAATGGCAAGCAGCGACCGTTGGGCATTCCAACGATCCGGGATCGCGTGGTGCAAACGGCAACTTTGTTGGTCTTAGAGCCAATCTTCGAGGCCGACTTGCAGCCTGAGCAATACGCGTATCGAGCAGGCACGAGCGCTCATGGTGCCTTGGGGCAGATCAAAGATTTGATTCGCTCTGGGCACGAGGAGGTAGTCGACGCGGACTTGAGCGGTTACTTCGATAGCATTCCTCACGCCGAGCTAATGAAATCGGTAGCCCGTCGCGTGAGCGACAAACATGTGTTGCATCTCGTGAAGATGTGGCTCGTGGCACCGGTGGAAGAGACCGACGAGCGAGGGAACAAGCGTCGAACGACCCGCAACAAGGACGAGCGTCGGGGCAGCCCGCAGGGCGCACCGATCTCGCCGTTGTTGGCCAACCTCTACATGCGGCGGTTCTTGCTGGGATGGAAAGTCCTGGGGTACGAGCGGCGTCTGCAAGCAAAGATTGTCAACTATGCTGATGACTTCGTCATCTGTTGCCGCAAGGGCAACGGCGCGAAAGCGTTGGCCGCTATGCGGTCGATGATGGATCGGTTGAAGCTGACGGTCAACGAAGAGAAGACGCACTTGTGCCGGTTGCCGGAGGAAACGTTCGACTTTCTCGGTTACACGTTTGGGCGTCTCTGGTCGCGTCGGACAGGCGGTTCCTACTATGGAATGCGTCCATCGGCGAAGGCGATTCAGCGACTCCATCGTGACATCCACGAAAAGACAAGTCGACGTTGGCTGTGGACTGATCTGGAAGAACGTGTCGCTATGATCAACCGTACGTTGATCGGCTGGGCGAACTACTTCTCGGTGGGGACCGCAGCCAACACGCATCGTGCAGTCGACGCCTATGTCTTCCAGCGGTTTCGTCAGTGGTGGTGTGCCAAGCACAAGATTCGCAATCGGAGAGACGCACGCTTCTCCAAGCAATATGCGAACGGGCAGATCGGCCTAGTCCGACTGCGTGATCGGCGATGCCACGTTGCGTGAGCGAACGTATGAGTCTTTGTCCGAAAGCCGGATGCGGGAAATCCGCACGTC
>JBAUDW010000191.1:0-2199 GCA_049678285.1 Phycisphaerae bacterium
AGGCGACGGCCGGCGCCGAAAGGAGTGTCCCCGGCGGCTCGAGGCGCCCGGGGCGCGCCGCGAAAGTCGGCCAGGCGGAAAGAAAGGAGTGGTCCGAGGCCGC
Source organism: Phycisphaerae bacterium (assembly GCA_049678285.1). Classification (GTDB taxonomy): domain Bacteria; phylum Planctomycetota; class Phycisphaerae; order FEN-1346; family FEN-1346; genus JAPLMM01. Next base: position 104 of record JBAUDW010000191.1, read on the forward strand.
GAACGCGCGGTCCGCGACGGCCACCGCGTCCGGACCCGAGAGCCTCAAAATAGCCCGCCGCCCGGGACCGGCCGGCGAACTGACGGCCACGATCGTGTCATCGAGTTCCATAAGCGGGCGGAAAAAGGGAAAAAGGGTCCGGGACTCTTTTTCGAGATTACTTCTCGCCGCCGGATCGGCGGCGTTCGAGCCAGGCCTCGATCCGTTCGGCGATCGATTTATGGCGGCCGGCGACGAGCGAGCCGGCCTTCTTCGGCGGTTTCGGCGACGACGGTTCTCCGGGCTTCACCGCCACGGCGGCGGCGGCGGCGAACTTCCTCTTCAAGTGCCGCTGCTCGAGGAACCCCAGCAGCGACGACGTCAGAATGTAGAGGCACAGCCCCGCCGGGGCGCTGTAGAGCACCACCAGCAGAAACACCGTCATGAAAACCATCATCTGCTTCTGCTGGTTGGCCTGCGGGCCCGTCGAGGGGGCCGGCGTGAATCGCTGCTGAAGGTACATCGTGAACGCCATCAACAGCGGCAGAAGATTGAAACTCGTGATCCCCCCGCCCATCATGTTCTGGATGCTGTTGATGAGCCAGCCGAGCAGCGGAATGTCCCGCCCCGGCAGAAAGAACGGCGTGTTCCACAGAACGAGGGAATCCGGCTGCGCGAGGTCCTGAAGGAAGATCGTTCGCCACGGCATCCAGTCCACCCAATCCGCCGGCAGAAACGCCGCGTGACGAAGGTTGATCGCCACCTGGAGCGCCCCGTACAGACCGATCCAGATCGGCATCTGGAGGAACATCGGCAGGCATCCCGTCACCGGGTTGATTCCCTCTTCCCGGTAGAGCTTCATCATTTCCTGGTTCAGCTGTTCCTTTTTGTCTCCGTGCTTCTTGCGGAGTTCCTCCATCTTCGGCCCGATCGTCTGCATCTTCGACATCGACTTCTGGCTCCATCGCGTCACCGGATGGAGCACCAGCCTCAGCACCACTACCAGCATCATGATCGCCAGTCCGTAGTTCCGCACCAAGCCGTGAAACGCGTCCAGCACGATGACCATGACTCGGCTGATCTCGGAGATGCCCGGGATCGGGCACTGCCCGGCTATGAGTCCCGGCAACCCGATGGCGGCGTACGCCTCCAGCACCCTCGGGTCCTTGGGGCCGGCGTAGATGACATACTCGTGGCGAAGGCCCTCCGGGCGCGAGATCGGCTGTTCGCGCGCCACGAGGCGAACGCCCGCCAGAGGCATGGGCGCGTCGAACTCCGTCACCTCGTACCGAAACGCCTCGGCCCCGGCCGCGAACGTCCCCTCCCGGGAGGGCTTCTGCGGAATCATCAGCACAGCGAAATATTTTTCTGCTTCGCCCACCCACGCCACCTTCGGGCCCGCCAGGCTCCTCTTCGAAGGCCCCGCGTCCGCCTCGCCCTGTTTCTTCTCCTCCAGTTTATTTCCCGCCACCGACTGGACTTCGACGCCCTTGTCGGTCCACGCGCCCGCCACCGCCGATCGGAAATCGCTCCGCGCGTCCTCCCGCGCCAGCGCCGCCGGACCCCCGAGAACGTAATCCACACTCTTCACCTCGTCCGTGAGCGCGACAAACTCCAGCACCATCCCGATCTCATAATCCACCGAAGCCTCGGCCGGCCCGTCCGTGGCCGGCGCAGCGTCCTGACGCGCCGCGCCGCGCGGCCGCAGCGTATAGCGCCTCACGACCCGAAGCACCGGCGTCCCGTCTGCCTTGTGCACCTCCACCGAAAGTGCGACCTCGGTCGGCCCGCTCTTCTCGACCCGCCAGACCACTTCCGAAAGGTCCACCCGCGACGGCTCTTCCGCCCCCGCGAACTTCACGTGCAGTTCCGGAATCAGAAACGCCGGGAACGGCGCGGGCGGTCCCTCCAGGCCCATCGCCTTCCGCTCGTCCGGGCTCTTGACCGCATCCACCAGGTCCATCGCCAGCCGATCGTCGGGATCCTTCTCGCCCCGGTCCGCAACGGTCTTGAAGAACCGGTCCCGCGCCAGCGACAGCCGCCGCACCGCCCCGCCGCGCGGCGTCACGTGGACTTCCAGATTGTAATCGCTCCAATACCGCGCCGAACCCATGACG
>JBAUDW010000192.1:0-7294 GCA_049678285.1 Phycisphaerae bacterium
GCATAAAGCCCCGCGCTACAAAAACCTAACGTTCGCCAGAAAATCTAGTCACACCCGGACGGGCCGGAAGGCGGGGAAACCCTTGCCCCCGCCCTCCCTCCAAGCGACAATGGATCGCACGCCGTTCGGAGGAACTCTCGTGAGAGGCGCTTCGTGGAGCATCCTGGCGCTTGGCGCGGTCGCGGCCCTCGCCGGCGGCTGCAAGTCCGAGTCTGCCGCGCCCGGCACCGGCGTGGTGCGCATTGAATGGCCCGACGGCGCCCCCGCGACGCCCGCCATGCTCGAGGAGCAGCGGACGGAACTGGTGTCCGACGCGGTCCTCACCGGCGCCCTGGCGCGTCTGGCGAAGGCCGGCGGCGCTGCCGAACCCTACGGCGGGCCCGACGCCGTCGCCCGCCTTCGCGCCGACCTGCGCGTTGAACGCGTTCCGGGCGCCGACTGTCTCAGCGTCCGCCTCGAAAGCGGTCCCGAGAACCGCCGCGCCTCCGTCGTCCGCGCCGTCCTCGAAGCGTTCGTCCAGTCCAAGAGCGAACGCGAAAGCGGCCGCGGCGAACGCCGAAAAGAACTCGAAACCGAGCGCGATTCCCTCCGCCGGCGCGCCGCCGACGCGGAACGCGACCTCGGAGAACTCCGCACCCGCCTCGGCCTGGCGACGACCGATCCCGCGGCCGACGAACGCCGGGTCCGCCTCGACGCCCTCAATGCGCTCGCCGCCCGCCGCCAGCCCGAGTTCGACCGCGCCAAAGCCGAGTGGAACAAGTTCCAGGCCCTCCAGGCCCAGGCCGCCGACGCGAAGAACGCGGCGATCTTCCTGAAGGCGTATCCCCCGATCGCCGAGGCGATCGAATCCGACCCGGGCGTCGCCGGCGCCCGCGCGGAAGTCGAACGGCTGGAAAAGCACCTCGAGGCCCTGCGTGCGAAGTACGGCGACGACGCCGACCCCGTCCGCCGGATGCTGGCCAAACTCGAGGAGGCCCGCGCCGAACTCCGGATTTGCCGCGCCCCCCTCGCCCAGGCGCTCCTCGAGGAGAAGGCCGCCATCCTCCGGCGCGACCGGGACCGGGCCGTACGGGATGAAGAGGAACTGGCGCGCGAGATGGAGGAGGCCCGCGCGGCCGCCGAAAAAATCGCTCCGGACATCGAGGCCTTCCGCCAGCACGAGAAAGCGTTGGCCGACCTCCGTGTCCGCCTCGGCGAGACGGAAGAAGAACTGACGCGTCTGCGCGTCGAGGCCTCCGTCGGCCAACCCGCCGCCACCGTCGTCCAGTGGCCGTAATCGGACGGCGGCCCGAACCCGGCATTGCCGCTTTCGCTAGCGCCGGACCGCCACGCCGGGGCCGATGAATCGCGGCACATGGCCGCCCGCCGCGTGTTGCACCGGCTCCAGCACCACGAACGCCTTCGCGTCCACCGCGCGCACCAGGTCCAACGCTTTCCGCGCCTGCGAACGCCGGACGACGCTGAAAAGAATCTCGACCGGTCCGTCGCGTCCCTCGCCCGCGACGGCGGTGACGGCAAATCCGCCGGACCGCAGCCGGTCGCTGATCGGACCGCCCGGCGGGCGGCTGAGAACGCGAAAGAGCACAAACTCCGACGAGAGCCGCGTCGCCAGCGTCATCCCCACCAACGTCCCAATGCCGAAACCCGCCGCGTAGCCCACCATCTGAAGCCAGTGGATCGGCGGGCGAAAGATCGTCGCCAGGGCGACGATGAAAATCCCCGAAGCCAGCATGCCGAACACCGCCGCGAGCACGCGTTGGCCCTTGACGATGGAGATGACGCGCAGCGTGTCGATGCTCACGTCGGAGACGCGGCAAAGGAAGATGAAGGCCGCGCCGAGCGCGACCCGCTGCCAGTCCGCCCCGCCGATGGCTTCCGCCAGGTGCTCGAAATTCATGAGACCGTCCTCCCTGCGATGCGTTCGCGACCACCCCCCTCTTCTCCACCATACGCTGCCGGCAAGCCCCGGTCAAAACAAAGCGGCGGGGGGCATGATGCCTGGGACGGTTCCAACACCCTACTTGATCGGCCTTGACCGGCGCGTGCGGCCGGATTAGCCTATCGGGATGGAATGGCCGGACCGGGCCGATGCCCGGGCGAAGACCGAATTAGGTATTGTGTCCCCAATGGCACGTCTTTAGGTGAAACATGAGATTTCTGAGAATGCTCAAGCGCCTTTTCTGGGGGTTGCTGATCAAGCTCTTTCCTTCACTGGGACCGAAAGGCGTTATTGACACCCAGGTCACCGTCTATAAGCGCCTCAAGGCCAAGTTCCCTTACGCAGACGAGAATGACATTCTCAATTCCCTCCTCCTGTCCCGCGTAAATGCTCCTCTCAGTCCCTCCTCGACATCAGAGGAACTCGCCCACTATGAAACCTTGCTCCATTCTACGGACAAAACCCTCGAGGACGTAATCTGGACCATCGTCGAGTACGAATACCTATTGAGCCGCGGACCCGAACTCCATCGTGAACTCGCCGAGGTCGGGGCTAAACCTACCGACGTAATAGAAGAGATCGCAGAGTGGCACAGGTACATGAAAGAGCGGGCAGCGGAAATGAGGACTAAGGAGCATAAAGACAGCGAGTTCGGCGGACACGATGCTTAATTGGCCTTGACCCGCCCGTGCGGTCGGATTAGACTATCGGCATGTCACGGCCGGCACGCGGCTTATACGGAAACCAGATAATCGGTAGTTCGGCAGCTGTAGCAAGGCGATAGACCATTGGGACGCAAACGGACTCCCTCAATTGCAAGGCTTGCAACATCGCTTGATCCCTTCGAGGATCTGGGCGCGCTCCGCGCTAGGTTGCTCCAAACGAAGGCAGAATCGAAATTCCTAGAGTGGAAGTTCTCATGCCCGATCGGCCCAAACGTCTCGCTTCGCTCGAAATACAGGACGGTCAAAGCAGTGATCTCATTCGCCAATACGCAAGGCGGGTTCGTGGTATGTGGCGTCGACCCAAAGGGCTGCTGGGTTGGGCTTTCTAACGAAGACTTAGCCCACGTCGATCCGGCAAAGATCGCAGAGCTAATAAGCGGGGTTGTCTCACCCGAGATTCCCAATTTGAACTACACAGAGATAAAACACCGCCGAAAGAGATTTGTTATTCTTCATGTCCCACCCAGCCACGTCATGCCGCACGTGACCACCAAGGCCATTACGGAGAAACGCCCTGGCGGCAAGCAGCACACTATTCTGGCCGCGAGAGCGGTCTATTACCGTTATAGCGCGAAGTCCGACCTCGCCACACCTGCCGCCCTGCAGCGTATTGTGGCCAAACGGACGGAGTTCCTCAAGGCTGAGTTGCTCAGGCGCATCAAGGAGGTGCCGGTTCCGGTACCAACCTACACTCTGTCGAAGGGCGGTGGCATTCTGGGCGCGGGTACTGCACTGCGAGTTACACGTCTCACCGATGACCCGAAAGCCCCGGCGGTCCGACTAACCCACAAGAAGAGCGAAGCTTCTGGTATCCTTGTGCACGAAGAGCTTTCAGATGGCCTGTTTGACGAAATCAACAACGTTATTGAAGCAAATCACCTGCTGGCCAAGGGTCAAAAGAAGTTCTTCCTGGGCGAGTCACTTTATTACCGTGTCTACGCTGAACGCCAGCACGTGGTTGGGGATGCGGACCTGTTCGGCGTTCTCGCCCACGCAGCTCTTCACGAGTTTTACGCACCTGGCCTGTTCTGGTTACATCAGCTTAGTCCAGGCAAGTGCGCAGAACTCATCGCTTCACTCTGCGCGGATCCCAAGTCGCCCAAGGTTTACTACCTGCTGCGCCTAGCCATTCTTCTTGGCCCAAATTTCTCCCAGTGGCTTCTCTCCAAGTGGAAGCACCGCTGGCGCAATGATCCACAGCCACCCGATTACTTCTGGACACTCACCAAGATGCTGAACAGGAAAGACACAAAGGAGCCACTGCTCGTTGCGCTTCGGTCAAAACGCGAGACCCAGTTCCCTATCCCGGATGCGGATACCCCGATTTCGTACGGTGAGCTCCTTGATGCGCCTCCGAAAGCCGCGAAGCTCCTTTCGGAGGCGTGTATGCACGAGTTCAGGCAGGACCATCGCTTTCGTACAGCCGCGAGAAAACTGGACTTCCTAGCCTATGGGGTGGAGTTCGTCAGCCGCGCTAGTTCTTTAGCACCGATCGTGATCGAGGCCGCCGGTGGCGACGGGAAAGGATAATATGCTGAACAAGTCGCTCCAGCCGACGCACGATAGCAGCGCCACCGACCTTGATCGTTACGGCCTTATGCGGGCCGCACTCCGCGTTGAAACGAGTCTGAAGTCGAGCACCCCTCGCCGTCACTCAGTTACCTAGTTACTCAGTCCCTCAGGAACTCAGGCACTTCCGTTCCTTCCAACCTTGACACCCGCCCGCATCCGGAGTATCGTTGAGGATTCGGTATGCTGGAGTTATTCTGCGCATGCGGCGAACTATCGAAGTCAAAGGCGCGCGGACGCATAACCTCAAGGGCGTGAGCGTCTCCATCCCCCACCGGGCCCTGACGGTCGTGACGGGCGTCTCCGGGAGCGGCAAATCGAGCCTCGCCTTCGACACCCTCTATGCCGAGGGACAGATGCGGTACGTCGAATCCCTCTCGGCCTACTCGCGGCAGTTCCTCGAGCAGATGCAGCGGCCGCCGGTGGATTCCATCACGGGCCTGCCGCCGGCCATCGCCCTGGAACAGAGGAACACGGTCAAGAACGCCCGCTCGACGGTGGGGACGGCGACGGAAATCGCGGATTACCTGCGCCTCTTGTTCGCGAGCGTCGGCGAGACGAGTTGCCCGGACTGCGGCGTGAAGGTCGAGAAACACACCATCCCGGGGGCGGTGGATGCTTGCCTCCTGCTGCCGGGCGGTTCGCGGCTCCTGGTGGTGGCGCCCGTCGCGCGGGCGTCGGCGAACGGTTCGGACGAGGCCAGGCCGTGGGAATCCTTGAGGCGCGAACTCGAGCGCCAAGGATTTCAGCGTCTCTGGCTCGGGGGGCGGATAGTCGAGGTGGGCGAGGTCCCCGAGGCTGAGGCGCCGGCCCGGATCGAGGTCGTCATCGACCGTCTGGTGCTTGCCGACGCGCCGGCCGAGAGCCGGAGCCGGCTGGCCGAGGCCCTCGAGACCGCGTTCAAGGCCGGCGCCGGGCGGGCCATGGTCCTCGTGCTCGATGAAGCGAGTGCCGAACGCGAGCGCCTGCCGTTCGACGTCCGTTTCAACTGCGCCCGCTGCGGCCGGGTGTTCCCCGAGCCGGAGCCGCAACTCTTTTCGTTCAACAGTGCCGTCGGCGCGTGCCCGACCTGCCAGGGTTTCGGGCGGACGAGCAACCTCGACCCGGACAAGATCGTCCCGGACCCGCGCAAATCGATCGACTCTGGGGCGATTGCCTGCTGGCAGACGCCCGCGTACAAGCAGTTGCACAAGGAGTGCCGGCGGGCCTGCCATCGCCAAGGGGTCCGGACCGACGTCCCGTACGTGGACCTCCCGGAGGCGGACAAGCGGTTCGTCTGGGACGGCGACGGGGACTGGATCGGCGTCCGGGGCTTCTTCGACTGGCTCGAGACGAAGCGCTACAAGGTCCACGTCCGCGTGATGATCGCCCGTTACCGCGGCTACTACACCTGCCCGACGTGCGGGGGCCGGCGTCTGCGGCCGGAGGCCTTGAACGTCCGCGTCGGCGGCAAGACGATCGCCGACCTCGCGCTTGAGCCGGTGAAAGACCTGCGGGCGTGGTTCGACGCGCTCGGACTCGGCGCCCAGGACGAGGAGAAGGCAGCGGTGCTGCTCAGGGAAATCCGCAGCCGACTCGCGTATCTCGACGACGTGGGCCTGGCGTACCTGACGCTCGACCGCCAGACGCGCTCGCTCTCGGGCGGCGAATCGCAGCGGATCAACCTCGCGTCCGCGCTCGGCTCCAGCCTGACGAACACCCTCTACGTCCTGGACGAACCGACCGTCGGCCTCCACGCCCGCGACACGCATCGCCTGCTCGGCATCCTGCGGGGCCTCATCGCCAAGGGCAACACCGTCGTCGTCGTCGAGCACGACCCGGAGATGATTGGGGCGGCCGAGCACCTCGTGGACCTGGGACCCGGCGCGGGCGAAGCGGGCGGCGAAGTCATCTTCGAGGGCCCCTACGCCGGCCTGGCCGCGTGCAAAACGTCGGAGACGGCCCGGCAACTGGCGACCCACGCGAGTCGGGCCATGTCGCCCTACGGGCGCCGGCCCAAGGGATGGATCGCCCTCGAGGGGGCGAGGAAACACAATCTGAAGAACCTCTCGGTGCGGTTTCCGCTCGGGCTCCTGGCGTGCGTGACGGGCGTCTCGGGCAGCGGCAAGACGACGCTCGTCCACAACTGCCTCTACGGCCAATTCATGCACCGCCGCGGCCGGCCGGTGGACGACGTCGGCCGGTGCGACGCCCTCGAGGGCATCGACGAAATCGACGACATCGTTCTGGTGGACCAGAGCCCGATCGGCCTCAGCACCAGATCCAACCCCATCACGTATGTCAAGGCGTACACAGCGATCCGGAGCCTCCTTGCCCAGACGCCGAAGGCACGCGTCTCCGGCGTCACGGCGGCAAACTTCTCGTTCAACGTCGCCGGCGGCCGATGCGAGGTCTGCAAAGGCGTCGGCGCCGTGACCCACGACATGTACTTCATGGCCGACGTGACGGTCGTCTGCCAGGAATGCGGCGGCAAGCGATTCAAGAAAAAGGTCCTCGGCGTCCGCTGGGAAGGAAAGAACATCGACGACATCCTGAGCATGACCGTCCAGGAGGCCAAGGCCCACTTCCGCGAGCACAAGGAACTCGCGGCGCGGCTCCAGCCGCTCGTCGACGTCGGGCTGGGGTATCTCCGGCTCGGTCAGAACACGGCCTCGCTCTCGGGCGGCGAGGCCCAGCGGTTGAAACTGGCGTCCTACCTCGCAACGCCGAAAAAAGGCCGGCAACACCTTTTCATCTTCGACGAGCCGACGACCGGCCTCCACCTGGCGGACATCCAGGTCCTCCTGAAAACCTTCCATCGCCTCGTCCACGCAGGGCACTCGCTCCTGGTGATCGAGCACAACCTGGATTTCGTGAGCCAGGCGGACTGGATCATCGACCTCGGGCCGGAAGGCGGCGAAGGGGGCGGCAAACTGGTCGCCGCCGGGCCGCCCGAGGAAATCGCCCGATGCCGGCGATCCTACACCGGCCGCTTCCTCGCCCGCCGATTAAGCGCCGGCGCCTAACGCTACTTTGTCAACTCCGCCCCTCGACAGGTAAGCGGAGGCGCGGTGGTGCCGGG